>CAYXGP010000220.1:0-13632 GCA_964464515.1 uncultured Enterobacterales bacterium
GCCAGGATCTCCGGGTCCGAGAACACCCGATCGATGAACCGTCCGTGCTTGTCGTGCCGATCAGCGAGCGCGTCCTCGAACGCCGGACCACCGACGAACTCGAAGTTCGCGCGATCATTGACCCGCGCCGCCGCTTGGACCTCCGCGTTGCCCACGAGCTGCCCGGTGACCCCGTCGATCAAGTCTTGGGCATCGAAGTCAGTGCCGAACCGGTCGTTGACCATCGAGATGATCTTCGACAGCCTCTCCTTGTCGTCTTTGGCCTTCGCAGTCCCGGTCGCGCTGGGGCCGTAGAGCTCCTGGGCGCCCTCTGTGACCAGCATCAAGTCACCGTGCCCGGACTTCTCCAGCCGGTAGTAGTACAGCCCCACGTCGTCACCGAGCTCGATCTTCGGGCTCCCCTCCCCTCGTCGCGGCAGCTTCTTCAGCAGCATCTTGGCGTAGGCGTACAGCTTCTCCAGATCTACGTCGCTGAAGGGTACGATCTGCGCCATGAACCCGTACAGGTTGCAGTATGCGGTGAGCTGCCCCCGAAACACCTCTGCTGGCTCCTCGTCCAGCGCCTTGAACCGGTCCACGGCGGGGTCGAGCGCGGCGTTGAGCCGCGCGTTGTCGCTGGCGACCTGCTGGCTCTGCGGCTTGAAGAAGATGCTGCCGAACAGGTCCACCTCGGGCTGGGTGTAGACTCGGGCGGCGTCCAGCTCGCCTTGGAGTTCGTAGAGCCGTTGGGGATCGACGCTCTCCGCGACGGTGGTGCCCTCGTAGTACGCCTGGAAGCTCTCCAGGATCTCGTCCCGCTCGTTGACGAAGTCGAGCACGAACGTCTCGGTCTTGCCGGGGTGGGTGCGGTTGAGGCGCGACAGTGTCTGCACCGCCTGGATACCGGACAGCCGCTTATCGACGTACATCGCGCAGAGCAGCGGCTGGTCGAACCCCGTCTGGTACTTGTTGGCGACGATCAGCACGCTGTAGTTGTCCCCCGCGAACGCGCCGGGCAGCTCTGACTCCTTGAGCTTCCGGCCTGTCGTGGGGTGCTTGTTCATCTCCGGCTCGGTGTACGGCTTGTCCTTCGTGGCCGGGTTCTCGGGGTCCGTGACATCACCCGAGAACGCGACCAGGGTGCCGACATCGGCGTAGCCCTTCTCGGAGAGGTAGGCGTCGAACGCGAGCTTGTACTTGACCGCGTGCAGGCGTGAGCCGGTGACGACCATCGCCTTCGCCCGACCGCCGAGCTTCGGCATCACGCACGCCCGAAAGTGCTCGATGATCACCTCGGTCTTCTGCGCGATGTTGACCGGGTGCAGACTCACGAACCGGGCGAGGGCGGCGCTGGCCCTCTTCTTGTCGAGATCGGGATCGTCGCTGACGGCTTTGACCAGCTTGAAGTACCGCTTGTAGGTGGTGTAGCCCCGCAGCACGTCGAGGATGAAGCCCTCAGCGATGGCCTGTCGCATCGAGTACAGGTGGAACGGCGCGGGCTTGCCGTCTGCTCCCTTGTGTCCGAACAGCTCCAGGGTCTTGAACTTGGGCGTCGCGGTGAACGCGAAGAACGACAGGTTGCTCTGGGGACCGCGAGAGAGCGCCGCGCGCAGGGCCGCCTGATCGGGCGTTGATACGTCCTCGGCTTCTTCCTCAAACCGGGCCGCGATGCTGGTGGCGCCCAGGATGGCCTTCATGTTCCGCGCCATCTCGCCGGACTGCGAGCTGTGGGCCTCATCCACGATGATGGCGTAGCGACGGTCGGGCAACGTCTCGATCTTGTCCGAGATGAACCCGAACTTGTGGATCGTGCTGATGATGATCGGCACGCCCTGCTCCAGCGCGGCGGCGAGCTGCGCGGAGTGCTTATCGATCTTCTCGACGACCCCCAGCTTGTGGTCGAACTGGTAGATGGTGTCTTGGAGCTGCTGGTCGAGCACCCGCCGGTCGGTGATGACCACCACGCTGTCGTAGACCTTGCGGTCCTGCGCGTCGTGCAGAGAGGCCAGCCGGTGCGCCAGCCACGCGATCGAGTTGGACTTTCCCGAGCCCGCGCTGTGCTGGACGAGGTAGTTTCGGCCCGCACCTGTGCTCTGGACTGCGCCGATGATGCGACGCACGCAGTCGAGCTGGTGGTAGCGCGGGAAGATCATGGTCTCGCGGCGTCGGGTCTTGCCGTCGGCGGTGGTCTTCTCTTCGACCTGGAGGTGCATGAACCGCGCGAGGATGTCGAGCAGGCTGTCGCGCTGCCAGACCTGCTCCCACAAGTAATGGGTGCGATGCTTGCCTTCGATGGACGGGTTGCCGGCGGCGGTGCCGTCGCCCCGGTTGAACGGCAGGAAGAAGGTGCTGGTGCCGCGCAGCTGCGTGGTCATCCAGACCTCGTCGCTGCCCACGGCGAAGTGGACCAGCGCCCGGCGCTTGAACCGGAAGATGGGGGCGTCGGGGTCGCGGTCCTGGCGATACTGCTTCTTGGCGTGTCCGGCCTTCTGGCTCGTCATCGCGTTCTTGAGCTCGGCGGTGACGACAGGGATGCCGTTTATGAACAGCACGAGGTCGAGAGAGAGCCCCGGCTTCTTGGGGTCGAAGTGGAGCTGCTGGACCACAGAGACGATGTTTGCGGCGTATTGGGCCTCGATCTTCGGGTTGAGTCCGTGAGCGGGTTGGAACGTCGCGACGCGGAGTAATTTGCCGTAGAACTTGAAGCCGTGCCGCAGGACATGGAGGACGCCGAACTGCGCGGCGGCCTTGTCGAAGGCGTCGAGCAGGGTGGGGGCGAGCTTGTCTTTGTGGATGTTGAGGAGTCTCTGCCACGCCTTCGGCTGGGTGCCCCGGATGTAGGCGAGCAGATCGTCGATGATCAGTGCCCGCTCAGGGTCGTAGGTGGAGGGCTCACGGGCGACGTAGCCGCCGTGCTCGGTGAGGTGCTGCGTGATCAGGGTCTCGAACGCGGCTTCGGAGTGGGCGTTCATCTGCAGTCCTCCCGTCGGGCTCGGCGGTCCATCACTCATCCTCGCCAGAGCCGAGGAGGCTGCGGGCCCTGGCTCGGTTGATGCTGCCGTGCAGCTTGCGCTCCAGCAGGGCTCTCGGGGGCAGCTCCGTGAGGTAGCTGGCGACCCGCAGCCGCCCCTCACTCAGCTCCAGCAGCTCGACCTGCTCCTCGTTCCGATCCGAGCAGAGGATCATGCCCAGCGGCGGGCTCTCGCCGGGCTGACGCTCGTGGCGGTCGAGCCAGCGCAGGTAGAGCTCCATCTGGCCCTTGTCGCGGGCGTCGAATCGACCGAGCTTCAGCTCGACTGCGACCAACGCACGCAGACGACGATGGAAGAACAGCAGGTCCAGATAGTAGTCGTCGGGGCCGATCTGCATGCGCTTCTGCCGAGCGACGAACGAGAACCCGGTCCCCAGCTCCAGCAGGAACGCCTCCAGATCGCGCAAGATGGCGGCCTCGAGTTCTGCCTCGCTGTGGTCACCGCGCAACCCCAGGAAGTCGAGCAGGTAGGGGTCACGGAAGACCAGATCGGGCGTGAGCTGATCGGTCTGCTGGAGGGCGTCGAGGTCTCGAGAGATGACGGCGTCGGGCCGCTTGGCGAGCGCCGTGCGCTCGAACAACATGCCGTTGACCCTCGCCGTCAGGGTGCGGGAGCTCCACCGCTCGATGCGACACATCTCGGTGTAGAACTGGCGCTTCAGCGGGTCGTCGATGGCGATCAGCTCGCGCAGGTGGGTCCACGTCAACTGTGTACGCAGCGCGTGCACGATCTGCTCGTCGGGGAAGACCTCAGCGAAGCGCACCATGTGGTGCAGGTTTCGCTTGCTGAAGCCGCGCCCGAACTCGGCCGTCAGCTCCCGTGACAGCGTCGCCATGATCTGCTTTCCATAGCCAGCGCGCTCGTCGTTCAGGATGTCTCGGCGTATCCGCGTTCCGAGCTGCCAGTACAGGAGGATCAGCTCCTGGTTCACCGCGACAGCGGCGCGCTGTCGGCTGCCTTCGATGAGCTGACGGAGTTCGCCGAGCAGGGCCGGGGTGGGTGTGGTCACGACGGTGCGCCTCCGTGACTCACGGCTTCTCCAGCGCGACGACCAAGGGCTTCAGCGTGCTCCGCAGCCGGATCATCGCGTCCACAATCAGCGGAATAGCCTGGGGCCATGTCGTGCGATCGGCCCAGCCGCCGCTATTCAGCATGATGCAGATACCGCAGGTCTTCTTTTCGTCCCGTCGCAGCCAGTCCAGTGGCCCCCCAAAGGCCTGCTCGACTTCGGCTCGCTGCCCGTGCAGTTGGTCGAAGTATGACTTGTTGAGCTCCTTGTCTCCAGTGTTGATAGTGAGTTCCGCGCGCGTGGACGCCTGCAGCACGACATAGATGAACGAAAGCCCCTGGCGCCCCGATCCACCCGAAATCCAGGCCTCTCCAGTCGGTGAGCAGCCTGAGTGGAACTCGGTTCGTGTCGCGGCATGCGCCAGCAGCTCGGTCCAGAACGCACGCCGCTCGGTGAAGCGCAGCGGCTCCTCGCCTGGACCGGCGGGCTCCGGACGGGGAGACGGCTTGACCTTTCGCCGCAGCGGCTCATGGACCGGAGGTATCTCGCCGTCGAGACTGAGACGCGACGGGTTCCAGACCCACTCCGCCAAGCGGAGATAGAGCATCTGGCGGGCGGCCTGATCGTCCGTCGTGAATGCCTCGTGTGCCTTGAAGGCCAGCTTCGTGCGTGCCCGGAGCTGCGCGAACGCCGGGTTGCTCTCGTAGGCCAGTGGGTGCAGGCTGCGGGCCAACAAGTTCTGCCCCTGCGAGACGTAGGCGTCGCGCTTGTCGGCGTAGGTGGCGTCCCCGAGGCTCTGGTTCAGCCCTCGTTGCAGGAGCAGCAACCCACCGAGGCGATTGCGCGCCTGGGCGAAGTCGGCCGGATGGTCGAACTGCTCGGAGAACCGGTCGTAGTGATTCGCCCAGATGTGCTCGATCTCAAACTGTCGCGCTCTGCCCGCTGAGACCAGATCATCGAAGTGGGTCGGCAATCCGCACTGTTGATCCAACCAGAGCGTCAGTCGGGCGAGGATGTGCCGCACCTGCCGGTAGTTCTGCTTGTGCAGGTAGAAATCGGGCCGGCTGACGAAGCGTTCCTCCTGGGCGTCCAGCTTCTCTCGGAGCAATCGCGACAGCTCAGGGACAGCCGCACCCCGGATGGCCCGTGTGAGCGCAAAGACCTCGCCTTTGGTTGATCTCTGCGCGGTGGTTCGGAAGCACCACGCCCGCCGCGCCAGCCAGATGTCGATGAAGTCGGCTGTAAGTCGGAGCTTGGCGCGGACGGTCTCGGTGCTGTCGGTGGGCTCAAGCGGCGCCAGTAGGAGCTGGGTCTGCTGCGTGAACGCACGCTCGGCGTTGTACCGGATGGACTCCAGCCCGTCGGTGACGCGCGTGGCAGCCTGTCGAATCAGCCGCGTCTGTCGAGCGTAGAAGTCCAGATCATGAGTGACCCAGCGGACGAACGACTCCGAATCCCGCAGGCCCAGCGCATCGCGCTGATCGCGCACCCAGCGGTGAAACTCCGAGCCGATGCGCTCATAGTCCCGGCTGCGCTCACCCCGCGCCTTGCTCTGGAAGGTCTCGGCGTACCGCGCACGCAGCCAGTTCTTGAAGAAGTCGATCTCCTCCTCTGGCCCCAACTCCTTGAGTGCCTGGACGTGCTGCTTCCAGACGGTGTTGACTCGGCGCTGGTCCTCCTCCTGCCGGATGTTCGCCAGGATGTAGCCCTTGAGCATCTCGGGTAGCGAGAGCGACAGGCCCCGGTCGTTCATCGTCTCGAAGATGGTGTAGGCGTCCTCATCGCTGTACGCCTCGATCTCTACCAGATGCACATTGTCCATCAGCCAGAACATGAAGAATGCGAGCGCGTCACCCGTGATTTCGCTTGGGAAGTGGGCGACGATGTCGTCGTACCGGGCGGCGATATTGACGCAGGACTCGTTCAGCCCCTCGGTGTCCAGCGACTCCTCGTTGACCAGCGAGAGCATGATCGGTGACCGCTCGGGTACATCGAGGTTGAAGCTCCTGCGCCTGCGGCGGGTGCTGTAGACCAGCTTGAGTACGTCGGCCTTCTCCTCCGGATCTTCGAGCTGGTGGTGCAGGTAGATGAACAGCAGCGTGAGCGTGGTCAGGCGCTGCTGACCATCCACGATGAAGCGCTCGTTGCGCTTGTGGCTGATGACGATGGGGCCGAGGAAGTAGTGTCCGTACCGCTCGACCTCCTCGGGCTCGTGGGCGGTGTCATAGAAGTCGAGGAACTTCCCACTGAGGTCGTCGATCAGCTCTTGGACCTGCCGCTCCTTCCAGGCGTACTCGCGCTGGTAGAAGTCGATCGAGAACTTGGCGCCGTCCATCAGCTCGCGGACAGTGCGGGCGCGACCGTCGATGCGCTTGGGGGTGGTGTCTTCAGAGTGCGGCATCGGTGGGCCCCGAGCCGGGGATGTCGAGCTGGCCGGTGACGGCGGCGGTGATGAGGGACTGGCGGTACTCGCGGAGTCCGTCCGCGCTTCGCTGGACAGTCCCCATGAGCCTGTTCAGCTTGCCTACACCCTCACGAATGAAGACGGCGATTCGCTGCTGCTCGCGAAGTGGCGGTCGCGGTACATCGACGTTCCCGATGTCCTTCAAGATCAGGTGTTTCAGTCCAGAACCGGACTTTCGGGCCTCGAACTGCTGCCAAAGGGCATCTGACTCGAAAGTATACCGCAGGTACCACGGGTCAAGGAGCCCGCCTCTCAGCTTCAGAAGCGCGACGGACACGAAGATGCTGAACACGCGGTCCGTCTCGATGACCCTTGTGACTCCGAGCGTGCCATCCTTGCTGATGAGCACGTCCCCTCGCTCCGGGTTGGCCCGCTTCCAGAGCTGAGCGTGCTCTTCGGGCGAAACGAACTTCGTGTCTTCGAACGAGATTCCGGGTCCTGCCGTCAGGTTCTTCACGGTGATGAACGGAATTCCTTCGTCCACGTACGACGGTGTGTGGTGCGTGCCGTCCACGATGCGGCTGCAGGCGAACTTGGGTTTCGTCGTGGCCCAGTGGCTGGGCAGGTGTCCAAGCGCAGGCACCCCCGAGTCCTTCATCGGCACATCGGGATTCAGCCCCTTCGTCACCGCCCGGTGGATGAGCGCGGCCCGCTTCTCAGCGAGCAGCGCGATCAGTCGCTCCTTCTTCTCGATCAGCGCGTCGATGGCGGCGGTCTTGCGGTCGAGGAAGTCGGCGATGGCGCGTTGGGTGGGGAGGGGTGGGACACCGATCGCGAACTTTCGCCATTGCTCACTTCGCAGACAACAAGTGCCATGTCCTGCAACTTCGACCAAGGCCAAGAGATCTCGCTGTGCAGCCTTCATCGAATATCGCAGAAACCGTGGCCACAACCGATCAGTGGGAAGTAGGGCCTTCATGTCCTGATTGAGCGTTACCGGAGCAGTAGTCTCAGCAACCGGCACGGTATGAGCGAGAATCATCCCTCGCACGACCATGAGAATGGACCCTGAGGGAATCAAGCGCAACGAGGATGTGGATACAGCGAGTTGGGTGACATGATCCTGTGAGTCAGCAATCAGGTCCACCTTCATGTCCTTCGGTGATACCCAGGGCACCTGACCATTCCAGAAGTCGCGATTGGCCTTGGACGGCGTAGCTCCTCCAGCTTCCCGAATGAGGTATCCCAGCTTCACTTGCGGCCATCTGGAGGTTCTTCCCGCCGGTGAGATCACGCGAACACCTCTCCGAGCATCCCGCGAATCTCCTCCTCAAGCCCCCGAATCTCCGCCTCGATCACCTCCAGCGGCCGGGGCGGCGTGTACTCATAGAAGTGCCGCGTGAACGGGATCTCGTACCCGATCTTCGTCTTGCTCTCGTCCACCCAGGCATCCGGCACATGCGGCAGCACCTCCCGCCGCATGTAGTCCGCGACCTGCTCTGTCAGCGGCACGTTCTCGTAGTCCCGGAGGTCCGTATCCGGCTCTGGCTTCCCCTTCTTCAAGCAGATATCGGCGGTCTCATCCCGCTCTGAGAGCGCAGATAGCACCACCTTCAGCAGCGGCGCCGTCAGCTTCACTTTCGCCGCCTTCGCCTCCGCCTTGACATCCTTGACGAAGGCGTCCCGATTCTTGTAGACCCGCTCGCCATCCAACTTCCGCAGCACCCCTAGAATCGCGAGCTGCTTCAGCGTCCCGGCTTCAATCTCGACCGCAGCCTCGGCGGCGTTCTTCTTCTTGCTGGTGACCAGCTTCACCCACCCCCGCTCGTCGTCCAACCGTGCCATCCGCTCCTCACTGACCTGAAAGTTCAGGCGCAGCGGTCGCTCGACCGTGATCCGCCGAAAGCCGAAGTCCGCGTTGTCGAAGATCTTGACCTTCGGCCCCTCCTCGAACCCATCGTAGAGCCGAGTCAACGTGACGATATGATCCGGAGAGAGCTCCTTGCGCTTGTCGCCGAGCGACTTCCGCATCTTCCGAAAGAACGAGACCCCGTTGACCAGCTGGACCTTGCCCCGCCGCTCGGGCACCTTCCGATTCGTCACCACCCAGATGTAGGTGTTGATACCGGTGTTGTAGAACATCTGGTCCGGAAGCGCGATGATCGCCTCCAGCAGATCGCGCTCCAACAGATACCGCCGGATCTCGCTCTCCCCCGAGCCCGCAGCCCCCGTGAACAGCGGCGAGCCGTTGAACACGATCGCGAGCCGCGAGCCCCCTTGCTCCGGCGGCCTCATCTTTGAGAGCATGTGCAGCAGGAACAGTAGCGAGCCATCGTTCCTGCGCGGCAACCCCGGCCCGAACCGACCGGCGTGCCCCTGCGTCTCGTGTTCGGCGCGAACGACCGTGGCCGCCTTCGTCCAATCCACCCCGAACGGCGGGTTGGAGATCAGGTAGTCGGCGCGGGCTGTGGAGAGCCCGTCCTCCGAGAAGCTGTTGCCGTACTTGATGCGGTCAGCGTCCTGGCCCTTGATCAGCATGTCGGCCTTGCAGACCGCGTAGGACTCGCCGTTGAGCTCTTGCCCAAAGACCTGAAGGCGGGCTTCAGGGTTGAGCTCGCGCAGGTATTCCTCAGCGACCGAGAGCATCCCGCCCGTACCGCACGCCGGGTCGAGCATGGTCCGCACGACGCCGGGCCGACGCAGCGCCTCGTCGTCCTCGACAAAGAGCAGGTTCACCATGAACCGGATGACCTCACGCGGGGTGAAGTGCTCACCAGCGGTCTCGTTCGACTGCTCGGAGAACTTGCGGATCAGCTCCTCGAAGATGGTGCCCATCTCGGTGTTGGAGACCCGATCCGGGTGCAGGTCCACCGCCGCGAACTTCTGCACGACGAGGAACAGGATGTTGGCGCGGTCCAGGCGCTCGATCTGCTGCTCGAACCGGAAGTGCTCGACGATGTCGCGAGCGTTCGGCGAGAACCCGTGGATGTAGCCGACGAGGTTGCTAGCGATGTGGCTGGAGTCGCCGAGCAGCGTGGCGAAGTCAAGACGGCTGGTGTTGTAGAAGCCCTGGCCCGACGCCCGCAGCAGCATCCGCTCTTTGAGGGCGGGCGGGGAGTTCTTGTACCGCTCGGCGGCGTCGCGCACGGCTTGGCGGGTGGGGGCGAGCACCTGATCGAGCCGACGCAGGACCGTGAGCGGAAGGATGACCCGTCCGTACTCGGACTGCTTGTAGTCGCCGCGCAGCAGGTCCGCGACTGACCAGATGAAGCTGACCTTGTCGGAGAAACCGCTGCTCACCCCATGTTCCTGACCCAATGCCCCTCCGACTTCCGCTGGTTGATCGCGAGCGTCGTATCCTGGCATATCGCTGCGCTCCGATCCACCTCGCGCACCGCTGAAGTATGGCACCCATCCCGGCGTAAAGACCGAGGGCAAAGCCGGCATAAGTTGAGTGAGTCAGACCCACCCTACGGGCCGGGCTCCGCTCGCTGATCCCAGCGGGTGCCCACCGGTCAGCGGTGGACCCACCTCACAGCCGAGTCCGAGGCGCGACCTCGAACTCGATCGGAAGATCCCATGAATCTGGTCCTGACGGGCCTGGGCACGCTCGCGTCCAGGCTGAAGCCCCGCCACCTCATCGCGGCAGCTCGCCGCTTCCTCCAGAGCCCTTCCGCCCAGCGCATCGCCCTGTCTCTGCGACGGACAGTGCATGAGGCGATCCGCAGCGGCTCCACCGAGATCCTGCTGGTGATCCTGCGCCGGGTGGCTGCGCCGAAGCCCCCCATCGTGCCAGCGCCGAAGGCCATCTCCACCCACGACACCGAGTCGGTTGCCTCCTGAGCGACTGCTGCCTCGTCAACCCATCTGGCTCTGTCCTCGGCTCCTCGCTGGCGGCAGGGCCTTCATCCTTCTGGGCCTTCGGGCCACCACACCAAGCGAGCCCTCCTGGGCTCATGGAGGAGTGCGCCATGCGTCACCTCGCCTTGACCATCAACAACCACACCGAGTATCTGCCCGAGAGCGCCGCCGACGACGCGATGTACCGCTACTGGACGGCGAAGTCGAACGGCGACACCTCGGCCAACCTCGTCCGCATCGACCGCATCCCTGAGTTCGCCCCCGCCAACACCGCCCCTGGTGAAATCTCCCAGCTGGCTGTCCAGCGTATCGAGGCTCAAGAGGCGTGGTTGTCGGCAGCCGGCTTCACCCTGTCCCCGCCGGTTTTCAGTCCTGGCATGCGCGTGCTGCCCCTCGGAGACGACAACTACCGCATCGAACGGTCCCGCGTAGACGCGCTCCCCGAGTTCCCCTCCGCCGCCCGCCGGGTGATCAACACGATCTCCCGCGAGTGCCGGGAGGATGTCCACGTCCGACTCTCCGAGCTGGAGATGACCGATGACGGGACGCTGCGGGTCGGGGGCGATGAGCTGGGCATGGAGACCTCGGCCTTCTCGCAGTTCGCTTCCCTCGCGGGCTTCGGCTGCGGCGTGAGCTACCTGTCCAACTGTTGCCCCACCGACCTGCGGGCAGAGAACGTCAACCGCCAGCTCCAGCAGGCACGCGACCGGGAGATCACCCTCCGCACTCGGCTGGTGGACGGCGAGCACCGTAGCACCTACGCTGTGGTCAGCCCGAGCTACGCCGCCGTGGACTCCGACAGTGTGCTGGAGGTCATCTGCGACTCGCTCCGAGACTCGCGCGTCGAGATGGTGTACGAGGGCGGCACCGGAATCCGGGCGACCGCGCTCTGGATGCCGAACGTCGTGCAGGATCTGGCGGCCGGGGACGTGTTCAAGGTCGGCGTCCGTGTCCAGACCGACGACACTGGTCGGGGGCGCATCCGCATCTCCGGGGTCGCCTTCCGCAACCTCTGCCTCAACCTGATCATCATCGGTGAGGGAGAGGTGGAGACCGTTTCCGTCGTTCACCGGGGCAACCCGCAGCGCATCCTCGACGTGTTGGCCGAGGGCGTCGAACGTGCTCGGGGCACGGTCGGCAACTTCTTGGAGGCATGGGGTCACGCGCGTACGGTCCGCGTGGATGTCCCCCAGACCATCCGGTCCTGGGTCGAGCAGAAGAAGCTGAAGGTCCGCGGGGTCCGCAGCGCAGCCCAGCGGGATGCCTTGGTCGAGCAGCTCCTCGATTCCTGGCAGCGAGAGCCCGGAGGAGAAACCCTGGCCGACGCCGTGAACGCCGTGACGCGCGCCGCCCACGAGAACACTGCCTGGGATCTCGCGATCCGCGAGGAGATCGAGCGGCAGGCCAGCCGGCTGGTGCTCGTTCCGCGCTGAGAGAGGTGCTGGAGCCGATGCTGACCAGCGCAGTGCTGTCCCCCAAGTTTCGGGGGCAGCACTGCGCCAACATGGGTGGCTCGTTTTCATAGCCAGCAGATTCTGGAGAGGGCGCCCACCGCCAACGAGTTCCAGCACTCAGCCTACGAAGGCCAGCGGATGGGTCACCGGAAGTGTGAAGCCAGCACTTCACACATGAAGCCGCCTTGCCGACACTGCAGACTTCCCTCAGTCCACCCGGCAGCTCCGTGGCGACCCGCTCAGCGCGGGATGGACTGTAGTCCACCCGACAGCCGCGCTCGTGCAGGCGACAAAAGCAGGCAGTAACGATGCCCGAACATCGCTCACCGGAACTGGCCCCAGGCACCAGGGAACCCCCGTGCGGCACCATGACAGGCGCCATGTCGATTAATGGCCCTAATCGAATACACGCATCGGGAATGCACCGACCGAGGCGTACAGACACCAGTGCCCTCTCAACTTTGATCGCCGAAATCACTCCAGCGAGGCATGAGGCACAGGGTCACACCCACCGGAATCCGAGAGGTCCACGATCTCCGCTGATTCCTCCGCTTCACCCCAGGTGTCCCCGAGTCCGACCTTGATCTTGAGTTCAACCCCATCGATCGCGGCAGAGTCCCGCAGTAGACCAGCAATCCTCGTAGCCTCCGCCTCAGCTTGGTCTTCCGGAATGGCGAGTAAGAACCCATCGTGCATGTCCAAGCACTCCCATTCCATTTGGTTCTCGACTCGGGCGATGATTCGCGTTTCGAAGGTGAGGAGAACGGCAGCGACGATCTTCCGCTTGGCCTTGCCATCCCGGAGATTAACGACCACCTTCTCCCCGGTAGGAAGTCCGACTGTGCAGGTTCGACCCTCACTGACCTCGTGAACCAAGGAGGACACCCAACGGGACAGAGTAGGGAAGGTGGCGCGGAATGCCTTGTCACCGCTCTCCAGCAGCTCCAACGAGAGTTCTTCGGCCCCAGCCTTCCGGGTCATCTGCTCCCGCAACACCTTCTTCTCATCGATGGACTTGCGCGTCTCTCCACGTCTTTGTTCCACACCGAGACGGACAGCCAGCTGATGCGGAGTGCTGCCATTCAGCCATGCCAGCACCACCACATGCTTCGCCAAGCTACGGGGCATGGACCAGCCAGGAATCAGCTGCTCTGCGAGGGCCCGGTATCCCCCTCCGGGTCCAGAAAGGGCTCGTTGGAAGTCCTCGTCACCCGACAGCGCGGCGGCGATGCAGGCGTGCATGCTCGCGCCGTCAAAGGACACTGCTCTAAGGCCCTCACGGACGCTGATGTGCCCGCGAAGCTCACGAGGGATGCACTGGACCCCTTCAGCCAGGCGTCCACCAGTCACAGGCGGCCTGGAGACCTGGACGTGTACGCCGCGGCCTCTACCCCGCAGCAGCTCCCGGAGGACCGGTCGAGCTCTACGCCATGCCTTCTTTGGTGACCACTCCCCACCACCACCCGGCAGTTTTGAAACCCTCCTATCGTACAACGCATGAGCTTTGTACAGCCCACGCCGCGAAACCAACCCAATCCCCATGCGTCGATCTTGCGTCTGAACTGGCGCCACTCCCCCTCCCCCCCCGGACCCCCCCGAGATTTCGTGAGGCGAGGACTTCTGTCCGGACGTACACCTCTTGAGCGGCGCCCCACCCTCCGGCCGGAGGGTGGGAGCTGGAGAGGTGTCTGTGTCGGTTTGGGCCGGACCTGTCGGGCTTGGACCGGTCTGTGCGGTCGCACCCACGGGGGTCGGCGGCCGACTTGCCGGCCTTGCCGGCGGGCGGGCTGCGGAACACGCCGGGCCCGGAGAGGCCGGCGGGCAGCGGCGGCCATCTGCCCAGCCAGCCCGCACTGTTGGCGCACAACCTGGACCGAGGCAGGGGGGCCGGGA
>CAYXGP010000221.1:0-13578 GCA_964464515.1 uncultured Enterobacterales bacterium
GGCGGCGAGGTTCGCGGAGGAGCGGCGGGCCGGCGTCCACTCATCCACCGGAGCGTCCACCACCACGGGACGCCGGCCGCGCCGCTGGGAGAGGTGTCGGTCGAGCACACCGACCAGGTTGGAGCGATGTCGAGACAGAAACCCGTCCAGGTACGCGGGCGTGATCCCCGGCGGCAGGTTGCTGCGGACGAGGACCGCGATGCGGTCGAGCAGGGCTTCGGCTTGCTGGGTCAAGGGGTCGCTCCGACACGACGACAATGGGGTCCACTGGGCGCGCTGAACACCCTCTTTCGGTTACCAACGGTTCCCACATGTGTGGGAACCGCAGGGGAAGTGGCGGCCCTACGCGGCCTCGCCCAACGCAGCGGCGATGGCTGAGCTGAACGCGCTGAGCAGCGCCTGGTCCTTGACGGCATCGGCGGCCGGGGGAGGCTCCGCTGGTGATGGCGCAGAGGGAGAAGGAGCGGCAGGGGCCGACGTGACGATGGAGATCCGGGGCGCGTCGCGGTCGTGAGAGACGAGGGCGTCGATGCGCGAGACGATGCGTCGGACCTGGGACTTGAGCACCCTGCCGGTCTTCGACAGCTTGTTCATCCGGTAGACGGTCTGTCCGCGTGACTCCTCGACGCCCGCGACACGCAGGCGTCGGCCCTCCTCCAAGCCCTTGATGCCCACGTCGCCGTGGATCTCGATCACATCGCCCTCGCTGAGCCGAGGGCCGGTGCTCGCAGGCGGGCTGGGTGTGCGTCGTGGCGCTGGCGCTGGAGTAGGGTCCGGTGGGGGCGTCTGGAGCCGGGCGGTGATCGAGGTCTGCCCCCGACCGCAACTCCGTCCGGCCTTCGCCGCAGACAGCGCTACGCGCTCTCCGATCCGCCGCAGTGTGGCCCGCGCGTCCCAGGACCGGCTCTCGATGATCGCCTGCCGGGCGTCGTCGTAGGCGGCGACAGCGCGCTGGATGGCGTCCAGAGCTTCCCGTCGGTCCTCACCCTGGCAGCGCGGAGACCGCGCCATCGAGACCGCGTACCGGATCAGCTTCCTGGCTCTCTCCATGATCGCGGGCGCGCTCTCCAGGGAGGAGCGCAGCAGGGTGAGCTTGCCGGTGGCCTCGGCTTGGACCCCCGGGTGGCGGCGTCGCAGGTCGGCCGTCACCAGCTCGCGGTCCAAGTCGGCCATGAGTTGCTCGACGGAGTAGCCGGGGCGGCCATCGTAGTCGGCGATGACCTGCGCCACGCCGTCCAGGCCGTGCTCCTCGAACCAAGCGGCGATGTCACCGGGCGGCGTGGGCTCCTCCCACAGCCAACGGGCACCGGAGAGCTGTGTCAGGGCGTCGCCCTCCGCGGCGGCGACCTCGGTCATCGCCTCCAGCTCGCGCCGAGAGGTCGGCGTCGGCGGCGCAGGCGTCCTGTCCTCGACCGGGGCGGGTGGGGCTGCCTTTCGACGCCGACGACGCGGGACGCCGAAACGGGCAGTCGGATCTCGCATTGGCTTGGGCGTTCGGATGGGCCGCTTTTGCGCGTACTCGGTGTCGTGGGCCGCACGCCGGCGGGTGTCCCGGAAGGAGCACGCCTCCTGCACAAGCGCCATCGCGCCCATCACACCGGCCTGGATTGCTTCGGCGAGAGTGGGCAGCCCCGAGCCAGCCTCCTGCCCCTGTGCGCTGAACCACTTCTCGGTGCGCTCGAACCGCCAGCTCCAGCCGTCCGCGCCTGCGCTGATCACCCAGAGCGTGCCGTAGGTCGCCAGCTTCCGCTTCAGCTCCACCACCAGACGGTCTTGGTCGATGATCAGCGTGCCGGACCAGCGACCCCGGAGGGTCGTCGGCCCCTCGGGCGGCTCGTCCTCTTTCGCCGCGGTCACCTTGCCGACCGCCTCCTCCAACGTGGTGGTTTCGACCGGGAGCCGGGGAGAGTCGCCGTCGGAGCCCGCCTCCCAGATGAACGCGCCCTCCTTCTTGCTCACCCGGACCACCAGCCCGGAGGCTGCGGACGGACGCAGCACCATCGCCAGCTCACCGCCGGGGATCCGGCCGTATGCACGGACGATTCGGGGCTGGTCTTCGATGGGTCCGACGAACGACAGGCGCATTCTACGCATCGGTCAACTCCGTTTCAGCAGGATGGGGGCGGCCATCACGCCCGCTGCAATCGTCAGGCCCCCGATCAGCAGCCAACCGATGCCCTTCGCCTGGGAGGCTGGATCGGGCTGTGGCGGGACGGTGGAGGGCTGGAGGGTGCGCCCCTGCCGGCTGGCCTCGACGCGGGCCGCCAGCTCCTTCTCGGCGACGGCGGTCTGTTCGCGCAGGTTCACCGCGTACTGGTACGCAGCAACGCTCCAGGCGATCCCCGCCGCGCCCACGACCAGGCCGGCGGCGACGACCGCAGGAGCCACGCCCACGTCGGGTGCGGGCTTGGCGTCGGCGTAGAGTCCTGCGGCCAGCTCGCCGTACCGCTTCTCCAGAGAGGTGAACTTGGCGTGGGCGGGGTCATCGGGCGGGAGCTGGGCCAGGAGCGCGCGGCTGCGGTCCAGGCTGGAGCGAGTGGCGCGCAGCTCGGTGATGAACGCCTCGACCTTCGACAGATACCCGGTCGGGTCGTTGCGGATCGCCGCGTCGTGGAGCTTGGACGCCTGCTGTTGCAAGGCAGACCACCCGCTCGACCACGCCGCCTTCACCGATGACCACGTCGTCATCGTCTACCCCCGGCGCTCGTCCGGGCACAGACAGCCCGCAAGATCGTCCAGATCCTCGTCGTCGACCCAGCGCGACAGCGGCGCGGTCTGCTGGGTGACCGGGACGAGCTGCTGGTGCTGCTGGACGGGGACGAGCTGCGTCTGCTGGGTGGGGACGGGGTGTCGGAACCGTGCCTGCTGTCGGTTGGGGAACAGACGCTGCATCAGCGGCGTGCGGGGCTGGCCCTGCGCGTCTCGACGCTGGAGAAGTCGGGGGATCAGCCGCTGCTCGGGCGGCTTGTTGATCGCTCGGCTCGCAGCGGAGGTGACGAGGGGCACCAACAGAGGCGCTACCCCGAACTCGCTGCGCGCCATCTGTTCGGGGATCTCGGCGACGATGAACAGTCCCGGCTTGAGTGGGACCACCGCTGCCCGGTAGCCGCTCGACGCCTGGATCCGCATCTGCGGCCCCAGCTTGACCAGCGGACCCCACTGAGGCACCAGCGCGCCGACTTCGGCGCGCGGGGGACGGCGACGACGCGGCGGCCGACCGCTCCACTCTGCCTCCTCGTCGAGCCAGTCGGGCTCGGGGTAGTCCTCGGGGTAGTGGTCCGGGTGGAACGGCGGCTCCGGCTCGAAAAACTCATCGGGCGGGGAATGCTCGACGAACTCCTCCATGCTCGACGGCGCGGGCTCCAGAGCGGCCTCCTGCTGCCGACGACTGGGGCCGATGCGCTGACGCATCCCGCCACCAGGACCACGCCGCATCCCACCCGGGCGCGGACGGCGCGGTGATGCAGACTCGCCTCCACCGCCTCCGCTTCCCGAGCCACTCCGACCGCGACGCGGAGAATCAAGGCGGTCTGCCCGTTTGCGGAGTCGGCCAGAGCGCCGCTTCCGACGCTTTCCTCGGCGGCGCTGGCGGTTGGCCTTCCACCGGGCGCGGCGGGCCTTCCTGCGGGCCTGTCGCTCGGCGCGACCCTCGAAGTCTCCCTCGAGGCGGTCGTCCTCGACGCCCTCGAACTCATGGATGGTCATGGCGGTCTGCAGTCTCATGCGTTTCTCCGCTGTGCCCACCGTCGTCGCACGGTGGGGTCGATGTTTCCGTTCATGCCCAGGCGCTTGCTGGGGTCGTCGCGGTGCCAGACGACGCCGACTCGATACCGGACGATGCAGTGGTACAGCCCCGGCGCCTGCGGACGGCTCCGTGTCTTCAGCATCACCTCGGCGGGGATGGACATCGGCCGTCGGCGCTGGGCTTCGGCGTATCCAGAGTCACCGGGCAGAAGCGCCCGGTGACCCCGAGCGATCAACTCCCCAGCACGGGCAGCGGAGAGGCCATCGCAGTCCTCATGACCCTGGGCGAGCATGTTGAGGAAGTCGCACCAGGTCTCGTCCCGCTCCCGCTCGTAGACCACGCCAGAGTCGTACAGCAGCGGAAGCTCCGGACGAGCCCGCAGAATCACGGCGTTCTCCTGGGCCAGCCAGTTGAGCAGACGCAGCGCGCCCCCCTCGTCGAATGCCAGCTTCACCGCGATCTTCATCCCCGCGCCAGCAGTCGGAAGGGTCCGTTGGAGGCGAGCCTGATGACGGCGTTGTGGCTGGGCGTGGTCGATCCACCGAGCACGGTGACCGCCCGGACGTAGGGGCCGAGCGCCTCGACGTCCTTGAACTCGTGAATCTCGCCGTCGGCGGTGAGCTGGGTCGCCTGCGCGGCGATGATCCAGTCTGTGCCGTTGTGGCTGGTCTGGAGGTACGCATCGGTGGTCGGGCTGGTGGAGCCGCCGTCCTGGTACAGGTCGAAGAACACCCGCCACTGCTGGGAGCGGTCGGAGGTGCTGTCGCCGTCTGACGGAAGCACCGAGTAGGTCTTGCCGGTCTGCGACTCGTCGAGGTCATCGCTGACGTGCAGGAGCGTCTTGACGTGGCGGTACAGGCTCATGGTGCTGACTCAAAGGGAAAGGGTGAACACGACGCGGTAGTCGATGCTGCTGGGGATGGTCACCTCGACCTTCCCCGCGCCGCCCACAGGCAGGCCGTCGCTGGGCTGACCGCTGGCGATCGTCCGGCTCCGCAGGATGTCCTGCCCGTCGTAGACCTCGATCTCGGCCGAGGTGACGTACGCGGGGTCGGACAGGTCGAGCCGAAGGCGCTCGGCGAACGGGGGGATCTCGATGCCCTCGGGGGTGCTCTCGGTGGCGGTGCCGCGCACCTCCCACTGGTTCCGCGTCCGGGTGTGGCCGTCGGCGACCGTCACCCCAACCCGGTTCTCGGTGTCTGACAGGTTCGCCGCCTGGATCCGGAGGCTCCGCGCGAACACGCAGATACGCGCAGCGCGGGAGACGGTGATCTTGGCGTTCGCCCCGGAGCCGCCACCCGACGACCACGAAAGGCGCAGGTCGAAGGGCGCCGCAGAGAGGGAAAAGACCTCGATGATGCGCCAGGCGTCCCTGCCAGACTCTGCGTTCAGCAGGGGCTTCAACAGCAGCTCGCCGTCGCGCGCGGGCAGGGTCACCCCGTCCGAGCGCGTTGTCAGCTCTGTGCCGCAGCCAGGGCGCACCACCGAGACCTCCTACCGCCGACTCAGCAGCTCTTGGTGGTCGGCTTGAGACCGATCAGCGTGACGGCGAAGTCGCCAGCGCCAGACAGGGAGCCGTTGACGGTGATGTCGAGACCGGCGCGCAGACTCTGGCCCTTCAGCAGCCCCCGCAGGAACCCGTTCGAGGCGAACACGCCCACGTCGATACCGTCCGAATTCGACCAGACCACGCGATCCCCGAAGAAGATGCTGGTCACCTTCGCCCCGTCGGCCGAACCAGTGAAGGTCAGATCCTGCGCGCGGAAGTGGTGCTGGAGCCGGACCTGGACGGAGGCTGAGCCGGCGTCGGTGAGGGTCTCGGTGCCGCCGATGGCGGTCATGCCCCAGGTCACCTTGGGCTTGGCCGGCTTGCCCTTGCCCTCCTTGTCGTCCAGCCGACCCAACCGGCGGTTGATGCGGCCCTTTCGACGGTTCAGCCGGCGGCGCTTGCGGCCCCGGCGGCGCTTCTTGCGCCGCTGCCACCAGCCCTCGCCGAAGTCATCGTCGTCGTCCCCGAAGTCGTACCCCTCGAAGTCGTCGTCATCGTCTTCGTCGAAGTCGGCATCGCCCTCGAAGTCGTCGTCGTAGCCCTCGAAGTCGTCATCGTCCTCGTAGCCAAAGTCGTCACCGGAGAAGCCCCGGCGGCGCAGCGAGTCGGTGTCGACGACGATCTCGCCGGTGTTGGGGTGCTTGTAGCCGCGGAGGTAGCCCAGCGGGATCAGGTTGGGAGCCATGTGGTCCTCGTGTTGAATTGGGAGAAGGGAGAGTTGGGAGTTGGGTCGGTCAGTCGCTACTCGTCGTGCTCAATGTCCTCGTCTTCGTCGTCATCGAAGTCGGGACGGACGAATCGGCTCTGTCGGCGGAACCGAGGCGGCAGGCGACGGCCGCGACGCCGACCACCACCGGGGCCCCGGCGCGGACCCCGACGGCGGCCCTCGATCTCGGTCTCCTCCTCCTCAGAGGGGGCCGGGATCCGGCGACGGCGCGGGGGCCGGCGGCGGTGCGGACCTTCGAAGTCGTCGCCCTCCAGCTCGGGATGGGGGTGGCGGCGACGGGGGCGACGGCCCTCGAACTCCCTGCCCTCCAGCTCGGGCCGGTGATGCCGACGACGCGGGGGGCGACCCTCGAAGTCACCCTCCAGATCCGGTCGGGGGTGCCGACGCCGGGGCGGGCGTCCCTGGAAGTCCTGGCCTTCCAGCTCAGGGCGAGGATGGCGGCGATGGCGCGGTCGTCCCTCGTACTCGGGTCCGTGGATCACGACGGGCTGGGGCTCGGGTGTGAGCAGCACCTCGCGCATGGGGCCGTGCATCCCCGGCTCAGGCAGGAGCGCCACGCCCTGCATCGTGGTGGGAGCGGCGGGGGCGGGGGCGGCGGTCGGCTGGGGCGTGGTGGGCGCTGGTGTCTTCTTCTCGGAGAGCGTGCGCCCGGCGCTGACGGCGACGGATGCGAGCCACGAGCCCATGATGCCGTTTCCGATGGCGAGTGCGTGGTTGCCGCCCCTGCGCCCGCTCATTGCCTCGAACAGCCCGTAGCCCTGGGCGAGGACGGCGACAGGCGCGCGGACATCGACGCCGCCCAGCTTCATCTTGTCAGTGCCGAGGTAGCCCTCGGCGAGTGAGGCCAGGAACAGTGAGCCCTGGTTTTCGGCGGTGTGCAGGACCATCGCGCCGGTCTCTGCCATCGCCTCCTTGGACTGCGCCGCGCGCTTCTTGAGGTTGGCGATGCGACCGACCGCCTGGTTGAGCGCGCCCTTGCTCTGGCGCTCGCTCACCTTCTCGCCGTTCATCGCTCTGCTCAGGGCTGTCTTTGCCATCCGGGCCTCGCTGGTGGGAGTCACGGCCACCAGTCCGGCGGCCTCGCACCGGATGGTTCTTCACGGTCAAAGCACTTTTCCAGCGATTTCGCTTACCAACGCTTCCCGCGCATCAGGGCCTCAAACTTGGGAAGCCAGAGCCCGATTGCGGGAAGCATCACGGACAGCGGTGGCAACCTCCGTCGGCTCCTCTGGGAACCGTCCAAGGCGATCGTGGGAAACACTCGGGAACCAGCTTCCCGGTCTCGGAGGCGGGGCTGGCAACCGCTGGACACCAGGCAGAATTTCGCGGGAAGCGGCCACATACGCTGTGGGAAGCGGCCCTCGAACTCGTGGGAAGCCGTACTTCCCAAGCTGGGAACCAAAAAATATCGCGGCCCCTCTCATCGCGAGAAGCATGCAGCCGCGCGCACTCTGGCGAATACTCCATTATTCCCGACGACAATATCGGAATTCCGAGGGGTTGAGGCGGGGATCCGTGGTGCGTAGTGATGTGGCGCGACAACGAAAGGAGGCCGGTGAGCAGAGAGCAGTTTGCCCTTGATGGGTTCGATGAACTGTCGGAGCGCATCGCGCGGGTGGCAGACGACGCGGGCTACGTCGTCGTCTGGGACCGCACGGAGCGCGAGACCAAGAACAAGCTCGGGCGCTTCGACGTGTCCGAGGAGAACGCCTGGAAGTACCTCGATGAGCCCGAGGTGCTCGACCACGACTTCGGCGAGCCGGTCCTGCCCGAGGGCGGGATGGGGGACGCCATCATCCGCTGGCTTCAAGGACTGGCGCTGGGCAGCATGGATGGCCGGGACTTGGGGCGCTTCCGCGTACGCGTCTACGGTCCCAAGGCCAGCGCCATCCTCGACACCGCATCCTTCTCTTGCCGCCGGCTCCAGGAGCCCACCGCGCCGCCAGGACGGCCCACTCTCGTCGATGTCATCGACGGCAAGCCGGTCTGGGCCCGCCCTCGCCGAACTGCGCCGGACACCAACATCCCACTCGTTCCGGTTCCATCAGAGTGGCGGCCAGGACGCAGCTTTCGGCACCGTTCCACCTTCGGTGGTCTGGTGCGCCAGGGCACCACCGCCG
The DNA here is from genome assembly GCA_964464515.1 of uncultured Enterobacterales bacterium. Classification (GTDB taxonomy): domain Bacteria; phylum Myxococcota_A; class UBA796; order UBA796; family UBA2385; genus CAYXGP01. The sequence goes on from CAYXGP010000221.1 coordinate 8,142, forward strand.
TGCGGATCTTCACTGACCGGCGCCGGCCTACGAGCGCGGCTCGACCATCGTTCCTCGGCTCGCCGCTCCTAGCGCATGACTCCTCGGCGATCGGCTCTACAACGATGGTCTCATGGAACCGGAACGAGTGGGACATCGACCGGAGCGTGCAGGCGCTGGGCAAGCTGTACGAACGGTACGCTGAGCTGGTGCTCGGCACGATGGACCGAATGCAGGGGATCCACACCTCGATGCACGGTCAGCTGCACGACCAGCTCCAGGCGTCCCGGGCTCAGGTGGACACCCTGGTGGCATCCATCCTTGAAGCCAGGACCAACGAGCTGGAGGTCGCCCAGGATCACCAGCTCGCCGAGCGCGCCGACGACGCCAGGACCGCGCTCATCCGAGAGGCCATCACCCAGATCAGCCAAGCGGCGCAGGTGATGGCGTCGGGCAAGGGGCTGCCGCCCGAACTCGCGGAGGTGGTCTCGCTCATCGCTGCCAGCCCTGAGCTGATGGGGACGCTGACCGATCCCGCAGTGCGGGCGTTGATGCGGAATCCGGCCAACCTGAACGGACTGGCTCAGATGCTCAAGGCCGCCGCAGCACAGCCCTCGCCCGCGCCGGCTCCCCCGCCTCCGCAGCCCGCCGACTGAACCCCTCGACCTGTCCCCGGGACCGGTCGGCGTAGTGCCGCCTGGTCTCTCCCACCCGTGATCTGCATGGAGTTTGTAGATGCCCCGCTTCACGAAGGCGCAGCAGCGCCGCGACCGCACGCCCTCCTTCCTCGCCGCCGCCCGTGAGTTCTACGGCGCGGCGTTCTCCCCCACCGACCGCGATGACCTGGCCGAGTCGATGGCCGACTGGTCCGAGCTGACCGACGCCGAGCAGTCCTTCGCACTCGCCCACCTGCAGTACCTCAACCTCGTCGCCCAGGCCGGCAACCAGCGCCTCCTCGTCCAGTGCCGCTCTCTGCTGGAGGAGGTCTCCGACGTGCTCCACGACGGGCTGGAGGCACAGCCGGCCCACGAGCCGCAGGTCGGTGACGGCGATCCGCAGCTCGAGGGCGCTCTGGGGCTGGACGACCTCGACGATGAGTTTCCGGAGGTGGACCCCGATGATGAGCCGATCATGGTCGAGCCCGCGACCGCTGTGCCGGCCGCCGAGCCGCCCGTGGTGCCCGACGCCGGGAGTGGTCAGTGAGGGGGGCCCTGCCGTCCCACGGCGCTCCACGGGGCGCCATCCGGGTGAATCTGGTTCTTCCGGTGTGCCGCTTCGGCTTCGGTCCGTTCAGCATCAACCCGATCGAGCAGTTCATCGGCGCGCCCATCGCCGACATCCTGGAGCCGCTGATGCTCGGGCCGGTGCAGCGCCGGCCGTCGGCGTCGGGAACGGCGGTGGAGGTCTACCCCCTGGCCCTGCCCGACGGTGAGGGCGCCGCGATCCCCCTGGGTCAGTTCGGCGAGCTGGGGTTCGTCAACCGGGGCGGTCTGCTTCAGCTCACCGCGCCTTGGAGCACCGCCGGCTGGATGCGGGAGCGTCTCGGGGATGCCCTCGTTCATGGTCCCAGCCGGCGCCTCGCCGATGACGGAGGAGCCACTCTGGCCGAGTGTTGGGTGCGGCTCAGAGCCGGCATGCGAGCTGCGTTTCCGCTGGGCGCGCTCGGAGAGATGGCCATCGAAGCCGCCTGAGCAGATCCACATACGCTACTATATTTCATACTGAACAACTTGACTGTGTGAGATCCATCAAGTAGCGCATGGGACATGCCCGTGCCACTTCCACCACGCCAGCGGGCCGTGTTCGAGGCCGTCCAGAAGTTCTGCCTCGAACGCGGTTTCCCTCCGTCCATCTCGGATGTCTGTGCCATCGTGGGGACGACGAGCCAGACCGTGTACCGCCACCTCCAGGCGCTTCACCGGAAGGGCGTGCTCGACTACACCCCCGGCGTGTCGCGCTCCTGGGTGCCCACCGGACTCGCAGCTCCTCGCGCGCGGCGCGTGCCGGTCGTGGGGGACATCGCTGCGGGACTGCCCATCCTGGCCGCCGAGAACACCGAGGGCTGGGTCACCTACGACGACGCCTCGCCCTCTGCTGTCCTGTTCGCCCTCCGCGTCGAGGGCATGAGCATGGTCGATGTGGGGATCCTCAACGGTGACCTCATCGTGGTCCGTCAGCAGGATGACGCCGACGACGGGCGCATCGTGGTGGCGTTGGTCGATGAGCAGGAGGCGACGGTCAAGCGGCTGTTCCGGGAAGGGCCGAGGGTGCGTTTGGTCGCAGAGAGCGACGAGGAAGACCAGGTCTACGACGCTGGGCAGGTCCGCGTGCAGGGCGTGGTCATCGCCGTCCAGCGTTACCTCGAAGACCATCCAGCGGGCGGGCTGTGACCGATGGCACGACGCTACGCACTTAGCACCTTCCTGCGACAGACCCCCAACGCCCTCCTCGAAGCCTACTTCCACCAGCGAGGACTGCTCACCGACCACACATTCCGCCGGATCAAGCCCACCGACGCCCACCTGATCATCGCGGCGATGGAGACGCTGTACGAGTCAGAGCGGGCCGAGGTGGAAGCGGAGTTCCGGGACATCTACATCTTGGCCGACGAGAAGGGCTCGCTGATCATCGCCGAGCAGCTCGACCACACGGGGCACGACGCGGCGTCAAAGCTGGAGTCGGTGAGCAACCCCTACGCGCTGGCGATGTGGCTGTTCATGGAGCACGGGCCGCGGTCGGGGCGCCTCGACCTGTTCTCGACCTGCGCCACCCTGGCCCACATTCGCTCGCTCAGCTTCCCCCGCTCCAAGCGGAAGACCGGCCTGCCGCAGCAGACTCCTCGGAGCGACCCGAAGACGTTGCGCGCTCTGGCCGAAGGCATCAAGGCCGCATACCGCCCGCAGGGTCGGGCATACCGGTGCAAGGTGGAGCACTACGTCCGGCCCAACCCCATCCGGCACATCTTCCACGCCTTCCCCGAGGACTACGCCTGCTCCGAGCTGGGCTACGACGGCGACGAGCTGACCGCCAACACCCGCCGGCCCGTCTTCGAGGTCGTATTCGTCTTCGATCCCGCCTCCGGCGATCTGGAGCTGAGCGCGCCGGGCAGGAAGAAGGTCACGACTCGCCTCCAGAGTCTCTTTTGTAGTCAGGCGCTGGGGATGCTGGGGCTGCCGAATAGCCCCTCGCCGCCGCCACTCCGGTTGGACCTGCTCAAGAACAGCGACTTCGCGTTCCCAACGGAACCTGACGACCAGATCACCCGCGTTGAGCTGCTGTTTCTGAAGCTCCACCCTGTGGAGGCGCCGTCCCATATTGTGACGTTCCAGATCTGGCCCTCGGTGTTCATGTCTCTGCACGACTGGATGAACCGCTGGCAGATGCGGGAGGGAAGGACCGTCGAGGACCTGTGGGTCGCCGAGGCCAAGCTCCGGTTCACCTGGCGGGCCAAGCCAAGACAGCGCCCGCGCGTCACCCTCGTTCGGCTCGCCGCACCCGACACCATCGCCCTCGACGACCTCCCAGAGCACCAGATCATCCGCCGGTACTTGAAGACGTGGAACCTCGCAGCGTAGACGCCATCATCCGGCTTCTGCTGCGCCGGTTCGAGCGGTCCACAGAGCCCCGGATCCTGGCGTGGGAGCAGTGGGACTGGCCCGAGGGGACCGCCACCAACCTGGAGGCCGCTGGGCTGATCGAGCGCGCCGACAACGAGGTGGCGTTGGCGTGCGACGGCTGCGAATACCGGTGCTGGGTCGAGCCCCAGGTCGAGATGGTGCGCGAGCGTCCCACGCTCCTGCACTACTGCACCGAGCGCGACGACATCAGCTACGTCGAGTGTGACGCCGACCAGCTCCGGACGTGGCGACTGCGCTGGCGGGGGGTGGCCGAGAACCTGGCGAGGGGGCTGGTCGGGACGGGCGTGGTGGAGTTGGTGCCGGGGCGGGTCTGGTCGCTGGGCGAGTTCTCCAAGGGCGAGGTGCTGTTCGCCTGGGGACTCCACCGCGGCGTGCCGAGGCCGCTGGCCGAACGTGCCGAGTTGGCCGGCGTCTTGCTCACCCCCTACTGCCGGCCACTACCACGGGCCGAGATCCAGATCGCGGTCCATCCGATCGTCGATCACGTCACCCTCGACGACGGCACGCTGCGCCTCTCGCCCTGGCTGATGCGTCAGGTCGTGGGCGAGGCGGGTCGGCAACCCCGCCCGTACCGACTACCGGAGAAGGCGGGCTGGGAGCAGCTCATCGTCCGTGTAGTCGATGACGAGAGTGTCATCCTGGCGGGCGGGGACGGGGCGGAGCGACGGAGCTACATCGAGCTGGGGATGGTGGACCGCAGACGCAGGAGCCCCTCACCAACGCAGGCGTGGACGCTGCTGCTGTTGTTCGCGCGCAACGGCGGCGAGCTGGGCTGGGGGGACGCAGAGGCGGCCGGATGGATCAAAGGACAGATGACCCACCTGCGCCGCCATCTGCGCGAGACCACCGGTCTGCGGGGCAACCCCTTTCGGGACTACCGAAGCGAGAGGCGCTGGAAGGCCCGCTTCATCCTCACCGACTGCCGCTCCTGACTCGCTCGCGGCGACGGGCAACCGCTGGATGGGGAGCCGAAGCCAGGTGCCGCGTGTCCTGTGCGCCGGTGGAGGGCTTCGCCGCCAAGCTCCGGTAGGCGCAGCGAAGCGTATCGGTCGGTCGAGGGGCGGTATCGTGAAATTTCACGATGGCCGTTCGGGAACTTCTGTACCGCCGAAAATCCAGGTTGGTCCGTAGAACGGGAGAGGTTCGGGAGAAAATCTCGGCATCGTGAAATTTGCCGATCGGGGTTGAGCGGTCGTGGTGCCGACGCCCTCGAAGGTGTCGGTGGAGCGGCGCTCGTCGCACCCCCACCGACGGAATCGGCGTGGAGCAGACCGAGCAGAAGTCTCCCGCCAAGCAGATCGCGGAGACGATCATCGGCACCAGCCCGGCGCTGCGGGCAGCGATCGCGGCGACCGGTCGGGTCGGTCCTCGTCGCGTGTCGGTGCTGGTGGAGGGGGAGACCGGGACGGGCAAGGAGAGCATCGCTCGGCTCGTCCACGCGCACAGCGGGCGTCAGGGGCGGTTCGTTGCTGTCAACTGCGCCGCCATCGCCCCAGACATCCTCGAAGCCGAGCTGTTCGGCTACGAGCGGGGCGCCTTCACAGGAGCCGACCGCCAGAAGCGAGGGCTGTTCGAGGTCGCCGATGGTGGCACTCTGTTCCTCGATGAGATCGGCGAGATGGCGCCGGCGCTCCAGGCCAAGCTCCTCCGCGTCATACAAGATCCAGGGCAAAGGTGCGCGCCACCGGAACGCGGTTCAGCGCAACGCGCCTCGCGCACTTTTGCTTGCTTGGACGAAGCCGCGTATCTCCGGCGCTGGCCTATGCACTTAGGCCGCTCCAGGAAAAGAGATATCCAATGATCGGCGTGGAGGCGCGAGC
>CAYXGP010000222.1:0-13551 GCA_964464515.1 uncultured Enterobacterales bacterium
GCTTGCCTTCCGACCCCCGGGGGGGGTGCTTAGTCGCGGTTTTGTGGGGGTGGGGGGGGGGGGCGCGGGGCCCGGCCACCAGCCCTCGCCCCGGCAGCCTCGGCGACACCTGGGCTCTCTCTCGACGTCTCCTGATGGTCGCGAGTGCGCCGCGATCACGGTTAGGGTGCCCCACGCTGGAGCGCGCATGCCCCCCCTGACCTGTACGATCGACAGCGGCATCGCCTGCGTGGAGCTGAGCCGCCCCGACGCCGCCAACGCCATGGACGCTGCGTTCTGGCGCGCGCTGCCCCACACCATGCAGGCTCTCGCCGAGCGCTCCGACGTGCGAGTGGTGGTGCTCTCCGGCGCCGGTCGCCACTTCTGCGCCGGGCTCGACCTGAGCTTCTTCGCGCAGCTCCAGAGCCCCGAAGACGCTGAGCCGGCGCGCGCACGCCTCCGCCTGCGGGCCGTCGTCCGGGCGCTGCAGCGCTCCATCCAGTCCGTCGCCGACTGCCCGGTGCCGGTCCTCGCCGCCGTGCACGGCGCCTGCCTGGGCGGCGGGCTCGACCTGATCGCCGCGTGCGATGTGCGCTACTGCACCGCCGACGCCTTCTTCGGTATCCACGAGATCAACCTCGGACTCGTCGCCGATCTCGGCTCGCTGCAGCGCCTGCCGCACCTGATGAGCGACGGCCTCTTCCGGGAGCTGGCCTACACCGGCCGCCGCCTGAAGGCCGACGAAGCGCTGGCGGCCGGCCTGATCACCCGGGTCCACGCCGATCGCGCCGCTCTCATGGACGGCGTGCGGTCGGTGGCCCGCGACATCGCCGCCCGCTCGCCGCTGGCGGTGACCGGCACCAAGATCACGCTCGACCGCGCACGCGGAAGAGAGATCGCAGACGGGCTGGAGCAGGTGGCGACCTGGAACGCAGCGATGCTCTCCAGCGCCGACCTCACCGCGGGCCTCACCGCCCAGATGGCAAAGACCATCCCCGACTACCCCGAACTCCTCCCCGCCTTCTCACTTCCGGAGGGTTGACCTCGATGCTGCACCTGCTCCCCATCCTGCTGGCCTGCTCCCCCGAGCCAGCGGAAGATGCCGCGGTCGCGGCCTTCGGCTTCGGCCAGGATCTGACGGTGATCGGCAGCGCCGACCACGACATCTCCGCGCCCCGCGATCTCGACTTCAACCCCGACTCGCCGGGGGAGCTGTGGGTGGTGAACTACGAGACCGACAGCACCACCACGTTCTTCAACGCGGGCCAGACCGACGAGTGGGAGAACCGCTCCGATGTGTTCGGGGAGCACTTCATGGAGAAGGTCTCCTCCATCGCGTTCGGCGATCCCACGTGGACCAACGCCAACGGCGACGTCGTCACGGCCTTCGGCACCTGCCAGGAGTCGCGCAACACCTACAACGATCGCTACGCCCCCAACGACTTCATGGGCCCGACCCTGTGGCCGAGCGACATGGAGACCTACGCTGCGGTCAACCAGGACCCCTGGGGTGACGCGCTGGGGAGCCACCTCGACATGCTCCACCAGAGCCCGGAGAGCGTGGGCATCGCCCACGACAGCGGCAACGCCTACTGGGTGTTCGACGGCCACAACGGCGATCTGGTGTACTACGACTTCGCCGCAGACCACGGCGCCGGCGGCGAGGATCACTCCGACGGCGTGGTGCGGCGCCACACCGACGTGGTGCTGACCCGCCTCGAGGGTGTGCCCGGCCACATGGAGCTGGACAAGGCCACCGGCTACCTCTACATCTCCGACACCGGCACGGGGCGCGTGCTGAAGGTAGACACCGCCGCCGCAGCAGAGGTGGGGACGCTCTCCCAGCGCATCGAGTACCTGGACGAGTACACCGAGTGGAACGGCGCCGCGGTGACGGTCCTGGCGCAGGGACTCTCCCAGCCCTCGGGGCTCGCCCTGCACGACGGGCTGGTGTTCGTCTCCGATCACGCCACGGGTGAGATCATCGCCATCGACACCAACGGCGCCGAGGTCGAGCGCATCGCCACGGGCGCCACGGCCATCATGGGTCTCGCGTTCGATCCCGACGGCCGGCTCTGGTACGTCGACGCCGGCGCAGACACGGTGGTGCGCGTCGATCCCCAGGAGGAGTCTCCTGACGATTCCTGACGGCCCGCTCCCGGTCCTGGCGCGCGGCGAGGACTGGATCGTCGTCGCCAAGCCGCCGCGGATCCGCGTGCATCGCACCGCCCGGGCCCGCAAGGCCGACGCGGTGCTGCAGCGCGTCCGCGATCAGGTGGGCCGCTGGGTGTTCCCGGTGCACCGGCTGGACTTCCAGACATCCGGCTGCCTGATCCTCGCCACCCGCCGCGCCGCCGCCGGCCCGCTCCACGCCTCCCTCACCGCCGCGACGTCCCGCAAGACCTACCTGGCCCTGGTCCGCGGCTGGTTTCCCCACGACGATCCGGTGGTGGTGGACAACCCCATGAAGAACGACAAGGGGGTGCTCAAGCAGGCCCGCTCGGTGGTGGAATTCCTGGGACGGAGCCACGAGCCGCGCTGCTCCCTGCTGCGGGTGCGGCCCCGCACGGGTCGCTACCATCAGGTGCGTCGACACGTGCGCGATCTCCACCACCCCGTCGTGGGAGACTCCCAGCACGGCGACACCCGCATCAACCGCTGGTGGCGGGAGGAGATGGGGCTGACCCGGCTGGGACTGCACGCGCTCTCGCTGGATCTGACGCTGCCCGATGGAGATCCCCTCCAAGTGATCTGCCCGCTGTTCCCCGATCACCACGCGCTGCTGACGCGCCTTCCGTGGTGGGAGGACGCCTGCGCGGCCGAGCCCTCCCTTCGACTACCTCCGCTGCGCTGGGATACGGCCGAGCCTCCCCCCGATCTCCCATCCTCCCCGACCGAGGAGGCATGATGGGGTTGAGCAAGAGCGAACGCTTCTTCATCGATCTGCCGCCTCTGGACAGCTTCGAGCAATTCTCGCTGGAGGAGATCTACCACCCGGTCCCCTCGGATTGGTACGTGGCGATCACCGACGTGCGCGGCTCCACAAAGGCGGTGGCGGCGGGGCGCTACAAAGACGTCAACGCGCTGGGGGCTGCCAGCATCGTGGCGGTGCTGAACGTGCTCGACGGGCTGCACGTCCCGTTCGTGTTCGGCGGCGACGGCGCGACGCTGCTGATCCCCGGGAGCCGGAAAGACGTCGTCGCCGACGCCTTCAGCGGCCTGCTCACGTTGGCGCGGGAGTACTTCGACCTGGGACTGCGCGCCTCGCTGATACCGGTGAGCACCCTGCAGAAGGCCGGCTACCAGATCCTCGTCGCGCGGTTCGCGCTCTCCGACGACGTCTCGCTGGCGCTGCTGGCTGGTGACGGCATCACCGCCGCCGACGCCTGGCTCAAGGCCGAGCCGCCGGTCGAGGGACAGATCGTCATCGAGGAGCGACCCGGCGCGGTGGTGGACACCACCGGCTTCGAGTGCCGCTGGCAGCCCCTGGAGAGCCAGAAGGGCCAGATCTGCACCATCATCGCGGTGGCTCGCGGCGAGACCTTCGCCGAGCGCAGCGCGACCTACCGGCGGATCATGGATGAGATCAGCCGCGTGACCGGCAGCCTCGATCAGGTCTCTCCCCAGCGCCCCGAGAACCTGCGGCTGTCCTCGCGCATCAAGGACTACTCGCAGGAGGTGCGTATCCGCTGCCGCAGCACGCTCCAGCGCCTGCTGTATACGCCCTGGATCTGGATCGAGACGATGGTCGGGCGCCTCCTGCTGGCGATGGGGTGGACGTTCCAGGGGTTCGGACCGCAGTACTTCCGCGAGGTCGTCACCAACAGCGACTACCGCAAGTTCGACGCCACCCTCCGGCTCGTGCTCGACCTCACCGATGCGCAGATCGCCGCGATCCGCGCGCACCTGGACGGCCTCCTGGAGAAGAGCGAGATCTTCTACGGCGTCCACACCTCGGCGGCGGCGCTGATGACGTGCGCGGTCTTCGAGCGCCCGGGCGATCACGTCCACTTCATCGACGGCGCCGACGGCGGCTACACCCTCGCCGCCAAGCAGATGAAGGCGCAGATCAAGGCTGAGCGCGAATCCGCGGGGGATGCAGGACCCCAGACGGGCTAATGGGGGGGCCGGCTCAGCCCTCTGGGGTACTCGAGGGAGCCCGACCCTGGTGATCGGCCCGATGGACGGAATGGCTCATACGGAACCACCTCGCCCGGAAATCACCGGTGCCGGCCTGCAGCTCGGTCTGATCGGCTGGCCGGTCGCCCACAGCCTCAGCCCACCCATCCACCGCGCCGGGCTCGCGCAGCTCGGTCTGTCCGGCGACTACCACCTGCTCCCCGCCCCCCCGCCCATCACCGAAGCGCTGCTGGGCCACCTCCGCGCCGGCTATCCAGATGGGCGTCATCAGGAACGGGGTTCTCTGGTGGGCATCAACATCACGTCTCCCCACAAGCGGGCGTGGCTGGATGCCCTGGAGCTGACGCCGCGGGCGCGAGCCATCGGCGCGATCAACACCGTCGATCTTCGCAACATGCGCGCCGAGAACACCGATGTGATCGGTTTTCAGGAAGACCTCCGAGCGCGGGGTATCGAGCTGCGCGGCGTCCGCACGCTGGTCATCGGTGCCGGCGGCGCTGCGCGAGCCATCCTCCACGCACTCCACACCTGCGGGGCGGAGATCTGCGTCACCGGGCGCTCCGTGGAGCGCGTCGGCGCGGTGATCGACCAGATGCGCCTCCCGGCCCGGGTGGTCCCGCTCTCGCGCTGCCTCGACGTCCGCCCCGCGCTGGTGGTGCATGCCACGCCCGTCGGCACCACCGGGCGGATCGATCCCGGGCCCCTGCTGGCGCTCTGGCGTGACTCCCCCACAGCGCCCCGCGGCGCCGTATTCTACGATCTGGTGTACGCGCCGGTGCCGACCCCGCTGATGCGCGCGGCGCAGAGCGCAGGCTGGCGTGGGATCGGCGGGCTGGGGATGCTCATCCGGCAGGCCGCTGCATCGCTGGCGTTCTGGACCGGCCGTCGCCCCGCGCTGGAGACGCTGTTCGAGGCTGCCCGGAGCGCGCAGATGCCGCCCCGCGGTGCTTCGCAGCACACCCGGAGCGCCGCGCGACGCCGAGCCGAAATCACCTGACTCCCGTGACGCCCGCGGCTGACCTGCTCCAGCGCCTCGACGCGGCCCTGCCCAAGGCGAGCGGCCGCTGGCTGGTGTGCTGCGTCCCGGTCCCGCCGGACACAGATCCACTCGCCTGGCTCTCCGCGCGCACCGACAGTCCCCGGGTGCTGTGGCGCGATCGAGAACAGCCCGAGCTCATCGCTGGGGTGGGAGACCTCCAGGCGCCCACGACCGATGCGGCCGACTGGCTCAGAGGCGCCCCTGAAGAGGTGGGAGTCTTCCTTCTGCGGCCGTTCGCTCCCGGGCGGCTCGGGGTGGCTGTCGCTCCCACGCTCCAGCTCCGGCACTCCGGCGATCAGGCACGCCTCGTGGGGATCCTGCGGCGCGAACCGGGAGCGCCCTGGCGTCCTGAGCGCCTGCGGGCGCTGCTCGCTGCCCGGACTTCGAGCTCCCGCTCCGTCCTCCCTCGCCCGCTGGAATCAGCGCACACCCCCACCCGCCATGGGTGGCGGAAGGCCGTCACCCAGGTGACCGACGCCGTCTCTGACGGGCACGTCGAGAAGGTCGTCCTCGCTCGCCGGACGGTGCTGACGATGGCCGGGGTGGTGGACCCGCTCGCGCTGCTCCGAGCCCGCCTGCGCGGGGCCGAACGCGGGTTCTCTTTCGGATGGATTCCAGAGAGCGGGCCCGCGTTTGTCGGACACACACCGGAGCGCCTGTACCGACGCGTGGGCGAGCGCCTGGACAGCGAGGCGGTGGCCGGCACCCGACCGCGCGGCGGCACCCCGGCTGGAGACGCCGCGCTCGCTGCGGAGCTGCGCGCGAGCGCCAAGGACCGACACGAGCACGCGGTGGTGGTGGAGCAGATCCGCGCGGCGCTGCATCCCTTGTGCGGTTCGATCGCGCCCGCCGCGGAGCCGCAGCTCCTGCGGGCGGGCCCCGTGCAGCACCTGCACACGCCGCTGACCGCCACCCTGCGGCGAGGGGTCACCGACGACGCCCTGCTGGCGGCGCTGCACCCCACCCCTGCGGTGGCCGGTCATCCCCGCGCGTCCGCTCTGGCGATGATCGCGGACCTGGAGAGACACAGCCGCGACACCTACGCCGGACCGGTGGGGTGGGTGTCCTCCCGAGGCGCGAGCGTGGCGGTGGCGATCCGCTCGGCACACGTCCACGGGAGGACGATCACGCTCCGCGCTGGCGCCGGCATCGTGCGGGGCTCGGTGCCCGCGGACGAGTGGCGTGAGCTGGACGCCAAGCTCTCCCCCTTCACCGAGATGCTGTTCACGGGAATACTGACGACATGAGCCCCCCCGACGCCGGCCAGCATCAGGCGGAGCAGATCATCGCCGGCCTCGTCGCGCTGGGCGTCCGGCTGGCCTGCGTCTGCCCCGGATCGCGCTCCACGCCGCTGACCGTCGCCGCTGCGCGCCACCCCGACCTGCGCTGCGTCCTGCGCCTCGACGAGCGCGGCGCAGGGTTCCACGCGCTGGGCTGGGGGCGTGCCACCGGCGCGCCGGCCGCGGTGATCTGCACATCGGGCACGGCCGTCGCCAACCTCCTGCCGGCGGTGGTCGAGGCCTCGATGGATCACGTGCCCCTGCTGATCCTCTCGGCGGATCGCCCGCCGGAGCTGCGCGGCCGCGGCGCCAACCAGACCATTCCACAGGCAGGCATCTTCGGCGGCTTCCCGCGCTGGACGAAGACGCTCCCCCCGGCGGGCCCCGATCTGCCCTGGGCTGCGGTGGCAGACGCGCTCGCGGCGGCCGTACGCCACGCCACCCGCGGCAACCCCGGCCCGGTCCACCTCAACCTGCAGCTCCGAAAGCCGCTGCACGGAGCGCCGCAGGCGGCGCCTGCTCCTCCGCGGATCCCACGCGTGAGCGTGGCTCCCACCGCGGGGCTTCCCGACCCCGCGCGCATCCGAGCGCTCCTGGATGACCCCACCGGCGTGCTGCTGGTCGGCCGGCTGCCGTGGCGGCACCGAGACGCCGTCGCCCGACTCTCGCGCGCGCTGGGGTGGCCGACCTTCGCCGACATCACCTCGGGCCTGCGGCTGGGCAGCGGCGATCTCCCGACGGTGGGGATGATCGACACCCTGCTGCGCACCCCGCGCTGGGCCGACGCGCTGCGTCCCCAGGTGGTCCTCCAGATCGGTCCGTCCCCCCTCTCGGTCCGACTGGCGCGCCACCTCCAGGACCATCCCCCGGCGGACCAGCTCCAGGTGCAGGACCACCCCGACACCCAGGATCCTCACGGCACGGTCACCTGGAGAATCGAGGGAGATGTCCCCGCGCTCTGCGGCGCGCTCGCGGACCTGGCGCCCCCAAAGCCGGCTCCGCGCACGCGGTGGCGGGCGGCGTCGGACGCCCTGGAGCGCGCCGCCGAATCCTGGCTGAGCGACACCCCGGGCCTCGGAGAGATCGCGGCGGTGCGCGCGCTGACCGCCGATCTGCTGCCGAACGGCGCGCTGTTCCTGTCGGCGAGCATGCCGGTGCGCCACGCCGATCGCTTCGCGGCCCGCAACGGATCGGCGGTCCCCGTGGCTGCAAACCGCGGCGCCAGCGGCATCGACGGGGTGCTGTCCACCGCCATCGGCTGGGGGGCGGGGCATGGCCGGCCGGTCACCCTGATCATCGGCGACCTCGCCCTGCTCCACGACCTGAACGCCCTGCGCGCCGCCGGCGGACCGATGGCGATCGTGGTCCTCAACAACGACGGCGGAGCGATCTTCTCCCAGCTCCCCGTCGTCGCACAGCGAGACGTCTTCGAGCCGTGGTTCGGCACCCCCCACGGGCTGGGCTTTCGCGCAGCGGCCGAGATGTTCGGTCTGCGCTATGCAAATCCGAGGACCCCCTTCGCCTTGATCGCCGCCCATCGGGCTGCGCTGCGGGCCCCCTCCCCGACCCTGATCGAGGTCGCCACCCGCCGCGACGACACCGCCGCCATCAGCCACGCGCTAGACCATCACCTGGGCACGCTGGCCGACACCCTGCCCCCACCAACCTGAGCCCTGCCGTGTCCACCACCGAAGACCAGGCTGAGCAGCGCCTCCAGGCCACCGGCGTCCAGCTCGTCACCACCCTGCAGGCGCTGGCCCGCGGGCTCGTCCTCTACGATCCCAACAACGCGGCGGTGCTTCGCCTGATCGGCAACCTCGAGACCTGCACCCAGGAGCACTTCAAAGCCAACGGGGGCGCAGATCTACGCCTGCAGGTGATGAAGGACGAGGTCTTCTTCTGCGGTCGGCTGCTCAAGGTCGATCTGGCCACCTACGAGCGGGCCGTGGAGCTGGCGGCGCTCTTCCAGCCGTTCGAGCTGGGCGACTTCGTCTTCACCAACGCGCTCACGCGCGACCAGATCGAGAACTTCGTCACCGACTTCGCCGAGACGGCGCGCAGCAAACAGAACCGGTTTCGCCCAGGGGGCTACGGGGCCATCCAGCTGGGCCGCTGCACGGGGAGCGCCATCGCCTCCTTCCGGTTCGAGCCGGATCGCCTGGCGGTGTGGCTGTACGGCAGCTTGATCGATCTGGTGGAGCGCCTGTACGACGACGACGCCGTGGGAGGTCGCTCGCTGCTCCAGCTCAAGCGCACGCTCCAGCTCATCATCGACAATGTTCGCACCCACAGCGCGATCTACCAGCTCCTCGGGGCGGTTCAGGATCCCGCGCAGAAGCCGTCTCGCGCGCGAATGCGAGTGTCAACCGCGACAGAGCTGGTGGGGTTCGGGGTGTACCTCGACCTGCCCGGCACCGAGATCATGACCCTCGCCCTGGCCGGCGTGCTGGGAGGGCTGCGTCCGGTGGATGCCCCCGCCGAGGCCGCCGTTCAGGAGCTTCAGCGGTTCGGAGGGCTGGGCGAGGCGGCGATGCCCCTGGCGTTGCTGCTCTACGACGCCCGCGCCGCGCGAAAGGCCAACAGCCGCAGCGCCGGCATGCCCGGCCGCATACTGGCGATGATCGAAGAGTACACAGCCCAGATCCACTGCGTGGACGACCACGAGGCCCGCTCGCCGTCGCGCATCCTCAGCGTGCTGGCCGAGGGCAAGGTGCCCTGGATCCCCGCAGAGCTGGGCCGCGCCTTCCGCGACTACAAGGGCAGCTACCCGATGGGCTCCCTGGTGACGCTCCGCTCGGGTCGGACCGCCGTGGTAGTGGGTCGGTCCGAGCACCCTGCGCATCGAGAGCACCCGCGGGTGGCGATCCTGTCGGTGAGCGGTGAGCTGGGCGCGCGCGTCGATCTGGCTCAGGGCGGCGACGCGATCGTGGCTGCGCCGGCGCCGGAGCGCACAGGCGTCCGGGTGGCGCTGCTCGATCGACGATCGCCGCCGACCTGAGAAGAAACCAGGGGTACTCCATGCAGATGATCAACCTCTCCCGTCGCGGCGTTCTTCAGGGAATGGGCGCCCTCGTCCTGGGCCTCACGCTGCCCGGCGGAAGCGCCTCTGCCGCGACGCCTGAGTCGGGTCCGCAGGCATTCAACGCCTTCCTCACGATCGATCCCGGGGGGGAGATCACCGTCTTCATCCCCTCCAGCGAGATGGGGCAGGGCGTCACCACGTCTCTGCCGCAGCTCGTCGCCGACGAGCTGGACGCCGACTGGTCCCATGTGCGGGTGGAGCACGGCCCGGAAGACGAGGCGTTCCACGTCCCGATCGGGCCGGGCTACACGATGATGGTCACCGGCGGCTCGAACAGCGTCATGGCGTGGTTCGTGCCCATGCGGAAGGTCGGCGCCGCGGCCCGCGCCATGCTCGTCGCGGCAGCCGCCGAGCGGTGGGGGGTCGATCCCGCCGCGTGCTCTGCGAAGGACAGCGTGGTCACCCACTCCGCCGGTCACAGCGCCACGTACGGCGAGCTGGCCGCCGAGGCCGCGCGCCGCAAGCCCCCGAAGGACCCGCCGCTCAAGGCCCCCGAGCAGCGCACGCTCATCGGCACCTCGGTGCCGCGGACCGATCTGCTCGCCAAGGTCAATGGCACCGCCGAGTTCGGCGTGGACGTTCGGCGACCGGGGATGCTCCACGCCTGCCCCCTGGCCTGCCCGGTGTTCGGCGGCACGGTGGGCTCGGTGGACGACACCGCCGCCCGCGCCATCCCGGGGGTCCGGGAGGTGCTGGTGTTCGACGACTTCGTCGCGGTGGTCGCCGAGACGTGGTGGCCGGCGCGTCGGGGTGTGCAGGCGCTGGAGGTCACCTGGAACGAGGGCGAGAACGCCGACTTCAGCTCCGCGGACATCAGCAGGATGCTGCGAGAAGGGCTCGACCCTGCCGTCAAGGCGGCCACCGGACGCAAGAACGGAAAGGCCACCCGACTCATCGAAGAAGACCCCGGCGCGCTGGACGCGGTCTACGAGGTGCCGTACCTCGACCACGCGCCGATGGAGCCCCTCAACTGCACCGTGAACGTCGGCCGAACGCGCTGCGACATCTGGACCGGCACGCAGGTGCAGACGATGGCCCGCGACGAGACCGCGAAGATCCTCGGGCTCAAGCCGGAGCGTGTGTTCATCCACACCACCTTCCTGGGGGGCGGCTTCGGCCGGCGGGGCAACAACGACTGGGTGGAGCAGGCGGTGAGGATCGCCGCAGAGCTGGACGACCCGGTGCAGGTGCTGTGGACCCGCGAGGAGTGCATTCGCCACGGCTTCTACCGACCGGCCTACGCTGCCCGGATGCGCGCCTCGGTCTCCGGTGGGCGGCCCGCCGCGGTGCATGCGCGCGTGAGCGGTGACAACATCATCCACCGCTATCTGCCGCGCATCCTCCACGGCATGAAGCTGGTGCGGCACTTCCCGATGGAGGGCTTCCTGGAGACCAGCCCCTACACCTTCGACAACATGCTGGTCGACTGGGTGATGACCGATCTGCCCGTGCCGATCGGGTTCTGGCGCTCGGTGGGCCACAGCCACAACGCCTTCTTCATGGAGAGCTTCCTCGACGAGATCGCGCACGCTCTGGGCAAGGACCCGGTGGAGCTGCGTCGCTCGGTGATCTCTGAGCACCACCCGCGGTTCCGCGCGGTGCTCGATCGGGCGGCGGCCGAGGCCGGCTGGGGCTCCGCGCCCGAGGGCCGCGGACAGGGGGTGGCGCTGCACGAGTGCTTCGGCTCCATCTGCGCCCAGGTGGCAGAGGTCTCGATGGAGGACGGCGTTCCGAAAATCCACAAGGTCACCGCTGCGGTGGACTGCGGGCCGGTGGTCAACCCCGAGATCGTGAAGACGCAGATCATGAGCGGGCTGCTGTTCGGCCTGTCCTCCGCGCTGGGCGCCCGCCTCGACCTCGATCGCGGACGGGTCGTGCAGAGCAACTTCCACGACTACCCGCTACTGCGCATGGACCAGTCGCCGCCCGATGTGGACGTCCACATCGTCGAGACCCCGGGAGCGCCGGTCGGCGGCATCGGCGAGATCGGAACGCCGCCCATCGCCCCGGCGGTCTGCAACGCGATCTTCGCCTGCAGCGGCAAGCGCGTGCGCTCCCTGCCCATCCTCCCCGCCCTGGAGACCGCATGAAGCAGACAGTCAGCACGCTCCACGTCAACGGACAGACCGTCGAGGTCTCCGCCCCGGGCGACACCCCGCTGTTGTGGGTGCTGCGCGATCACATCGGCCTCACCGGCACGAAATTCGGCTGCGGCATCGCGCAGTGCGGGGCCTGCACCGTACACATCGACGGCCAGGCCGTCCGCTCGTGCGTGACCCCGGTCTCCGAGGCCGAGGGTCGCAAGCTCACCACCATCGAGGGACTGGGGATGGACGACGCCCTCCACCCGGTGCAGGAGGCCTGGATCGACCACGCGGTGCCGCAGTGCGGCTACTGCCAGTCCGGCCAGATCATGAGCACCGTGGCGCTGCTGGCGGTCAAGCCCAACCCGACCGACGACGACATCGATCGCGCGCTGTCGGCGAACATCTGCCGCTGCGGCACCTACCCCCGCATTCGCCGGGCGGTGAAGGCGGCCGCCGCGAGTATCCGAGCAGCCCGAGAGCGCAAATCCCGCGCGGATGGAGCCAGCGATGACGAGTAGCGCGCTGCTCTGGTTCTCTCTGGGGCTCTGGCCGGCGATCGCCCAGACCCCGGAGACATCAACCCCGATAGAAGAGTCGACTGAAGACACGGCAGCGCCCAAGGTGCCTGCCGCCGAGGGGGCCGCGGCGTTCCTGGACGTGGCCCGGGTGCTCCAGCATCCCCGCTGCTCGAACTGCCACCCTGAGGGGCACGTTCCGCTCCAAGGAGACGACGGTCACCCACACACCATGCAGATCGATCGCTTCAGCTTCGTGGTGGGCCTGCCCTGCACGACCTGTCATCGGTTTGAAGGGCTGTCCGATCTGCCGAACCTGCCGCCGGCGAACTCCCCATGGATGATGGCGCCGCCCAACCAGGTGTTCAAAGACCGCACCGCCGCAGAGCTGTGCGCGCAGCTCAATGATCCCGCGAACACCGGCGGCCGCGATCGGGCCGCGCTGCTACACCACGTCGAGAATGACACCCTGGTGCTGTACGGCTGGAACCCGGGCCCGGGGCAGACCACCCCGCCGCTGTCGCATGAGGACTTCGTGGCGAAGTTCCAGACCTGGGTGGACTCCGGGGGCGTCTGCCCGGAGTAGCGCCCCCTACTCGCCGCAGCCCCCTACTCGCCGCAGCCCCCTACTCGCCGCAGCCAGGGAACATCAGCACCTCTGCCCGCGATGCCTTCGCCAGCGCACCCTCCAGCTCCTGGACGCGTCTACGGAGGCGCTCACGCTCCTCCTCCAGCGCCTGGAGCCGGCCCGCGACCGCCTGGGGGTGGTACTGCTGCACGAAGCTGTTGTAGACCACGCGGCAGTCGCGGGCGTCCTTGAGCGCACCGTGGGCGCCGACCTTGGACAGATCGAGGCGCTCGCGGATGGTGTCGAGGCGCAGGTTGGGCAGGCCCTGGGGCGCCAGCCAGACGAAGGACAGCCCGATGGTGTCGATGAAGTGGTAGCCGATGCGCGGAGAGACCCCGCAGCGCCCCAGCTCGTTCTTGATGAACGAAAGATCGAAGTGGATGTTGTGGCCGACCATCACGCGACCGCGCAGGCGCTCGTGCACCTCGTCGGCGATCTCCGCGAAGGTCGGCGCCCCCGCCCAGTCCTCGTCGTTGTAGCCGTTGACCTCCAGCGCGCGGGGGTGCGCCCGCTCGATGTGCAGCGGGATCACCTTCGACGACCACTCGGTGAGGCGGCCATCGTGGTGTTGCTCGACGATGGCGATCTCGACGATCTCATGAACGTCTGGATCGAGGCCGGTGGTCTCCACGTCTACGAACGCCAGCGGGCGCTGCGCGAGGGGGGGGCGTCTGCGCTTCATGGCCGCTCCGGTTCCAGGTCCTGAGATCCAGGGGCCCTGCCGCGATGGCAGCACACCACTCTTTACATGTCAAGATATGCGTCGGCCCCGTCATCTAACAGGGAGCTTCGTCGATCAGG
>CAYXGP010000223.1:0-10849 GCA_964464515.1 uncultured Enterobacterales bacterium
GTGTCGGTCGTGTGCGGCGTCTGCAACGACTGCATCTAGCTCTACGAGCACTTCATCGACGATAAGGAGTACGGTATGACTGCGGAACAGATCAACCCCGCGGCGACGGAGACCTGGTACGACGGCGTCGATCAGAACTGCGATGATCTGAGCGACTACGACGCCGACTCCGACGGCTACGGCCACGCCGAGCACGCGGACGCCGTGTTGACCGAAGGTCTGCTCACCGCAGACGACTGCCTCGAGGGAACCGAGGCGGACGTCGCGGAGAACCCCGGCGGTGTCGCCGGGGCCGACGCCAACCCCGCAGCGACGGAGACCTGGTACGACGGCACCGACCAGAACTGCGACGATCTGAGCGACTACGACGCCGACGCCGATGGGCACGACGCCGAGACGTACGGCGGCGATGACTGCCTGGAGGGGACCTCTACGGACGTGGACGACAACCCCGGCGGTGTCGCCGGTGTCGATGCCAATCCTGGCGCCCTGGAGACCTGGTACGACGGCACCGACCAGAACTGCGACGATCTGAGCGACTACGACGCCGACGCCGACGGCTACGGCCACGAGAACTACGACGCCGAGGTGGCCGACGAGGGTCTGGTTGAGACCGGCGACTGCAACGACACGATCGCCACGAGCTACCCGGGCGCCGCAGAGACTGCCTACGACGGCGTCGACGCCGACTGTGACGACTCCAGCGACTACGACGCCGACGGTGACGGCTACGCGTCCAACGACGCCGCCTACGCCGCGGCTGTGGCGCTGGAGATCGCCACCGGTAAGGACATCCTCGCAGGAGACTGCGACGACACGTCCGTGACCACGCGTCCCGATCTGGCGACGAACGAGGCCAACCCCAGCGACTGCATGAAGGACGACGACGCTGACGGGTGGGGAGACGACTCCCCGGGCACCGGCGTGAACCCCGGCAGCGACTGCGACGACGAGAACGACGCGATCAACCCCGACGCCTCGGAGATCTGGTACGACGGCATCGACGACGACTGCGAGCCGACCAACGATGACGACGCCGACGGTGACGGCTACGCGGCCACCGGCTTCGAGGGCGGCCTGTACGGCACCGGCGACTGCGACGACACCGACCCCGCGATCAACCCCGCGGCCATCGAGGAGTGTGAGTACGTCTACGACGGCTCCGACCCGGTCCAGTTCGCGAAGGTCCAGATCGACGACGACTGCGACGGCAACCCCAACACCCAGGACGGCGAGCCGATCCGCAGCGAGCTGGAGATCGTCTACTACCAGGACAACGATCGCGACGGCTACGGCGCCGCGGCCGACATCGACGGCAACGGCAAGATCGACAGCAGCGACAACTACGCCCTGTGTGAGCTGGAGGACGGCTACTCGTCATCCTTCGGCGACTGCAACGACGCCAACCCCGAGATCCATCCCGGCGCGGAGGAGATCTGCAACAACCTCGATGACGACTGCGACGACCAGATCGATGAGGCCAACAGCCTCGGCAAGTCGAGCGGCTGCATCACGCTGTACGCCGACCAGGACATGGACGGCTACGGAGACACCTTCAACACCGCCTGCATGTGCTGGGATGGCGACGCTGGCGGTGAGTGCGTGAACCCCGAGGGGCGGGAGTACGAGTACGACGCCGACACCGAGATCTGCTACACCCAGGTCTCTGGCGACTGCTACGACTACGACGCCACCATCAAGCCGTACGAGGGCCCCACGTCCGAGTTCACGGAGCTGATCGACGGGCACGACAACGACTGTGATGGCTACGTGCCCATCGTCGAGCTGGACTGCGACGACGACGGAGCGCTGCCCACGCTGCCCAGCGGCGTCACCAACAACGGCGAGGTCTCCTCTGCGGAGGACGCTGGCGTGGGTGACTGCAACAACGTGGAGTACCCCGAGTTCCTGACTTGCTGGAACGAGTTCTCGATGCGCCTGACGTGCGACGAGCGCACCGGTCTGCTCGTGGTCGCGCTGAACAACGAAGGGGCGACCGATCGCTACAACGGCGGCCGGCGCTTCTACGACAGCTCAATCGGCCGCGCATGCGTCGGCGGCGGAGACTGCGACGACCTGTGTGCGGCGCGCTGCCCGGACATCGCAGAGGCCTGTGACGGCATCGACAACGACTGCAACGACAGCGCGGACTTCGCGATGGACAGCAACAACGACGGCATCCCCGACTCCATGGAGGAGGATGTCGTGGTGGGTGGCTACGTCCACGTCAACGAGATCGACATCGACGCCGACGGCTACCTGGGTTGCGCGGAGGAGGATCTCCTGCAGGCCGACCAGACCTGGGTCTCGGGCCGAAGCTGCATGACCAACTCGCTGCTGTCCGACTGCAACAACCGGTGCTTCCTCTCGAGCCCTGCCAGCGAAGAGGAACGCTGCAACGCCTTCCTGGATGTGTGCGGCGGAGAGGACGAGGGAACGGAGGCCGATCGCGACTCGTACGAGACCTGTGGCGCCTGGGGATCTTCAGACTCTGCCTACCCCGAGGAAGACTTCTTCGTCCTCGTGTACTACGAGTCCGGAGACGTGACCGAGGGCATCGGCGAGGCCACCACGGCCATCACCACAGGGACGGACACCGGCGCCACCGACACCGGCGCCACCGACACCGGCGCCACCGATACGGGCTCTGCGGACACCGGCGCCACCGGCGACTCGGGCACTCCCGATACCGCCGCTGCGCGCCCGCCGCCCTCGCGAGACCGCGGCCATCGGGCGCGTCAGGCCCGCGAAGGTGATGGACTCGTTCCGCTGCTCCTTCCCCGCGTGGAAGCGCCGGAGTGCGACGCCTCCCTGCGCGAGCACCTCTCGGAGCTGATCGGTGCGGAGGCGCTGGAGGTCGCGATCGATGAGCAGTCCCAGCGCGCGCTGCTCGAGGCCTGCGTGGAGGCTGACGCCTGCCTCGCGCGCGCCGAAGGCCGCGCAGAGCCCGACGCCATGTGGCCGGAGAACTGCGACAGCAAGATCGGTCAGTGCACCGTCGTCCGTCTGACGATGGATGAGAGCTCGGACAGCACGGAGATGTACGGCAAGGGCGAGGACTGGGATGACGTCGTCGAGTACCTCGACCGGGTCGATACCTGCAGCGAGCACCCCGAGCAGTACATCACCCGCACCGTGTGGAGTCGGGAGCGCATCCTCGCCGCACGCGAGCTGGTGGTCCAGTGGGAGTGCTACCGCCTGAACGGAACCTTCGGGTGTGGTGACTACGAGCGTCCAAGCGGCTGGACTTCCCCCTACAGCTCTGTGCTACAAGAGGGCGGGTTCATCACCAACGATGATCCTGGTGATCTGCTGACCGAGAACCGGTTCTGGTGGATGGAGCTGCTTCGTTACAACCCCACGGTCATGACCGAGGGTCTCCTCTCCGGCTGCTGGGGCAGCCCTGAGGACCTCGGCAACCAGACAGTCGGATCAGCGATCTCCGACGTGACGGGCGGAGACTGCAACGACAACAGGTTCGGCGCCAACCGTGGCCAGGCCGAGGGTCCCGACGATCTGGTGGGGGTGTTCTACGGCGAGCCCGCAGACTGCGCCACGTGCCTGGACGGCCTCGACAACAACTGCAACGGCCTGATCGATTGCGGTGAGCCGGCCTGCGCGCGCTGCTTCGTCGGCCAGGGTTACGGGTGCGGTGGCGGCAGCCAGTCGCCCTGTACCCAGGGCGGTTGCACCGTGGCGAACACGCCCAGTGAGCGCCGGCGCGCTCCCGGTGGAGGTCTGTTGCTGCTGGTCGGTCTCGCGTCTCTCGGCGTCGGCTGGCGGGTGCGTCGTTGGCAATAGTCCTCCACGGACCACACCCGTTTGATGTCAGCTCCGTCTCTGCGAGCTGCCGCGCTGCGCTGAGCGTCATCGGAGGTGCCCTCCGAGACGGCGCATCGCTGATGCTGGAGCCCGCCTCCGGTCAGGATCCTGGCCTCTATGTGGTGCTGTGGACCGACGCCCTCACCGGCCCGGATGCCCCCATCATCGCCGGGTTCTGGGTGGTGTTCGGGGCCGGCTACCTCTCCGATGGAACGGCCGGTCCGCCTGATCACCACCCGCCCTATGCCAGCGGGATCCTCGAAGCGGTCACAGAGGAGGTCTGGTGGCGGAACCTGCCGGTACACACCGACCGCCGGGGAACATGGCGACCGGTCATCGTCCTTGAATGGTCCGCGCCGCTTGCCATCCGCAGCACCCTGCCCCCGCCGGGCGTCGCACAGCGGGGCGCTGACGACGCCCCCGCCGATGCCGGTGAAGTCGAAGCGTGGCTCGACCCGATCGGACCCTCCTTCGCCCCCCCTTCGATGGGAGAGCTCGATCAGCCCGAGACATCCGAGGGTGAGGGAGAGTACGACGCGCTGCCAGCGGCCCGCTCGCTCGTCGCGGTGGTGCAGGGCAACCTGACCTACACGTCGTCCATCCACCGGGCCTTCACCTGCATGGTCCCGATGACGATGTTCGAGCGCCCGCCTGCGCCTGGACAGCCGATTCCGCTCGACCAGTGGTTCTCCGCCGCGGGGCAGCCGCTCCCCGATGAAGACGCCGGCACCGAGGAGCACGGGCTCGGAGAGCCGATCGCGCTGCCCGGCGGACGCGTGGGCTTCCCCGTGCGCGGGTGGCTCACCCGTCGATTGGACGTCTGGCCCCCCCGTCCCGGCGAGGTCGCTGCAGGCACGCTCTCCGATCGCGTCGTGCAGACGAAGTGGAAGGGGCAGATCATCCAGGCCACCGCCTCGATGCTCACGGTGCTCACGCTGGTGATGGGACTGGCTATCGGCGTAAAGACCGCCGCCGAGCCCGAGCTGCGGGCCACCCGCGCGCCTCCGCCGCCCGCTCCCCAGCCCGTTTTGTCCGTCTGCTCCGCCGACCACCAACAGTTCGTCGATGAGTTCCGCTGCCAGATAGGTGCGCTGGCGCAGACCGATCGCACATTCCTCGATGACGAACCGGTCTGCGCAGATCCGGGCAGCCAGGATCAGGTCTTCCAGACCCGCCACGATCTCCAGGCCGAGTTCTGCGGCCTGTACGATCGGGCGAAGGACAGCTGGACCGGAAACCTCGTAAAGAGTGAGAGCAAGTACAATTTCGCCCACCTGGCCGCAGCCAAGGCCTGCTTCAACGTGCTGGGGCACCCCTACACCTACGCGCAGAGCCGCCAGGACTTCTCACAGGCGCAGCTCAAGATCCCCGATCCCGATCGCTTCCTGAACGATCCCGAGCTGAAGATCCGCTCGCTGGAGCTGCTGGTCAGCTCGCTGGAAGACGCCTGCGACACCTACGGCGAACGGGTCGAGGGCCTCGTGCAGGGAGCGATGTTCTCCACACATGTGGGCCTGCCGGTTCCGAAGCCCTCCTCCCGGCGGCTGGAGATCCCGAAGACCGACTCCGAGCCCTCAAAGCTCCGCGCGCTCCTCGGCCAGTCGGTCACCGAGAGCATGGGCCGGTTCGAGCGCGCGTGCTTCCTCCAGGGATTCTGGCACGGGACGATCGGCGACCGCTACGCTGCCCTGTGCGGCGAGTACGACACCGTCGATCAGAACCACGACACCAAGAAGATCTGGCAGAAGCTGCTGGGCGCGCCGCCTGAAGACGGCGGCTACGAGCTGACCCCGTCAGTGACGGATCGCTATGTGTCGGCCCGCTTCGGCCTCGGTCGGGGCAAGTCTCCGAGGAAGCGGAAGAACCCGGTGTGGTCATGTCACCTCACGCTGGACGATCTCGAACCACCGCAGACCGATCCGAGCATCCGCCTCCGCTGGGGTCTGACCCTGAACGTGCCCCGCCGGTACGACATCAGCGGCGGCAGCGCTGCGCGCTCACAGCTCCAGGTAGACGCCGCCATACGCACCTTCAATGAAGAGGCGGGGGCCGGAGGGGTGTGCTGGAAGGTCGTCTACCAGATGCTGGAGAACAGCTACGAGCCCCTGCACCCGCTGCTGGCAGACCTCAACGAAGCCAGCTGGCCGTCCGAAGAGCAGCAGCTGTGCGGACAGATCTGCGCGGCGGTGTTCCGACTGGAGGACTTCGACCGCCGCGACGAGTGGGTCTCCCTCGTCCGCGATCTGAGCCGGTGCATCGACAAGAGCCCTCCGCCGACAAAGCCCTTCGGAGCAGGCCCGGGCCTCGATGCCCTGCGTCTCCCCTGGAACGGCGCCGGCTCACGCGGCTGGCAGACCCCCACCGAAGCCCAGATCTGCTCGTTCAACTTGATGGCTCAGGGCTACTTCCAGTCCGAAGAGGCCTCCTACATCGTCGGCGGACGCGATCCGCTCGAGTGGGCGGGCGAGACCGCCTCGGGCTCCAAGATCGCCGGCGGCTTCGTCGGCGAGTCCGAGGGGCTGGCCTCCAAGTCGATCAAGGGCATGTACCGCTACGGATCTGCGTCCTCCTGGAGCGTGAACCGCTGCGGTCACGTCGCAGGTCAGTGCTTCACGTCACTCATGATGCAGGTGATGGGAAACCAGCAGACCAAGCGCTACGAGTGGCTGGACCGATGGCGGCTGCTGGTGGAAGACGTGGCGAAGGCAGAGTCTCAGCTCCTGGCAGAGGATTACCCCTGGTGTCTGCCCCTTCAGGACTACCTGAGCATGCAGCGTGAGACCTCCGCGCAGTTTGACGCGCCCTGCAGACAGGGTGTGGAGACCGCCCGCACCAACGCCGAGCTGGCGATCCGGGTCTTCGCCTCGGGCCGCGCGCTCGCCAGCAGCGGAGAATAGACGACGTGCGCCGGCTCCAACGTCTCATCGCCCAGCGCATCTCGGAGAACCGCCTCCTGGTCGCGATGTGGCTGGTTCTCCTGATCGCCCAGCCGCGCGTGCCGGTGGAGCACATCCTCGCCCGCGACGATCTCGCGATGTGGCTGATCCTCACCCTGTGTTGCTGCGTGTACCTCCAGGGCCGCCAGCTCGGGCCCGGCCCGCATCCCATGCTGACCCCCCGCAAGCGCCTCGACGGTCGAATGCTGCGCAGCATCGCCCGCACGGCTGCCCCGGTGGTCCTGCTGGCCTGGTACGACACCGGCGCCCAGATCGGCCTGCGCATGTTGGAAGAGGTGGGACTCTCCGGCATCACCCCCATCTCGGTCCTCGGAACCACCGGACACGGCCCCGCCCAGCTCATCTCGCTGCTCGCCGCGTCCATCACCGGCTCGATCATCGTCGGAGTGGCGATGGCTATCGGAGGCCGCCACGGCGAAACTGCCTGGAGCCCCGCGGGACGCCCCCAGGGTTGCCTGTGGCTGTTCGGCGCGCCAGCGCTGCTCGGGCTGGTGATCTTCCTTGGGATGATCTCGCCGCTCGATCCGGGCCTCGCCCTCGATCTCGTCTCCCTTCCGATCGGACGTTGGGTCGGACTGTCGGGGCTGCTGGGGTTGGCCTTCCTCACGGTCGGTCTGCTCGACGGGCGCTCGCGCCACCTGCGGCAGCGCCTCTCCGCTGGTCGACGCGACGGCTCGAAGTACAAACAGGACCTGTTCCCCTACCTGCTGGCGATCGGCGGTCCGGGCGGCGGCCTGTTCATCCTGTTCGTGCTCTACGAGCTCTTCGGCGGCCTCGACTTCAACCAGGCCTATGTGGGCGCGCTGCATGTGGCGGTGTGGGCCAGTGTCATCTGGAGCCGCCCCGATCCCCTCGCGCGGGCCTGCATCCTGCACGAGGTCGTACCCACGGGCGGGGGAGACCCGAAGGTCAAGGATCGCGCGCTGGGCTTCGACCAGCCACCAGAAGGTGCGCTCCGCTTCAGCCCGCTGCGCATCAAGCGGACCCGCGTGGTCCACCCCTGGCTGGTCCCGGTCCGCGGGAGCCGCATCGCCGATCTCGACGATCCCATCATGCCGCTGTGGGACCGACGCCCGCCCTTCCTGTCCCACCACATCCTCGGCGCCGCCGCCTTCGAGCCCGATCCGCTCACCCGCGGCACCCAGTCGTCCGTGATCACCGTCCGTATCCGCGCCAGCGAAGACGACGACACCGTGCAGGTCAAGAGCGAAGGCGGCGGCGGCACGAAGCGGCTCGTGGTCTTGCGATCCTACCCGCGGGTGGGCGCGCCGCGGCGCATGCGCCTGGCGACCTATCGCTGGGACACCTCCATCCCTGAGGAGAGCATCCAGGTGCTCGATGGGCGCACCGAGGTCGCCACGTTGGTCGACGGCGACGTGCTGGTGGTCTCGTCGGAGGGTGTCGCGCGGGCGTACGAGATAGAGATCGGACAGCCCCTCTACGAGCGCTCCCAGGTGGAGGCCTTCCGCCCCCCACAGTTAGAAGACTACGTGAAGGCCGGCTGAAGTAGGGAGAGCTGCAATGACACCGCCCACGGTAGCGCGCATGGTTCGCCTCGGGGTCGCGGCGTGCCTGCTCCCGGCGACCGCCCACGCCGGGGCGCTCAACGACGCGCTGTTCATGATGTCCCACATCCTGAATCAGGCCGACACAGTCGGCGGCGCCTGGACCCTCGCTGGCGCCTACGACGCCACAGCCCTCGTCGCGCTGACCGGCGTTCCAGAGGAGGAGCGCACCCGCTACAAGTGGGTGCCATCACCCGGGATGAGCAAGTCCTGCGGACCAGCCAAGCGGCCTGACGGACTGGGAGTCTTCGAGGCCGAGCAGGTGGGCAACCAGCTCGCTCCCACGCTCGGGGTCATGCTGAAGTGGACCGGCGACGGGCCGTTCGAGCCCCTTCGCCCCGAGGGCGTCCGGGTGTCGATCGGGCTGCCGGACGATCTCCAGACCGACGAGGGGTTGGCCGATAAGCCCCAGGTCCGCCTGCACCCCATGATCGAGCCGCGCTCCATCGCGGTGCGGATCACCGGACCAGGAGAGGTCCGCTACAAGCAGGTGGTCCGCACGCAGCTCGAGATGGAGCTGTGCATGGAGCACAAGACCGGCCGGGGATGGAACGGCGGCGACAGCCAGCAGCTGCGGCAGGCCTTCCTCCTGGATCCCCCCAACCGCGGGCTGGCCGATCGCAAGTATTTCGGCGGGCAGACCCAGCCGGTCCCCGCGCTCCTCGGCCCACCGGAGGCCTGCCTGTTCGAGGACGAGAGCCTGCGCACGGCCACCTCCGGCGGCGGCCAGGGAGAAGGCCGCCTCGAGCTGGTCCCGACCGACATCTGGGGAGCCGGGCTGCGATGGTGTGCCCCGGGCATCTCCGACAAGGCCCTGGTGACTACCGGCTTGCCCGCGCTCCCGCTGCGGCTGGGCCAGCTGCGCAAGAATCAGCGCATCACCCCGCCGGCCGCGCGGCACTGGACTGAGCTGGAGGTGGACGTCGGTGAGGGCTCGGCGGGTGACGTGCTCGTCAACCTCACCTACGGCGACGAGGTCCTGCTTGGCGGCGCGCCCCTGTTCTCCGACGTGCGCATCGACCGCGACACCTTCTACGACGAGCCGCGCGGGCTGATCGATCTGCTGGCGGCGGTCCCCTACGAGTACCCTTCGTTCACCATCCGCGACGCCCGAGGAGAGGTCACAGACCACTACACCCTGCTGCTGGTGCCCAACTGGCAGGTGGTCGAGGCCATGCGTCGGATGCATGTCCGCCCCGCATGTGAAGACGCCCACGGAGAGCGAAAGCCTCCCGAGGAGTGCCCTCTCCCCGACGCGGGCAAGGGCCTCCAGGACGGGGTGGGGTGGCTGCTGGCCCACCCCGAGTGGCTGTTCATCCAGGTCCCGTCGCTGGGCGGGCGCGCAGACCAGTGGATGAGCCTCAGCGACGCCATGGGCGGCGGAACGCTGGGGTGGCGCAACTGGGGGTACATGGTGGGAATGCTCGGCGGTCGGGAGCCGATCGGCCTGCCAGGTATCGACATCCCCACCTGGGGACAGGTGGCGAGCGCCCAGCGCGCGCCCCAGCACAGCCTCTTCCTCGGCTCACTCGCGGTGCTGTTCGGCTTCGTCTGGTTGGGCGCGCGCCGCGCGCCGGACGGTTGGGTCCGGGTGCCCGAGGAGCGCGTGGCGTACTGGCCCGGTCCTGAGCTCAAGCAGGACACCGGGGGGCCGCCCGAGGCCCCGGAGGTCAGTGAATGAGCGACCAGCCCCAGGAACAGCTCCCGCCCGCCGAGGCCGAAGCCCTCCTCAAGAAGCTCATGGAGTCCGGCGATCGCGCCGCGCTTATCCGCGCCATCGCCCGCTTCGTCTGGGAGCAGGACCGCAAGGCGCAGCTTCTGAAGGGACGGCGTGAGCTGCGGTGATGAGCTGAACGCTCGATGACGGGCCCCTCCTGGCCGAGCCCGGTCCTCCGGCAGTCGCTGCGGCTGCGGGCGCTCTCCTGGCGCCCCCGCTGGAGTCTGTACAACCACATGCCGTGGCGCCTGGGGGTCCGCTCTCGTTGGTGGTACGAGCCGCCGCAGGTCATCTGGCTGCTGGCCTGGGGAGACCTGCTGGCCGCCCAGGCCGGAGTCGCCCCGCCGTGGTGGGACGAGCTGACGTACTCCACCCCTCTGGAGCGCAGGAGCCAGCAGGTGCTGGCCCGTCCGGTGGAGAAGGTCACGCGGGTGGTGCTGGAGCGCGCCATCCAGCAGGGGCACACCTCGGACGCGCCGCGCGCGGAGCGTCTCCGCGCGCCCCAGAGCGCCCTGCAAGCGCCGACCGCCGGGGCGCAGCCACCTCTGGCCGCCGCGGGCACCCTCCTCCACCCCGAAGGCGAAGCGGGCCGGGCGCAGCCCCCCGGAGACGAGGTCCCGGCGCCCTCCCATTCGATCGCTCCCGAGAGCGCCCAGCCCGGACAAGTGTCCCCGCTGACTCGGGGGCCATCCCAGCTGCTCACCCGCGCGCCCTCTCCGGGTCGGGAGGCCGAGGACACGGGAGCGCCCAGACCCGGTCTCGGGGGGGGGGGGGGCGGCGGCGCCCGC
>CAYXGP010000223.1:10859-13443 GCA_964464515.1 uncultured Enterobacterales bacterium
GGCGTGGCCGGGGTGGCCCCCCCCGGGGGTCGCGGGTCCGGGTCCCCTTCCCACGCGGGTCGCCCAGGACCGGGGCTCACAAGGCAGGATCCATCCAGACCCGGTCTCGCAAGACCGGGTCTCGCGAGACCGGAACCTGCAAGACCGAGCCCCACAGAGACGGGTCTCACCAGGCCGGGGCTCGCGGGACCAGGGCCGACCGAACCAGACGCTCCTGCCCCGTCCGCGCCGCCTCTCCACCGTGGCTCCAGGCCACAGCAGAGCGGGGATCTCACCGCCCCTGGGATCCCATCCCTCTCTCCTCCGAGCGAGGGCGGTGGTCGGCTCGTACCGCCACCCAGGACCTTCCTCGACGGGCCCGATCTCGATCGGCCGGACCAGGCGCTCGAAGACGAAGTCGATAATGACCCATCTACGGCATCCGGCCCGCCTCTGGGGGCGCCATCTCTACGGGCTGGCGGTCGGACTGAGGCGCCCCCGAGCGCCCCCCCAAGGGCCCCTGACACACCACAGACGCCCAGCGCACCAGGGCTTCGCCAGCCACTGCCTGGTCCGGCGCCCCTCCTCCGCAGGCCGCTTGACCCCGGCGTAGACCTCCGCGGCGGCGAGCCCGCCCCGACGACCCTCATCGACGCGCCGACGCTCTCTCCTCCGAGCGAGGGCGGTCGGCTCGTACCACCACCCAGGACCTTCCTCGACAGGCCCGATCTCGATCGGCCGGACCAGGGGCCCGAAGACGAGGTCAGCGACGAGCCATCCACCGCGGATTCTGGTCCGCCTCTGGGGGCGCCATCTCTGCGGGCTGGCGGTCGGGCGGAGACGCCCCCGAGCGCTCCTGACACACCACAGACGCCCAGCGCACCAGGGCTTCGCCAGCCACTGCCTGGTCCGGCGCCCCTCCTCCGCAGGCCGCTTGACCCCGGCGTAGACCTCCGCGGCGGCGAGCCCGCCCCGACGACCCTCATCGACGCGCCGACGCTCTCTCCTCCGAGCGAGGGCGGTCGGCTCGTACCACCACCCAGGACCTTCCTCGACAGGCCCGATCTCGATCGGCCGGACCAGGCGCCCGAAGACGAGGCCAGCGACGAGCCATCCACCGCGGATTCTGGTCCGCCTCTGGGGGCGCCGTCCCTCCGCCCGGCCGCCGCTCCCCTCCGCGGCCCCCCGATCGGCCGGACCCCCGAGCCCTCGGAGAGCGCCCCGCTGCTGCGAACGAGCCCTGCGGCTTCCGAGATCCTGCAGCGTCCTCCCGCGCCATCGCTCGGCCCACCAACCGCCGAGGCGCTCACCGGTCCGCGGAGCGCGCTGCAGGCACCCGGAGTGCGGCGCCCCCATCGCCTGGGTGCTGACCAGACCCTCCTGTCCCGCCCGCCTGACGCCTCCGAGCCGGACGAGAAGCCAGACGCGCCGCCGTCGGATGTCTCGTTGGGTGACGTCGCCCGAGCGGCCGCCAGCCGACCGACGGCTCCTCAAGCCACGCCCACCAGGGCGCCCCCGCCTGCAGCGCCAGGCCCGCTCCCCCGGGGCGGCTATCTGCGGCCCCACAACCTGCACGCCGGGGCTCCTCCTGAGGCCTCCGGAGAGACACCCCAGCGGGGCGACGGGCGCCTCACACGCGCGACCGTCCTGCGCGACCTGGCGCGAACGACGGCGGCCCCTCCCCGAGCAGACCGGCCCGATCCGGGCGGCTCTCGGCCGCGCCGTCCCTGGACATCGACCGAGCGACGAGAGCCCATCGCGGACACCCAGCGCCCGCTCCTGCCGGAGTCCGAAGAGGAGCTCCCCCCTCCTACCGACGCGCCCAGCCCTTCACTGCGTACGCCGTCGCTGTTCGGAGCCCAGAAGGAGACGCCATCCGAGGCACCTACGGGGGGCGTCCCACCGCGGCTGGAGCGCAGCCGCCTGCCCGCCTTCGCGCCAGCGGAGGTCACCCGCCTCGGAGCGGCCGTCCGCGGGGAGCGGCCGCCGTGGGTCCGGATCGATCCCGTCGCCCCCCGCCCCATAGAAGAGCCCACGGTCCTCCACCCCGTCCCCGAGGACACGCGGCCGGACCGCTGGGAGGAGGAGCCCGAACCCGAGCCGGAGCCGCGGCCCGAGAAGCGCAGCGCGGCGTCCCACAACGTCCCCCGCAGCCGCAGCGGCTCACGGCGCACAGAGCAGCTCCCGGGCCCGCGGTCCACCCGTCCCCAGGACGCGCCGGTACCGGATCTTCCAGACCAGAGCCTCTCACCGGTCGGCCCGGCGGTGCTGCTCATGGACTCCATGGTGGAGATGCGTCCCCGCAAACGCCGCCGCCGTAGGGCTGCTGCGCGCCCACCCCTGGCCCGCCCGCCTGTGCTCACGCGCACCGGCCCATCGCAGACCGATCTGCAACGCCAGCCGCCGCGCTCTCGCGCAGCTCCGCCCGCTCGCTCCCCCCGGAAGAAGGCACCGCCCCGTCCCCCGACGCGTCCTGCCCCGCCGAAGCGCTCCCCCTCCCGGCCTCAGCCCCCCCGTCCCGTCTCGCGTCCTGCGCCGCCCGATCCCCCGCTCGAGCCCGACCGGGCACCCCAGCGCCCACCGCCCCCGCACGCGAGACCGACCC
>CAYXGP010000224.1:0-10485 GCA_964464515.1 uncultured Enterobacterales bacterium
ACACCGACTCAACCAACGCAACGATCACCAACAACGTCATCCAGGGCAACACCGCAACCTACGGCGGCGGGCTCGTCCTGTCCAACAACGCCCACGTCTCGGTGATAAACAACACATTCGTCGAGAACGAGTGTACCTCCAGCGCACTCTACGGCGGCAACGTCTATGTCTACGGAACGCAGACGTCGGTCGTCTTCCTCAACAACATCTCGACGCACGCCACGGCCTGCGCCGGGATCGGCGGCGCAGGCGGCTCGACGCTCGGGACCTGCGAGCACAACGACGTCTACGGAAACGCCGGGGGCGACATCGTCAACCTGGGCACGACCTGCACGAGCTCGACCAACATCAACTCAGACCCGCTGTTCACCGACCGGTCCGGAGCCGACTACTCGCTCCAGTCCCTGAGCCCTTGTGTCAACACCGGAAGCCCAGACGCCGCTTACGATGACACCGACGGATCGCAGAGCGATATGGGCGCCTTCGGCGGACCGCTGGGCACATGGCCGTGATGCGCCCGACGCGGAAGTTGGGTGTGCGCGCAACGACTCCCTAGCGACAGCACCCTCTGCGACTGCATTTTCATGCCTGAACGGGCCCAGGACTTCAGGTTGAGGAAAGAGAGATGGCGGTGTCTCTCTACAGAAACAACCCTGGTGGTTCGAACCATCGTCTATAGCCTATTCGATGACCGAACCTGACTACTGTTGCAGGATCATCGGTGCGAGCGGGCCCGTGTGCATGTGCTGGGCGAGAGCGTGCAGCGACGGGCAGGGTCGCGGCGGACCCATGCTGGCCTCGACCGGCATGTCATCCGAGAGCCCAGGGCAGAGCAGACGCACCCCGCAGCCCTGGCAGGCGGCGACGTAGCGGTTGCCGAGACGATCGAGGTTCTCCTTGTCCTTGATCGTCGCGCCCTCCTGTAGCGGCCCCTTGTTGAGGAAGGCGTACTCGGGCCGAGTGAGGGTCTCGAGGGTCAGGAAGTTGTGGGCGACCTCGTCGAAGAGGCAGCAGGTGGGCAGCCCCCGAAACATCACCGGTACGCCCAGCGCCCTGGCCGCCCGAACCCCTCGGCGAAAGGACTCGGCGCAGGCTTCCAGGGAGAGCAGCATCTCGGGGCGCTCGTCAGCGCGCCCATCGGGGCGGGCGCGAATGAGGTGCAGAAAGTACAGGGGACCGAGATCCAATTCCCCCAGCAGCTCGGCGACCTGCTGCGGAGCGTCGATGTTGAGTCGGCAGACCACCGTGTTGACGCTCACCGCGCAGGGGGCGTCCATGTCCCGGGAGATCTGACCGATGTGGCGCAGGGCCCGAATCACCCGGTCGAGGTGGTCGCGCCCGGTGATCTGGCGATAGCGCTCCCGATCGGCGGAGGGCAGCGACACCTCGATCCGCGCGAGCTTTGGGACGATCGACTCGGCATAGGCTCGGTTGGCGAGGCGGGTGCCGTTGGTGGTGAGGGCGACCGTCATGCCATGGGCGTGGACCTCGTCGAGGATCGCCGGAAAGTCACGATGGAGCGTCGTCTCCGCGCCCATGAAATTGACCGAGTTGTAGCCCCGACCGACGAGCTCCCCCAGGGTCGCCTTGACCCGGGACAACGGGACCATCTCCCCGTGGTGGGTGTCGCCCTCGCTGCAGAACACACAGGCATGGTTGCAGAAGCTGGTGATGCTGATGACGGCTAGCTTGTCCCGCATGCCTCAGTGTTAGCCTGTTGGACAGAGCCTCATGACTCCGCCTCTCTCGCGGAGTCCAGGACATGACCTACCCCGACACGGCTCAGGCCGTCCCGGACCCGGATGGATGACCGGAGCCGAGCCGGGAGGCTTCACCCGCAGACCTGATTATGGGGACCATCCTCCGAGGTCGGTGATGATCCCGCTGCTGCTGATCGGTGCACGCCTCATCAACGGGACCGGAGCGCCCCCCCGTCTGGTCGATATCCGAATCGAAGACCAACAGATCGCCGCGATCGGCGTCGATCTACCCGTCGCTGGCGCCCGGGTCATCGATCTGAACGGCGCGACGGTGGTGCCAGGGCTGATCGATTCCCACGTCCATGTGGCCGAGATCCCGGGAGGGGTCTTTCGCAGCGACGGCGAAGAGCTGACCAGGACGCTGCGAGAACACCACCTGCGTGCCTTCCTCGCGGCGGGTGTCACGACCGTCCTCGACTGCGCCAGCAATCCGGCGGTCCGCGCGCAAGTCCGACGCTTCGAAGGCGGGCCGGAGGTGCTTTGGCTCGGCGATCCCATCGGGCCGGCCGGCGGCTACCCCGAGCAGGTGATCCCGTCGGTCGATGGGCTGAGCTCCCTGGCAGAGATCGAGGCGCTGCTCGATCAGGCGGTGGAAGAAGGCCACACCGGCGTCAAGGTGACCGTCGAGAGCGGATTCGGAAAGAAGCCGGTCTGGCCGTTGTTCACAGAGGAGCAGCTCGACGGCATTCGCCAGGGCGCGGCGGCTCGCGGACTCGACATCTACGTGCATGCAATGGACCCGTCGGCCTATCGCACCGCGGAGAGGCTGCAGCCGCACGCCTTCGTGCATGCACCGACCACGCACCAGCGCGGCCTCCCGGAGTGGGTCGCCGCGCTCCCTGACCCGCCGGTGGTGATCAGCACGATCAACATACCGGACGCCACGCTGCGCCCCTACCGCGCCGAAGACCCCCTGCTCGCGTGGTTCGCCCACCCGGTGGAGCTGGAGAGCATCCGCGATCCGAAGATCAACCGGCTGTCCCGCCACTTCCTGGCCGGTCAGGCCGCGCCGGCGATCCCCCTGTGGATGGTCGACCTGCCGGGCGCAGCGCGCGCGATGGCGCGCCGCGACCTGCGGAAGGCGAAGCGGGCCCTGCGTAAGCTGCATGAGGCCGGTGTCGAGATCGTTCTGGGCACCGACTCGCCATGCTGGCCGGCGTTCCATGCACAGATTCCCGGCTACGCGACGCTGCGTGAGTTGGAGCTGCTGGCGGAGGCCGGGCTCAGCCCCGAGGAGGTCCTGCTGTCGGCGACCCGCGACGCCGCCCGGTTGCTGGGACGCGATGACCGCGGCACCCTGGAGGTGGGCAAGCAGGCCGATCTCGTCGTGCTCGAAGCGGATCCGCTCGTCTCGTCCACCGCATACCGCAGCGCCCGGTTCGTGATGCGCGCGGGAGAGCTGCGGACCCCCGAACAGTGGCTCCATCCAGACGGCCGATGAAGCACCCGGCGACCCTGAGACCAGACAACGTCCTGCGACCAGACAGCGTCCTGCGACCAGACAACGATCCTGCAAACAGACAGCGGAGTCCTCGTGAGCGATCCATCCTCGGCCCATCGCGCCTCCCTGACCACGGACGACTGCCACCGCCTGACCGGGTTCGAAGGCGACTGGCGCGACACCTGGTGGAGCGACGATTTCCTGGCGTTGTCGGCGAAGCAGTGGGGTCTGGATGAAGTGCATACCGTGCTCGATGTGGGCTGCGGTGTGGGGCACTGGGGCCAGCGCTTGATGCGCCACCTGCCCCCCGCGGCGACTCTGCACGGCGTCGACGCCGAGGCGGCCTGGGTAAAGCGCGCCCGCGTCCGCGCCCACGATCAGGGACTCAAGGAGCGCGCGACGTATGTGGTCGGCGCCGCCGAGTCGCTTCCCTTGCCCGACGCCAGCTTGGACATGGTGACCTGTCAGACCGTGCTGATTCATGTGCGCGACCTGGGCGTGGTCCTTCGGGAGATGGTGCGTGTGCTCAAGCCCGGCGGTCTCTTTCTCGCCGCCGAGCCCAACAACTTCGGCAGCACGGCCGCCGGGTACATCTCCGAGCCGCTGCAGCCCTGGCCGGTGCTCGCTGACCTGCTGGAGCTCGAGTATCGCTGTACGCTCGGGAAGCGCGCGGTGGGTGAAGGACACCAGTCAGCAGGAGAGCTCGTGCCCGCGGGGCTGCGCGCGTGCGGACTGACCGATGTAGATGTCCGACTCAACAGCCAGTGCGCTCACCTGCAGCCTCCGTACACCGATCCAGGCGCGCGCGGAATGATTCAACACATGCGCGACTGCCACCGGTCTGGCGCGGCGTTGGTCCTCGGCGGGACCCGAGTAAACGCCCGCCGGTACTTCCTCGCGGGCGGGGGGGACCCCGACCGGTTCGAGGCGCTCTGGCGGCAGGCGCGCGCGCACCTGGCGCAGATGCTCGCGGCGATCGACGCGGGCACCCTCGTCAGCGCGGGCGGGCACATCCACTACCTGATCTGGGGGCGCAAGCCCGCCTGGCAGGCACCTCAAAAATACGCCTTCCACTCCACGAACACCATCGTCGGCACCAACCCGAACTCCGACTTCAAGGCGAACCCCTCGGGCCGCTCCCCCAGCCCGGCGAACGCGCTGCCGACCACCTCGGAGCTGTCGCTCACCGACCACGACAGCCCCGGCCCGACCAGCGCCGAGCCGTCCCCCAGGTTGCCGATCGCCATGAGCGAGCCGTACACCAGCGGCGTGATCTCAGCCGCGGCGCTGAGCCCGGCGTACCAGCGCCCGACCGCCCACAGCTCCCCCCGCGTGTGGCGCTCGTCGGTGTAGACCCCGAGGTAGTCCGCCGGATCGTCCGCCCCGCTGCCCTGGTGGTAGGCCTCGGCGCTGAGCGTGAGCCGCTGCGTAGCGCGCCACATCCCGCCGAGCGAGGCTCGCACGAAAGGGTCCTCGTCCAGCCGCTCGGCGGGGAGCGTGAGCGTGACCTCAGCCTGCACCGCGACCGGTCCCAACCCGCCCGCAGTCGTCAGCCCGCCCACCGTGTCGCCGCGCACCCGGCCCGCGAGCACCCCGACGTCCCAGAGACCCAGGGTGGTCTGACCGTAGCCGACGAAGATGAGCCCGTCGTCGTCCCACGATCCGGCGTAGGCGGCGACCGCCGTGAGCTGCGAGGCCATGCCGGCGTAGGCGTCGATCCGAGCGGCGTCGACGCCGGCCTTGTACTCGGTGTCGACCGTGGCCGGTGAGAACGCCCCGACGAGGTCCATCGGCGTGAACATCGCGCCCTTCCCCAGCGAGATGGCCTGCCGGCCCACCCTCAGATCGACGTGCGGCACCGAGGCCCCCACCCAGAGCCGATCGGTGCGCGTGCGGACCGACAGCGTCCCGGCCTCTTCGGCGTCCTCGGTGAGCTCGATCGTGAGATCGATCGCCTCCTCCGCCGTGCTACCGACGCCGGTGCCGCCGAGGAGCGAGGTCTGCGCGGCCGGCGTGCTGGCCGTGAGCGTCTGGTGCGCCTGGAAGCGGAGCCCGTCGATCGGCCGGACATCCAGCTTGAGCCGCAGGTCGGCGGCGCCCTGTCCGCTTGCCGTCTCCGGCATGAAGCGGCTCTCGTAGGGCAGCGAGACGATGAAGAACGACTTGGTGTCGCCGCTCAGCGACAGCAGATCAGAACCGAGCGCGCCGGCATGCGACGTCGTTATCGCGACCAGCAGCGCGATCACCCGCGCACTTCGTCCGTCTCGATGCGCCCGTCCACCAGCCGCACCACCCGCCGGGCGGCGACCATGACCTTGGGGTCGTGCGTGGCGAAGACGAACGTGATCCCCTGGACCTCGTTGAGCTCCTTCATCAGCGCCACCAGCTCCTCGCCGGTCCTGGAGTCGAGGTTGGCGGTGGGCTCATCGGCCAGCACCAGGGCGGGCTTGCCGGCGATGGCCCGCGCGACGGCCACGCGCTGCTGCTGCCCGCCAGAGAGCTCCGAAGGGCGGTTGTGCTCGCGACCCTCCAGCCCGACCGCGCGGAGGGTGTCCATCACCGCGCGCCGCCGCTCGTCCTCGGGAGTGCCGCGTAACATCAGCACGAACTCGGCGTTCTCGTAGGCCGAGAGCACTGGCACCAGATTGTAGGACTGGAACACGAAGCCGATCCGCCGCAGCCGCATGTTGGAGCGCTCCGCCCGACTCATCGCGCCGATGTCCTGGCCGTCGACGACCACGGAGCCGCTCGTGGGGGTGTCAAGTCCGCCGATGCAATTGAGGAGCGTGGTCTTGCCCGAGCCCGACGGCCCCATGAGCGCGGTGAATTCACCGGGCTCGATGCTCAGGGTCACGCCGTCCAGGGCCCGCACCTGAACAGCGCCGGTGTCATAGGTGCGGGTCAGGCCATGCACCTTCACGATCGACATGGGGCTCCTCGTCTACACATGCTTCATGGCGTCCACCGGCTCCAGCCGGGCCGCCTTCAGGGCCGGATACAGCGTGGCGAGGACGGTCATGACCACCCCGCCCGCAGCAAACAAGGCCGTCGCCATCCAGTCGTACCTGGCATGCAGCACCGCGCTGATGGCGACGCCAGACACCTCGTAGCTCTCGCCCATGGCCTCGGTGAGATCCCAGCCGTAGTGGTACACCGGCCAGGTCACGGCGATCCCGAGCGCGACCCCGAGGGCCACCGAGAGCGCCCCCAGCAACGTGCCCTCGATCACCACGAGCGAGGCCAGCCGCCGCGGGCTCATGCCGACCGCCAGCAGCACCCCGAATTCGCGCATGCGCTCCATGACAGCCATGAGCACGGTGTTGGCGACGCCCACAGCGACGATCACGCCGATGATGAACATGAACAGGAAGTTGTACTGCTCGTCCATCTTGATGAGCTGGTAGATCTCCGGGATCGCCTCCATCCAGTTGAAGACCTCCAGCCCGGAGTCGCTCAGAAGGGCAGCGGCCTCCTCGGCGGCGATCTCGGAGTGACGAGGTTCGGCCAGGTGGACCGAGACCTGGTGCGCGGTGTCGGGCTGCTCGAGCAGCTCCTGCGCGGCCGGCAGGGGGGCCAGCGCGAAGAACCCGTCCAGCTCCTTGGAGCCCGTCTGCACCAGCCCACGCACGCGGAACAGCCGGCTCGTCACGTCGCCCTTGCCCTGGGTCATGAAGACGACCTTGTCGCCGACGCCCACCTGAAGCGTCCTGGCGACGCCCGTACCGATGGCGATCCCGCGGTCGTCGCCGTCTTCGAGCCAGGCGCCCGCGGTCACCTTGTCGGCCCACCCGGCCACCGCCGCCTCGGGCCCGGGCTGGATGGCGTTCAGGCCGACGCCCACGGAGTTCGCGGAGCTGGTGAGCAGCCCCGACAGGAAGCTGCGCGAGACCACCGTGCCGTCCGGGAACGCCGCAGCGAGCTGGTCGGCGACGTCGGAGGCTCCGGTGACCATCAGCTCAGCGTCTCGGGAGTCCTGCCAGCCCTCGGCCTGCACCACGACGTGCCCGGCCATCTGGGAGACCCCCACCTTGATCATCTCGTCGTAGCTGCCGGCGCCCAGGTTGCGGCCGAAGATCATCAAGGACAGCCCGCCGGCGATGGCGAGCATGGTGATCATGCTCCGGCGCTTGTTACGCCAGATGTTACGCATCGCGAGTCGAAACAGACCAGTCATACCTGTCGCATCGCTTCGACCGGGTCCATGCGCGTGGCGCGCCAGGCCGGCCACAGCCCCGCGAGCACCGCCACGACGAACACCACCGCAAGCGTGAACACAGTGGTGGCGGGCTCGTACGTGCCCATGATGATCGGATCGAGCACGAGGCCCATGTACTCCATACCCTTTCCGTCCACCGAGAGGTCCATGCCGCGGGTGACCATCAGGTACTGCGCCAGCAGCCCCAGGCTACCGCCGACCAGCGCCGCGACCAGCGCCAGCAGGAAGCTCTCGGCGAGGACCACCCTGCGGATGGTCGCCGGACGCAGCCCCAGCGCCGCAAGCAGGCCCAGCTCGCGGGTCCGCTCGAACACCGCCATCAACATGGTGTTGAGGATCCCCAGGCTGGCGACGCCGTAGAAGATCGCCAGCATGATGCCGATCGAGAGCGTCTGGTAGCCGGCCATCTGGGCCGTCATGGGATCGGTCTCCTCCCAGGTGCGTACCAGCAGATCGCCATCCACCGCACCGGCCACCGCCGCGGACAGCGCCGGCGCGTGATCCATGTCGCCTCCCAGCACCAGGATCTCGTGGACCTGATCGGGCAGCACCAGCAGCTCCTGGAGTCCCGCGAGATCTACCCAGAGGCCCGCGCGGTCCATCATGCCGTCGCCGGTGCGCGCGACGCCGACCACGTCGTACAGCTCGCTGCCCATCGAGCCGTCAGCGGCCTGGAGGATCACGACGACCTCGTCGCCCACCCCGACCTCCAGCTCCTCGGCCAGGGTCACCCCCACCACCGCCTCACGGGGGGCGCCGGCCGCGACCATCTTCCCCTGCTTCACGCGCCGCGCCAACCCGGTGACGGAGTCCTCGGCTGCGGGGTCGATCCCCATCAGCCGCCCACCGGTGCTGGTCTCTGCGGAGCCCACCAGACCGAACGCCAGGAGGCGCCCGGTGGCGGCGACGCTCTCTGGGAGCGCGTTCACCTCCGCGAGCACACCCGCCGCGTCACCCACGGTGTCGTGCATCGCCGACCGGCCGGGGTAGTCGGGGTGATGAACCTGCACATGTCCGAGCTTCTGGTCGATTAAAACATCGTAGATCTGGCCGTACATCCCGCCCATGTACGAGACCATCCACATGACCATCACGATGGCGATGGACATGCCTCCCGCGGTGAGTCCGGAGCGCACGGGGCGCCGCCACAGGTTCCGCCAGGCGAGCTTGAACGTCACGGGATCACTGTCGGAGCGCCTGGAGGGTGAACGTGTCCGCGGGGATCTCCACGTCGAACTTCAGCTCGTCGTAGGTGATCTCGGTGAACTCGCCTTCCGCGTCAGCGGGCGTCACCCGGACGCGCATGGGGATCTTGTGCCCCCCCACCTCCGCGACGTCGTGGAACGAGAGCGTGCGCACCAGCGGGCCGTCCTCGTCGTGGTACGAGATGTTCAGCGGGATCAGGTCGGCGCTGACACGCACCTCGATGCGCCCCCACACGACCGGGGCGTCCGGCTTCGGGGTGAGAACCACCGTGTATCCGCCGGCACCGTCGGCCCCCGGGCGCTCCGTGATCTCGCCGTCGAACTCCTCGGCGAGGCGGTTCTGCTTCACCAGATCGTCGTTGCTGATGTGGGAGCCCATCCAGCCGCCAGACATCATCGACGCCGGCAGCTTCATCGTGCGGTCGATGCGCGGCAGGTAGTTCCAGATGTTGTCGCCCACCATCAGGGTGCAGGTCCCCGCCTCCTTGGGCGGCTCCAGGATGCGCACGAGCGAGCGCTCGGTGCCCTCCGTCCACATCGCCATCTTCACGGTGCGCTCGTAGCGGGCCGTCTTGACGTGCATCGACATCGTGCCGGTGCTGCTCTGGCCGCGCTGCACGTCGTCGGTGGCGTTGAGCAGCTCCTCGATGGTCGGTTCGGCCGCCGCCGCGGGGGTCCCCAGCAGCATGGCGAGGGTCAGCAGGGTTCGTCTCAGGGACACCGGTCTCATGGCGCGCCTCCCTCGGGTGCGCCTCCCGTACCCGTCGAGCCTGCTCGGGGCTACCCGGCCGGAACCAGTGCGAGGTCCAGCACCACCTCTACGCCGTCCTCCACCTTCAGCGCCCCCAGGAGCGCGGAGTATGGCTCGTAGCCGAACCACGACTGCTGGATCTCGAACCGCCCCGTCGCCTTGAGGTCATCGCCCGACGCGGCGAGGGCCAGGGGCACCGTGACGCTGTGACGCTTACCGCGGATCTCCAGGTCACCCGTCACCGTGAGCGCGCTATCAGTCCCCGTAACAGAAGTCGACGAGAACGACATGTTACGGTGGCTGTCGCCGTCGAGCTGGTCAGCAGACATCATGTGCTCGCGGATCTCGGCCCGCTGTGAGTCGCTCAAGGTGTCCGGCAGCCCCGTCGCCTTCCGGAGATCATCGGCGTCGGGCTGAAGGCCCGCCAGCGGCACCGTCACGCGGATGGTACTGGCAGCTGGATCGCCGGTCACGCGCGTGAACGTCCCCTCCATCAGGGTCGCGCGGATCGCGTGATCGTGCGCGATTCGGCTACCTCACGCTGCACTTCCTGGGTGTCGGCCTGCTGGTGGGCTGGGCCGTCATCCGCGCGGTGATGGGGCCGGTCTCCGAGCTGCACGGTCACATGCAGGCGGTCTCCGAGGGCAGCCTCGATCGCCGCGCCCGCGTGAACGCCCTCGACACCATGGGCGCGCTCTGCTCGCACTTCAACGCGATGGTGGACGGGCTCCAGCAGCGCGAGCGGATCCGGCAGATCTTCGGGCGCTATGTGGCGCAGCAGGTTGCCGATCAGATCCTCGGAGGCCAGGTCGAGCTGGGCGGCGAGCGGCGCACGGCGACGGTGCTGTTCTCGGACATCCGCGGCTTCACCTCGATGAGCGAGGGCATGGAGCCCGAAGAGGTCGTCTCCTTCTTGAACGAGTACTTCGGCGAGATGGTCTCCGCGGTCATCGAGCACGGCGGCGTGCTCGACAAGTTCATCGGCGACTGCATCATGGCGCTGTTCGGCGTGCCCGTCAGCGAGGAAGGGGCCGAGGCCGACGCCCTGGCCGCCGGGTCGTGGGGCGGCCGCGCACCGGCCCGGGGCGCGGGCCGGAGCGACCCCACCCGCC
>CAYXGP010000224.1:10495-13192 GCA_964464515.1 uncultured Enterobacterales bacterium
GGCGGTGGGGGGGGGGGGGGGGGGTGGTGGGGGGGGTGGTGTCGCGGCCCGGGCGGCTGGTGCGGGTCAACGACCGCCGGCTGGCCGCTGGAAAGCCCGCGATCGACATGGGCGTGGGCCTCCACACCGGCGAGCTGGTCGCGGGCAACATCGGCACCTCCGACCGCATGGAGTACACCGTCATCGGCGACACGGTGAACGTCGCCTCGCGCCTGGAGTCCCTCACGAAGACGCTCGACCGATCCATCCTGGTCAGTCGCACCAC
This sequence comes from uncultured Enterobacterales bacterium, assembly GCA_964464515.1. Taxonomy (GTDB): domain Bacteria; phylum Myxococcota_A; class UBA796; order UBA796; family UBA2385; genus CAYXGP01. The sequence continues at coordinate 10,761 of CAYXGP010000224.1, forward strand.
CGCCAACCTGCTGCCCGAAACCATCAAGCTGGAGGAGGTCTCCACGATGGAGGTCAAGGGCCGCCTTGAGCCGGTCACGATCTTCGCCGTCGCCGAGCGCTGAGCCCCGCCCAGGCAGAGACCCAGATGGCCGCGGGCAGGGAGCTGCCGGACGCGCACCCGCAGCCCTCCTCCGTGTCGGGGGCCCACCCGGGGCTCGCGCCACCGCTGGTCGCTGCCGACTCCCCGGTGTCATCGTCCGTGTCTGTCGCGGTCGTCCCGCCGGTCTCAGAGCCGCCTGTGCTCTCCCCAGTGGTGCCGGTCGTCCCGCCGGTGGTCGATGTCCCCGGCTGATCGGGCTCGCCCACCACTGCGCAGTCTGTCAGAGCGGCCAGCTCCGCGATCTCCGCGGACCCGAGGGCGCGGTCGTAGATACAGACTTCGTCGAGCGCGCCGTCCCATTCGTAGCCGTTACCGAGGAACGCGGGGGTGTCTGAGCCCAGGTAGAGCATGCCCCGCCCGCCGCCGGTGGGCAGCCGCTCGAAGGGCACGGACGGCCCCAGCTTCTCCCCGTCCACCCAGAACTGCACCGTCATCGCGTCGGCGTCACGCGTAACAGCGACGTGATGCCACACACCCGGCGTCAGGGACGCCGGCTCGCCGCTGAGGACCTGCACGTTCTCGCCGCTCCCGTGCTCCCAGAAAGCCTGCAGGTGTCCCTCGCGTATGCTGAGCCAGTACGAGTAGTTGGTCTCCTCGTCCTCCGTGTAGTAGTCGTTCGTGGCGTAACAGAGGAGCGTGTTCGCCCACTCGCCTGAAGACAGCCCTGATGAAGACAGCCCTGATGAAGACAACTCTGAGAGGCGGGCCCACAGCGAGATCGTGAGGTCTTCGTTGATCGACAGCACGTAGTCGTCGATCGCTCCGGCCTCCAGGTAGTCGTCCGTGCCCGTGAGCTGGAGGGCAGAGCCGGTCACGCCGTCATCGACGAGCTCCGCGCCGCGATGCAGCGCGCCGGGGATCTGCCGACCGTCCGGGGCGTCGTCGTCCAGCCCGTCGTCGAAGGTGTAGCGCGCGACCAGACCGCCTTCGGTCTCGGCGGCCGAGGCCAGCACAAACGAATCGACGGCGTCGTCGTAACGACCGTCCCCGTCGGCGTCAGCGTAGAAGGTGAGCGTGGCCTCGGGGCCATCCACCATCACCACTCCGAAGCCCCACATCTGCTGGTAGGCGCGGATCGGATCGTAGCCGGTCCACCCCCCGCCCGTCCCGATGATCGTCTCCCAGGTGTCTCCCCCGGCGCCCGGCTGGCTGGGCTGGTAGCGGTGCCAGTGCCCGCTGAACACGCCGGTTACGCCGTAGGCGACGAGCATCTTCCAGAAATCTCCGCCGCTCCCCCCGAGGTTGTTTTCATCCGAGAAGGTCATCGGGTAGTGGGTGAATACGAACACATGGTCGAAGGCGTCGCGCTCCTTCAGCCTCACGTCCAGCCACGCCAGCCCCTCGGTGCTCACGCGCGCGCTCACGCCCGTCTCCTGCGCGCTGGTGATCGAGATGAAGCGTACATTCTCGTGATCGACGACGTAGCTGATCCCCTCCTCGCCCGGGGGCGAGTCCTCCTGCGGGAGCTCCGGGAACGAACGCCGCCAGGCGCCGAATGTGCCGGCCCCCGGGTAGACGTCGTGGTTGCCAGGCACCGCCAGCACCGTCCCGGTGAAGTGCGCGGTGGCGGCGTGAAAGTCGCCCCACTGACGCTCGGTCTCGGTCAGCGACGAGCTGCCGCCCACCAGATCGCCCGCGAACAGCCCGAACGCCGGGTCGTGGGTGTTCATGTCGGTGATCAGCTCGGGCAGGACGTCCCAGTTGACCGAGTCCTCTTCGCCGTCGGTCTGGGTGTCGCCGACCACGACGAACGTGAACGGCGCAGCCAGGGCGGTTGTCCAGGGGGTCAAGAGCGCGAGGCTCAGCAGCGCGGGGGTCAGGAGCATGGGGCCTCCGAGAGCACGTCGATCACCCTGATCGGCCCCACCGAGATACAGAGGAGCACCGAAGGGAGGTGTAGATGAGCCCTGAAAACAGCAGCCCCATGGCGACCCTGCGCGCGCTGCGCGAGGGGGCCGGAGCGCGACAGACAACCGGCCTCGATAACGCAACGATCGCGCGCTTTCTGGTCACCGACCCGCTGCTCGCGGAGGCCATCGACGCGGCGAGGGTAGCACACGAGGAGCTGGCCCGGGAGTTCGGCGATCTGCTCGGTGGCGACGAGGCCGCCCTGTGCGCCGCCGCCCAGGCCGAGCTGCTCAATTTCTACCCGGTCGCCACCATCAACCCCTACCTGTCCCTCGCCGCCCGCGGCCCCGGGGGGGGGGCCCCCCCCCCCGCCGGGGGGGGCCGCCCGGGCCGCGGCCGAGGCGGGGGGAGCGGGCCGGGAGGACGAGGCACGGCGGGCGGCG
>CAYXGP010000225.1:0-13094 GCA_964464515.1 uncultured Enterobacterales bacterium
CACTCCTCGGCGGCGTCAGCTTCTCTGGTGCGCCGGGGGTGGGGTCCTGGTCGCCTTTGGCGATGACGAACAAAGCTATTGTGAACTTGTCTTTCAGCAAGGATAACCAAGCCTATATCAGGGGAGGTGTCTCGACCTGGCTATTCTTGTCGCCTATGGACGAGGGCGGCACCGAGATCACAGCCTGTGGCTCAGCTGGAGATGGAGTCTCACTCCGAACCCTAACCCGAACAGCACTCGACAACGCCATTTCGAAGGGGCCCGAAACCGCACTGGAATGGCCGCCTGGCGACCCAGAAGCAAGAGACGTTGTGTCCAGATCGGATTTCAACGACGACGCCTCTCTTAAGGGCATAGGCATTGACTACACGGGAATGCCCGACCATTGGTACATATTTGACGGAACCTACCACTGGATTGCGGCGACTTTGTCTATCTCGGTGGATGAGAAGCAACCGGACGGGAGTATTATAACCGTGGAGCGCGAAACAGGGGTTGGGGTAGCGCGCCTTGACGCCACATTCAGCAGCCAACCTGAAGTGCGCTGGGTCTATGACCGTGTATACGACCATGCAAACAAGTCCGACAACATCACTACTCAGGATTTGTGGGCCGTACAGCGATATGATGGTGGTATTGCAATCGGTGTCGTCCGGTCACCGTTGACGTACACAGATCCAAAAAGCAAGAGACGAGCAAAGCCCGCCAACACGGACCCCACCACGCTGAGGGTCATCTTGGTGAACGAGGATATCGATCCAGATGGGTGGGCAGGGCTCTGGGAGATCCCAAGTCCATATGGAGGATATTACGATTTCTCGAATGGTGGATCTGCCAATTTTGATTCGGAATCCAAGAGTTACCGATTGTATCTGCCAGCAACAATTTCCGTCTGTTCTTCGAACCCAGTTAATGAAATCGAGATTCCTGTTTCGGACAATTGGGCTGCTACCAACACGAATGTGACCGAGTTCCTCAGGGCGAAAGCCGAAGAACAGAAGCAGTATGGCTACTCAATGCCGACGGTGGCGGACTTGGGTAACGGCTACCGTGCTGTCACTGCACGACGGCTTCAGAACCACACCAAAAATGAAGATCCGCAACTTGCGATAATCCGACACGCCAGCGGATGCGATCCAGCGTACAACCAGTACGCATTGGCTGATGACTTTGCGCCAGTTGTCGTTCTCATCCTCAACTCCGATAACGAGATCGAGGTTGAAGTAGAGCTCACCGACAGTGAGGAAAAGAGCGGACTTCCGGTCCCTCAACTGGGTAGCCGACCTCACATTACGCGGGTCGGTGACGGTACACTTTACGTCGCATATGATGGAGCCTACAGGGATGGCGGCCTGAACGACCCCGATGGGACCGAAACCCGGGCGGTTTGGATCGCAAAGCTCACCTACTCAGTGCCTGACAGTTCCGGCGGCTACAGCGGCAGAACTCCACCTGAATGGTGGGAACCAAGAGGGGGCTATAGCGGCAGGACCCCACCCGAGGGGTTTTCAGTAGGAGGCTTCAACAGTAGAAGTCCTCCTTCCTTGCTTGGTGTGAAGGAAGGACTGGTCACCGTGGACCAGTCCCCAGAGCCCCTGATCGCAAGGCCCACCGTCGATTGTCTCAGGTGCGGCGTTCAACAGGCGGTAACCACGGCCCCCAGTATGCTGGCCCAAGCCACGCAAACCGAACGGGTGGACTTTCCTGGGCAGAGATTGCAAGGGGATCAACGCCAGAATCGCTACTTATCCCTGGTAACGCGTTTCCTTGGTGCAGAGTAGGAGCAGCCGTGCGTTCCCTGCTCCCCATCGTGTTGTGGCCTGTCCTTGTCGTCTCGGGTGCCTGCAACGATAAAGACACGACCGGTACACAGGAAGACAGCACAACCACCAGCCAGAACACCTTTGGGAAGACAAGCAGCAAGACCCCTACCGGAACCACGAAAAGCCGTGGAGAAACTGGTGACTTCGACGGAGACGGCTACAGCGTCTCTGATGGAGACTGCGACGACACCGATCCCTCAGCCTACCCCAGGGCACCGGAGTGGCTACTCGGGCACGACTTGAACTGCGACGGCGAGATGGGTGGTAGTCTCTCGCAGGCCGACTACAGCTTCATCGGTGAATTTCAGGGGTGGGAGGCGGCCAGTGTGTCTACAGCTGGAGATGTAGACGGTGACGGACGCGATGACGTGCTCATTGGATCTTGCGGGGCCTCCCATGGTGGACCATATGCCGGAAAGGGCTACATCATTCTCGGAAGTAGCCTCGGCCCTCAAGCGATGAGTCTCACAGACGCAGATTACCACTTTGTTGGGGAAAACGAATACGACTATGCAGGCTGCACGGTGTCCAGCGCCGGAGATGTAGACGGCGATGGACTCGGTGACATCATCATCGGGGCGACGGGAAGCGACATGACTGTCAGCGCTCCGGACACGGGCAGGGCCTACATCATCCTCGGGAGGAGTCTCGGCCCCTCCACAACCATGAGCCTCACTGACGCAGACTACAACATTGTGGGAGAGGGCATCAAAGATGGGGCGGGCGGAAATCAGTCCAGCGCTGGAGACATTGACGGCGACGGACTCGGTGACATCATCATCGGAGTGGGAGGGAGTGACGATGGAGGAGAGGGCGCCGGAGAGGCGTACATCGTCCTCGGAGGCAGTCTCGGCTCCTCCCAGGAGATGAACCTCAAAGACGCAGATTACACCTTCGTGGGGGAGAACGACTACGATCTTGCAGGCTGTGAGGTGGCCGGAGCCGGAGACGTGGATGGTGACGGGTTCGTTGACGTCATCATCGGAGCCTATGGCAACGACGACGGCGGAGATGCGGCGGGAAAGTCCTACGTCGTCCTCGGAAGCGCGCTCGGTTCGCCACAGGCGATGATTCTCGCAGACGCAGATTACAGCTTTGTGGGTGAGAACGAGCATGATTATGCAAGCCGCGCGTTGTCCAGTGCCGGAGACGCGGACGGTGATGGGCTCGGCGACATCATCATCGGGGCCGAAGGAAACGATGACAACGGCGAAGACTCTGGCAAGGCCTACATCATCCTCGGAAGTAGTCTCGGCGCCGCCTCAACCATGAGCCTTGCAGACGCAGACTACAGCTTTGTGGGAGAAAACACCGGAGAGGATGCAGGCTGGAGCCTCTCCACCGCTGGAGACGTGGATGGCGATGGACTCGGTGATGTCATCATCGGAGCAGGCAGATACCATAACAATGGGGTTGGATCTGGGACAGCCTACGTCGTCCTCGGTAGAAGTCTCGATACCGCCCAGGCGTCGAACCTCGCTGACGCGGACTACAGATTCGTGGGAGAGGACGTCGGAGACAGCGCAAGCTCGGAGGTCTCAACCGCCGGAGACGTGAACGGCGATGGCCTCGATGAGATCCTCATTGGGGCATCAGGTAACGACGACGGTGGGCAATCCGCCGGTAAAGCCTACCTCGTGCTGAGCCATCTCTGACTCGGCTCAAGCACCGACAAAGCCGCGCCGAGCCAGAATCGACCGCAGAGACAGCCCTCAGCGTCGAGCCTGGGTCACAGCGCTACTTCCCGAGGGCCGCTCTCTCCAGCAGCGGGCAGCGCACGTCGCCCGGCATCTGTGGAGCGCGACCGTACACCACCGCCAGCTCCCGCACCGCGCGGATCTTGTCCTCGAAGGCCGCCCAGTCGTCCCCAGAAGCGATCGGCGCCCAGATCGCCTCGATCTCGTCGATGAGCATGGCGCAGGGCTCTGCCCGCGAGAAGTAGGGCAAAGAGAGCTTGTCAGGGTGCGCAGCCTCGTAGACCGCCATCAGCTCATGCAGCGCGTCCCACTCCCGCCCCTGGTACCGCCGCGGCCCCTTCTTCTGCCCGCCGTACCAATCGAAGAAGAACGCGTCGAATCCCACCCGCGACCGCTCCAAGAAGCGAAACAGGGCCGTGGTGAGCCCGTCGTCGTCTTCCAGGTTGCGAGACCGCAATCCCAGGCGCGTCAGGATGGCGGCGTCGAAGTGACGCGAGAACGCAGCCCCGAAGCCCTCGGCCGCCGCGGCCAGCGCCTCCCGTGGGGCGATCAGCGACAGGGCGTCGGCCAGCCGATCGAGGTTCCACCGCACGGCCTCGGGCTGCCGACCGTAGCAGTACAGCCCCTGGTGATCAAAGTACGCGGCGACGAACGCGGGATCGCAGGTGGGCAGGAACCGGTAGGGCCCGTAGTCGAAGCTCTCGCCGCTGATGTTCATGTTGTCTGTGTTGAGCACCCCGTGGACGAAGCCAGCGGCCATCCACCCGGCGCAGGTGGCGGCGACGCGCTCCGTTACGGCGCCCAGCAGGGCCACAGCCGGGTCATCGCCGGCAGAGTCATCACTCTGGAGTCTCTGCGGGTAGTGGATGCGCAGCGCATGCCGGACCAGATCTTCCATGAGACCGCTGTCACGCTGGTAGAACAAGCGCTGAAAGGTGCCGAATCGAATGTGGCCGTGGCTCAGGCGCACCATCACGCACGCGCGCGTCGGCGACGGCTCATCATGCCGAATCAATGATTCACCGGTCTCGAACAGACTGAGGATCTTGCAGGTATCGACGCCCAGGGCCTCAAGCATCTCGGCGGCCAGCGCCTCTCGCACGCCGCCTTTCAGCGTGAGGCGACCGTCTCCGCCGCGCGACCACGGCGTGGTGCCGCTGCCCTTGGTGCCCAGGTCGAGCAGCCGGCCGTCGATCGGATCGCGGAGCTGGGCGTGCAGGAAGCCTCGGCCGTCGCCCAGGTGGGGGTTGTAGTGGCGGAACTGGTGGCCGTGGTACCGCAGCGCCAGGGGCTGGGGCAGGTTGCCGGGCAGCGGACGCAGCGCGCCCATGTGGAGCTGCCACTCCCGCGCCGAGAGCTGACCCACGCCCACCCGCAGCGCCCAGGGTTGGTTGCGGAACCGCAGGATGTGCCGCGGAAAGCCGGCGGGTCTCACGACGTCACTGAGTCCCCCCGACAGGTCGAGGAACCGCGGGTCCGGGTGGTACCAGGGTGACGGGGGCATGCTCAAGAACTCTGCGTGGGCCGTCCCAGCAGATAGCCCTGCTGCAGCAGCGCGCCACATGCCCGCAGCGTGCCCAGCTCGCCGTCGGTCTCCACACCCTCGGCGACCAGGCGGGCCCCCGTGGCCGAGGCCAGCCGCGCCAGCAGCCGCACGAGGCGCTGCTTGCGGTAGTCGGTGTCGACCCCGCGCACGATGCTGATGTCGATCTTCATGAAGCGCGGGCGCAGCTCGGCCAGAACGGCCAGCGAGCTGTACCCCGCGCCGAGGTTGTCCACCGCGACGGCGAAGCCCCGCTCGCCGATGAGGGCCACCGCGCGCTCCCAGTGCTCGATGCCCTCGAGCTGTGCGCGATCGGAGATCTCCAGCACCACGCGCCGCCCGAACCGCGACAGCGGCGCGAGCCGATCGACCAGCCCCTCGGGGTCGGTCAGCTCGTCGGCATGCACATTGATGAACAGCTGACAGGTGTCGGGGATCTGCGCGAACCACTCGACCGCGCGGGCCACCACCAGACGACCGACCTGGGGCAGCATCCCGTGGCGGCCCGCCACCTGGAACACCGAGCGGGGGCCGTCGAACACCGGGTGGGAGCTGCGCAGCAGGCACTCGTAGGCGATCACCCGGCGGTCATCGACGGCGATGATGGGCTGGAGCGCCAGCGTGACGTAGTCGCCCTCCACGAATTCCCGGAGGAGGAGGCGCTCCTGCTTACGCGCGACCATCTGCTGGACGCGCACGACCGCGGCCATCCGCTGGCGCCGCGCCAGCACCTCTCCAACCAACGCGGAGATGCGCGCGGGCTCTCCCGGCTTGGGCAGGAAGCAGGAGATCTGACCGCTGTCGAGCGCGCCCTCGACCACCGCGTGATCGCGGGTGGCGCACATCAGCACCCGCAGGCAGGCCGGCTGTAGCTCGCGCAGCCGCCCCAGCAGCGACAGCCCGCCGCCGGTGATGGCCTGCTCGACGACGGCGAGATCGACGGTGCGCACGCCGATCTGGCGGATGGCCTGCTGACGATCCACGGCGTGGACGACCTCGTGGCCGTCGCGGCGGAGGGTGCGCTCGATGACCGCTCGGGCGGCGCGGTCGGGATCGACCACCAGGATCTGCGCCATCTGCTCTCCGCGCTCGCGGTTGCCCCTAACCCCGCGGCAACCCCGCCGCTGGCGCCCCCGGTCTTGTTAAGGTGCCGCCCATCGCAGGCCCCCCGGAGGCTCCATGCATGTCCTGATCGCCGACTCGCTCGCGGCCGGCACCACCGAGCGGCTGGAGGCGGCCGGCTGCCGCGTCACCGTCGACTCTTCTCTACGCGACGACTCCCTCACCGCGGCGCTGGCAGCGCACAACCCGGCCGTGCTGGTCGTGCGCTCCACGAAGGTGCGGGCGCCTCAGCTCGCCGCCACCGAAGGGCTCCGCCTGATCATCCGAGCCGGCGCGGGGGTCAACACCATCGACCGCGTCACCTGCGCGCAGCGCGGGGTGTCGGTCGCGAACTGCCCCGGCAAGAACGCCATCGCGGTGGCCGAGCTGGCGATGGGCCACCTGATCAACCTCGACCGCCGCATCGCCGACAACGTCGCGGCGCTGCGCGGCCACCGCTGGGCCAAGAAGAAGTTCTCGAAGGCGCGGGGGCTGTACGGCCGCACGCTGGCCGTCCTGGGCACGGGGCAGATCGGCCGGGCGGTGATCACCCGCGCGCAGGCGTTCGGCATGAACATCCGCGGCTGGGACATCGCGCTCACGCCCGAGTGGGCTGAAGACCTCGGCATCGACTACGCCGCATCGCCGCTGGAGGCCTGCGCGGGAGCAGACGCCGTCACCATCCACCTGGCGCTCAACGACGGCACGCGGGGCCTGGTGGGCGCCGAGCTGCTCGCGGCGCTGGCCCGGGGGGCCTACGTGATCAACACCTCCCGCGGCGGGGTGATCGATCAGCCCGCGCTGATCGCGGCCATCCGCGAGCGCGGCCTGCGGGCTGGCCTGGACGTCTTCGCCGACGAGCCCGGCGCGGGTGACGATCGTTTCGAGCACGCCATCGCCGATGAGGCCGGGGTCTACGGCACCCACCACATCGGCGCCAGCACCGACCAGGCCACGCAGGCGGTGGCCGCCGAGGTCATCCGCATCGTCGTCCGCTTCGGCCGCGACGGCCACATCGAGAACCGCGTGGAGGCCCCATGAGCCGCGCCCACAATTTTTCCGCTGGACCGGCCGTGCTGCCGGTGTCGGTCATCGAGCAGCTCTCCGCCACGCTCCCCGAGCTGGGCGAGACCCGCCTGGGTCTGATGGAGCTGTCCCACCGCTCGTCGGCCTTCGACGCCATCATCTGCGCGGCCCGCGAGCGGCTGCGACGCCTGCTGGACGTCCCGGACGACCACACGGTGCTGTTCCTCCAGGGGGGCGCGAGCCTGCAGTTCCACATGGCCCCGCTCAACCTGGCGGCCACGGGCGAGGCCATCGGGCTCGTCGAGACGGGCACGTGGTCCACCAAGGCGCTCAAAGAGATCCGCCGCCGCTGGGACGCCCGGGTGATGTGGTCCGGCAAGGAGGGCGGCTTCCGCCGCTGCCCCACCCCAGACGAGCTCCCCACGTCCGGCGATCTCCGCTACCTGCACTACACCTCCAACAACACGATCTACGGCACGCGCTTCGCGGAGCTTCCGGCTGCAGGCGGCCCCCCCCTGGTCGCCGACATGTCCAGCGACATCTGCTCGCGGCCCGTCGACGTCTCCCGGCATGCCGTCCTCTTCGCGGGCGCGCAGAAGAACCTGGGCCCCAGCGGGGTCACCGCGGTCATCCTCTCGCCCTGGGCAGTGGAGCGCAGCCGCGCGGCAGGAGCAGCGAACGGCGGACTGCCCACCATGCTGGACTACGCGCTGCAGACCACCAAGGGCTCGATGTTCAACACCCCCAACACCTTCGGCGTGTTCGCGCTGGAGCGGGTGCTGGCCTGGGTCGAGGACGGCGGCGGCGTGGCCGCGATGGCCGATCGCAACGAGAGCAAGGCCGGGCTCCTCTACGACGAGCTGGACCGCTCGGAGATGTGGCAGCCCCACGCCGAGACCGGCAGCCGCTCGCTGATGAACGTCACGTGGCGCATCGCCGACCGCGACCTCGAGCCGGTCTTCCTGTCCGGTGCCGCCGAGGCCGGGCTGCTGGGCCTCAAGGGCCACCGCAGCGTCGGCGGCCTGCGAGCCAGCATCTACAACGCCTGCCCCCGAGACAGCGTCGAGGATCTGGTGACGTTCATGCGCGAGTTCGAGCGCACCCACGGGTGAGATCTCCGCAGGAATCGCAGCGCGGTACCCGGCGCACGCCGGTTAGCCGACTCTCCACCATGCCCCGCCGCAACCACCACCCCACCCCGCGCCCGTTCGTCAAGTGGGCAGGGGGTAAGCGCCGCCTGCTGCCCCAGCTGCTGCCGTACATCCCCGAGCGCTTCGGCACGTTCTACGAGCCGTTCATCGGCGGCGGCGCGCTGTTCTTTGAGCTGTCTCGGACCGGGCGCCTGGAGGGGCGACGCGCGATCATCTCCGACGACAACGTGAGGTTGATCCGGACCTACCGGGCCGTCCGCAGCGACGTCCACGGCCTCATCCGGGAGCTGGAGGCCCTGGCCGCATCGCACAGTCGGCGGCAGTTCTACGAGGTGCGCGCCCGCGAGATCGACAAGCTCCCCGACGATGTCGACGTGGCCGCCTGGTTCATCTACCTCAACAAGACCGCCTACAACGGCCTGTACCGGGTGAACAAGAAGGACCGGTTCAACGCCCCGATCGGCTCCTACAAGAACCCCCGCATCTGCGACGCCCCCAACCTGCAGGCCTGCGCCGCCGCCCTCGATCAGACCGGGGTGCTGCACGGCTCGTTCGAGCAGATCCACACCTGCGCCCAGAGCGGCGACTTCGTGTACTTCGATCCGCCCTACGACCCGAGCAGCAAGACGGCGTCGTTCACGAAGTACACGCCGAATGGGTTCACCCTTGACGACCAGACCGCCCTGCGCGACCTCGCGCTGGAGCTGAAGGGCCGCGGAGTGCGGGTGCTGATCAGCAATTCCGACACCCCGAAGATCCGCGCGCTGTATGCGGAGGGGTTCACGATCCAGGTGGTGCAGGTGGCGAGGGCGATCAACTCGGTGGCGCGCAAGCGTCAGCCGGTGGCGGAGCTGCTGATCAGCTGATCCCCAGAGCGCGCCCACTCCAGCTCTCCCGCCGTGTGGATCCCCTGCCGCCGGAACGCCCGCTTGACCCGCTCGGTGATGTCGGTTCCGAACGCCGTCTCGTAGCGCCCATCCAACACATACGCCTTGACCTTGAGGATGATGGCGAATCGCTCGGCGCCGTCGGGCACCGGCCCCTCCCGCACCACGATGGTGATGGGCTTGTTGAGGTAGACGTACCGACTGGAGGCGGTGGCCTCGAAGATGATGCGTCGGGCGACCTCAAAGTCTTCGTTGCAGCCCAGGTAGAAGCTGAACACACACATCTGGTCCAGCGCGCCGGCGTTCGCTGACGAGACGACGTCGGTGAGGAAGCGGTTGTTGGGTATCGAGATGAGGTTGTCGTCGAGCGTGGCGATGCGGACGGTGCGCAGTCCGATCTCCAGCACCTCGCCGTACTCCCCGGCGAAGGCCACCCGATCGCCGACCTGGAACGGTCGGTCGAACAGCAGGATGATGCCCGCCATCAGCGAGGCCAACAGGTCCTTGAACGCAAAGCCGACTGCCACGGCGGCGGTGCCGCCGACCGCCAGCAGCACCTCCTCGGACAGCAGGAAGACCGCGCTCACCACCGCAAGCGTTGTGAGGATGAGGATGGTGAAGCGCGCGATGGCGGCGGTCTGCTTGAACAGCAGGCGCCGCTCGGTGATGCGCTCGCCCATGGCATCGAGCGTGCGCGAGACGACCCGGCTCACCGCCACTGCGCCGATGATCGCGAGGATCGCGTAGGGGATGTTCTCGACCTGCACGAACCTCAGGAGGTTCGAGTTCTCGGCGGCCTGGGCCGAACGCGTCATCAGCGCGAGGAGGAGCACCGCGCCTACCAGGGCAGCGGGAGCGGCTCCAGCGGCACGCCGGCCGGGGACATGCGCCCTCCGGACACCGCGAACCGCTCGAACAGCTCTCGTAGATCGGCGTAGGCCTGATCGACCCGGGCCAGGGCCTCGGGCGTGTGCGCCCGCGCCAGCTCCACCACCAGCCCCTCCAGCAGCACGCGGGTCAGCACCGCCATGCGATCAGGGGTGACGGAGAGCTGATCCAGCTCATCGGCGAACACCGCGACGATCCCGTCCTCCAACAGATCGGTTGACTCATCGCAGAACGCCGCCACCGGCTCGGCGAGCGCGTCGTCCTGGCTGGCGAGCGCGAGGGTCTGCACGACGAACGGCGCGCCGGAGTGCAGGCTTCGCACCGACCCCCACAGGGCGTCCAGCGCATCGAGCCCGCTGGTCATGCCCCGCTCCCCGCGCCGCGCGCGGTCGATGAAGCGCCGGCTCAGCTCGCGGAAGACGTTGCGCTGCGCCTCGATCAGCAGCTTCTGTTTGGAGGGGAAGTGCTGCTGGACCTCGCCCTCGGTCAGCCCCACCTCTGCGGCGACGCCCTGGAGGGTGGTCGCTGCGAAGCCCTGCCGTCCGAAGACGCGGGCGGCACCCCGGAGGATGTGACGCACGCGCCGACGACGCGCCGCGGGTTCGGGGGGATTCACCATGCCTCGGCTCCTACCGGCGATTCTAACCGAGCTACGGCCTTCGTTCCGGGCTCAACCGGAACAATGGCCCGCGCGCTGCCCCACGCGCATCGCCTCCAACCGGATACGCCTCTGCGGCCGCCGCGCTTCTGGATCGCCCATGTCTCCCTGGACCCAAACGGCGCCTGCGCGCCTGACGCCCCTCTCCGCAGAGGTGGATCGGCGCCTGGAGAACCTCTCCGCCCGGGCGCTGAACATCGACATGTCGCGCGGGCGGCTCTCCTCCGCGCAGCTCGCGCTCAGCGCCGAGCTGCTGGAGCTGCCCGGGCGCGGGTGCTTCCGCAGCGAGGACGGCAGCGACTGTCGCAACTACGGTCGCCTCGCCGGGCTCCCGGAGGCCCGCCGCCTCATGGGCGGCGTCCTGCGCGTCCCCCCGGCGCAGGTGCTGGTCCAGGACAATTCCAGCCTCCGCCTGATGCACGACGCGCTGGTGTTCGCCCGCCTGGGCGGCGTGCCCGGCGCGGACGAGCCCTGGACACCGCCGCTGCGGATCATCTGCCCGGTGCCCGGCTACGACCGCCACTTCAAGCTCAGCGCTGGCCTGGGGTTCGAGCTCGTGCCTGTCGACCTCGGGCCGGACGGTCCAGACATGGATCAGGTCGAGCGGCTCGTCTCCAGCCACCCCACGATCCGCGCGATGTGGTGCATGCCGCGGTACTCCAACCCCACCGGCACGGTGTTCTCAGATGACATCGTGCGGCGACTGGCCGCGATGAAGGCCGCCGCTCCGGACTTCCGCCTGCTGTGGGATCACGCCTACGCGATCCACGGCCACCACGACGACCCCGACACCCAGCCGGAGATCCTCACAGCCTGTCAGGAGGCCGGCCACCCCGACCGCGCGCTGGTGTTCGGATCGCTCTCCAAGGTCACGATGCCAGGAGCGGGGATCGCCGCGGTCGCCGCCTCGCCCACCAACGTCGCCTGGATGGAGCGCTGGTTGTCGCGGCAGACCGTCTGCCCCAACAAGATCAACCAGCTCCGGCATGTGCTCTTCCTGCGCGACGCCGAGGGTGTCCGCGCCCACATGATCCGGCACGCCGAGCTGCTGCGGCCGCGGTTCGCCGCCGTCGATCGCGCCCTCGAAGAGCACCTGGGGAGCACCGGGCTGGCGCACTGGAGCCGTCCGCGCGGGGGCTACTTCGTCAGCCTCGACACCGCGATCGACGGCTGCGCCCGCGACGTGGTGGCGCTGGCCGGTCGGCTCGGGGTGCGGCTCACCCAGGCCGGAGCCACGTTCCCGCACGGAGACGACCCACGCGATCGCAACATCCGGATCGCCCCCACCGCTCCTGAATCCGAAGATCTGGGCACCGCGCTGGAGGTGCTGGTGACCAGCGTGCAGCGGGTGTCGCTCGATCGGCTGCTCGCCCGACGCTGATCTGCCTGCTCTGGTCCGCTCTCCCGAAACGTCGCCCGCTCTTCAGCTGCGAACTCAACGACGCGGATGCGGAATGCTCATCTTGCCCCCGCGGCCACCGCCCGGCCGCTTGTTGGCCGCGGCCTGCATCTGCATGAGCATCGACCGCGGGATGTGCTCGGGGAAGAACTGGAACCACCCCTGCCCGAACGCCTTCATCTTCAGCTTCTTCTTGTTGCGGACGGCGTCAGCCATGCCCTTTAGCGGCTCCGAGCTGGCGTGCTTCTTGATCCCATCGGCCAGCACCCGCAGCGCGCGCTCCCGGTCTCCCGACTCGACGGCGAAGTAGGCGAACAGCCCCCAGAAGACGGGGTCGCTCCCGCCCGGCCCCCGGGTCTTCTCCATGCGCTCCAGCGCCGCTTCGATCTTCTTCTCGCGGAAGTCGAGCGTGGCCAGCATGGCCTGGGCCATCCAGTGCCGGCTCCAGGCCTTCTCCAGGTGGACGCGGGCTTGTTTGTAGCGCCGCTGCATGTAGTCGATGGCGCCGAGCTGGGCGTGAATCTGCGCAGAGATCAGGAACTGCCACTTCTGTAGTGCGTAGCCGGACTCCAGGATCTTGCGACCCTTCTCGACCCGCCCCGCCTGAAACTCCACCATGGCTGCCTCCATGAGCTTCTGGAGCTTCTGACCGCTGCGGCGAGCCAGCAGGACATAGGAGATGCCCAGCGCGAGGAGCGCGGGGATGAAGCCTGCGACCAGCGAGGAGGTGGTCGCCGCGCCGATCCCGAACAGGACGAGCGCGATGGCGAAGGCGATGGCGAGGTTGTACATCGGTATTCCCGGGGGAGGGCCTGCCTACTCGACGGGCCCGGTGTCGCCCGCAGAGCGCTGGGTAGCCCGCAGCTCCGCGGCGGAGATCTTCGTCGAGCCCGAGCGGTCGAGGGAGGTCCAGTCGTCACG
>CAYXGP010000226.1:0-5983 GCA_964464515.1 uncultured Enterobacterales bacterium
GCGGATGGCGGTGCGTACGGTGGTCATCTGGCCGCCAGCGACGACCCGCATCCTCGACAGCCTGAGCGCGGCCCGGCCTTGGAGCGGGGCGCCCGAGGGGACCGCCGGCGCTGTTCCACTGAGCCGAGCGACCACAGTGGGGGCGGCTGCGTCCTGCGCGGGTACCGGTGTGCCTTGGTGCGCGACGACACCGGACAGAGCGCGGTTTCGGGTGGGAAACGGGCGCGGACAGAACCCATCCTGTTGCGGAAACGGGGACGCCCACACCGAAATCGACCGGGCAGAGAAGTCGGGGTACTCCTGCGAGGGGCCTTATCGGCACTATCCTCCGCTTGCCGCACCGGATCGGCGGAGGGTACCGATGCAATGCTCGGGCTGTGGACGTCGCAATGGACCGAGGGGGTGTGGTTCGCGCTGTGATGCATAATCACCCCGCTTCCTTGAACGGCCTGATGTAGCTGTCAGTGAGCAGCTTCATCGCGGGCCTCCAGCGAGAGGAGGTCGCCAGCGCCCGGAGCCCCAGGACGGGCTGCGCTCCGTCGGGTCGCCAACGCGCTCCCGAGCGCTTGAAACGCACAGATACGATCGTCTTGCATGTAGCCTCTACATGACCACTGCCGATAGGGAGTCCCGCGGCCCGCACAGAGGCAAACCGCAGCCGCTCGCGCTGATTGTCGATGTAGGTCAGCGCGTCGTACAGCCCGTCGGGAAGTTCGTCTCCATAGCCACTCGACCAGCGCATAAGCTCAACCTCGATCTCCTCAATGGCGGCATCGTCGGCCAGAAGGCGACAGCAGAAGCGATGGGTCGTCGCTTTGACATCATGGCCACTCGCCCGAGCCGCCCCTCCCAACTTCTCGCCCAGGTGCCAGAAGTCCACCAGCACAGCGGCGGGCGTCACCCCCAGCGCAACCATGACCCGGTCGAGGATGTTCTGCATCTCGGCGGCCCCGTCCGCCAGCGTGACGACACGCAGGTCCGGGCGCCGGGCGAGCAGCACGCGCAGGTCACTGGTGAGCACCGATTCGATCATCTCGGCGCCTCCCTCGGGGATGTGGGCGTATCGCACCGTGTGCAGTGCCTCGCCCTCGGCGTCGTGCAGCGTCCAGACCCCGCAGAATGCCATGCGGAGGGAAACGGACACCGGCCTCTTGATGCCCCGCTTGATGTCGCGCTCGGTCAACGGCCGGTCTTCGGCCATCGGCAGACTCACCCGGTCCACCGATACGCTGACCGACACCGCGTTCTGGGGAATCTCCATCGTCTGAACCATCTGTGTCTGCACCGAGGGTGCCAGGCGGTCCCAGGCCTCACCGACGACTCTGCCGTTTCTGTGGAGTGCGCTTCGGGAGTAGGGCAGTACCCCCAAGGATGCGCACAGGTCGGCCGCCTCACGCGAGGGGACGGCCTGATTCAGGTGACCGAAGGCACTGGCCGCAGCCGGCGTCATCCGCCCCTGTACGAGGCCGCACCGCAGGGCGATGGGATCGACCGTGGGGCCGTTTTGCACGCCGACTCGGCGATAGAGATGTCGCTCGATGCGGACCTCTCCGCTTCGCGCCAGGTACTCGGCAGTGGCTGCGGTCTTGATGCGCTTGTAGACCTCCCCCTCGACCTCGATGAGTTCTGTTCGTGGCTGGGCGGCCTCCATGACCTGGGCGAGTGCTGCCACCTCGGTTCGGGCAATAGCTTCGTGGATTTCCCGCTCCGCGTCGGCGAAGTCGAAAGCCTCGTCGCTTGCGGCTCGAGCCCGAACCCCAGCAACCAGCGTTGACAAGGCCGTGATCTCGTCATCGAGACGGCCCAGCGGGTTGACAGGAAACGGCAGGTGGATGACGTTGCACACGGAAGACCTCGTAGCGGGGGGCGGTTTTGCACACATCCCCCTGCCACGGGGATCTCCCTTCCGCCACCGACCCTCCTCTCGGCATCACAGCGCGAACCACACCCTTCGCACGCTACCGCTTCCGCGAGGAGCTTTTCCCCTCGCTGACCTTCCGACAAGCCTACGACGCCCTGGTGAAATGGCGCGGGGAGCGCGCAGACATCGAGTATGTACGCATTCTACACCTGGCCGCCAGCACCCTGGAGGGCCCGGTTGAGCGAGCCCTGGAGGCGCTGCTGAACAGGCGCGGGCGCTTCGACTACGCCGCGGTGAAGGCACTGGCGGCGCCCGAGCCGGTCGCGGTGCCCGTCGTCTCCATCGGGGCGGTGGATCTGACGGTGTTCGATGGGATGTTGGGAGGTGGCCGATGAGCGCGCCCATGGACATGGCTGTCGAGCGAGAAGTGACGCGTCTGTTGGCGGGGTTCCGGTTGCCGACGGCCTCGCAGCAGATGGTGCGTCGGCTGACAGAGGCGGGCCAGGATGCAGCGCTTCCGGCGGTGCTGGAGGTGCTACGCGCCGAGGCAGAGGGGCGGAAGACACGACGGGTGGAGCGGCTACGGAAAGCCTCGAAGCTGCCGATGGGAAAGACATTCTCGACGCTGGATATGGGCATCTTCCCCCAGGCACTACAGCGGGGGCTGCGTGAGTTGGCGACGGGACGCTTCCTGGAGCAGGCAGTCAACGTCTTGGCGTTCGGGCTGCCGGGGACGGGCAAGACCCACGCCGGCTGCGCCCTGGGGCACGCCCTGGTGGCGGCTGGGCACCCCGTGCTGTTCGTGCCGGCCTTCAAGCTGGTCCAGCAACTGCTGATGGCCAAGCGCGAGCTGGAGCTGCCCAGAGCACTACGAAAGCTGGACGCCTTCGAGCTGATCATCCTCGACGATATCGGCTACATCCGTCAGCAGCCCGACGAGGTGGAGGTGCTGTTCACGCTGATGGCTGAGCGATATGAGCGCCGATCGCTGATGATCACCAGCAATTTGGTCTTCAGCCAGTGGGATCAGATCTTCCAGAACCCAATGACGACAGCCGCAGCCGTAGATCGTCTGGTGCATCACTCTTCGATCCTGGAGTTCGAAGTGCCAAGCTATCGGACCGCTGAGAAGCTGCGCGCTGCATCCGCGGGAACGCCGTGAGGCCGGCTGTGCGCGTTGAAGTCGGTGCGGAGAGCCCCTGCACGACCAAGCGAGACAGCGGGGGAGCAGAGCGGCGCAAACAGGCGAACTGCAAGGCGTCGAAACCGCGCGATCTGCTGACTGGAACCGCGAGCGAAGATCTGAAAACTATCGATGAGAACCCCACGTGGTGAACGGCATTGCCGTCGCCTCGTTGGACGAAGCCGATCACCATTGGCGAGCGATCCCAGCGCCACTATCCGAGCCCGTCGCGAGATCGCCGCGAGGAGCTCTCACATATGCCCCGACCGGCAAGAGTAGTTGTCGCGGGATCGGCAAGTATAGTTGTCGTTGCACAGATGGCCACGCGCAAGGCCTTCCTCGAAGACTCGGAGCACCGCATCCGGGTCGTCTACACTCCCCGACACACCTCCTGGCTCAATCAGGTCGAGATCTGGTTCAGCATCCTGTCGAGGCGAGCGCTCAAGCGAGCTTCGTTCACTTCGCTCGACGACCTCCGGCAGCGACTCCTCGAGTTCATCGACTACTTCAATGCCGTCCTCGCCAAGCCCTTCAAGTGGACCTACGCGGGGAAGCCCCTGCGCTCCTGACCGGATCGCTAATCCCGCCGAGGACATCTAGACCTTAAACAAGCGAAGGGCGAGAAGCCTCGCTGGCATCATCGTGACTCGGCGGTTTGCGGCGCACTTCGGCGCCCCAGTCTGACCGGTGGTGGCATCAACGATGTGCTTTGGCATGGGCGTACCGGAATGGCTTGAGGTTGACAGTCTGCCCGAGTCGGCGACGGGATTGTCGGCGATCGGGCAACAGTCAGAGCGCGTTGAGGAGCCGGAACAACACCGGAAGCTGGGGTCGCCAGGCCAGAAGACGCCACACACGACGACGACCGCTCCGCAAAATCTGGACCGGGATGTCGATGACGGCTTGGCGAAACGTCCGGAAGTCCATTCGAAGCCATGCACGCCGCTCGGCTTCGTGCTTGGCGCGCCACCGTGGCGTGACCGGCACCGACAGTGCCATCCAGGCCTTCAGGCTCCACGCAAGCGACGCCATCACCATGTACGCCCAGTTCGCGGCCAGGGTGTTCACTGGGGCGTGCAGCGCACGCACCCCGTTCTTCAACTGCTCGATCAGGTTCTCCTGGTTGCAGCGGTCGTTGGACTGGAACACGACCTCGGCGGGGGTCATGTCGCGATCGTTGGTGATGTAGAAGAAGTACCGGACCTCGTCGAAGAGTGCGTTTTCGCCGCGCTCAACGGTGATGTTCTTGCGCAGCACCACCATGCGGTAGGACCGGGAGCACGCCCGAGGTTGGTACTCGAACTCGGCGACATCTTCGGAGCGGAGGCGGAGGTTCTTGTAGCCCTTGCGACGGACGAACTCCTCTTTGTGTCGTGTGGGCCGGGCACGCTGCTTGTCCTGGTCGACGAAGGCACGCTTGGCCCGCCGTTCCAGCTCGGCGAAGGCGCCGGGGATGAGCATGTCGGCGTAGTCCTTGAGGTTCTTCCTAGCGTCGTAGCCGAAGACTGTCCCATCCCAGGCACCCGCCCCGCTGACGACCCGATTCATCCCAGGCAGCGCCACCTGATCCCGTTCACGGCCACCGGTGGGGCAGCTGGGACAGGCTACGCGTCGGCATGCCCGCGCTCTTCTTCACAGGACCGCGCCCTGGCCCGGACTGGAACCGCCACGGCGTGACCACCAAGAACATCCTCACCATCGTCGACGACACGCTGGTCTGGATCACGCTCCACAAGCAGCGCTGGCTCAACCGGCCCACCGGTCGTACCCGCCATGACCGACCCGTCTACGACATCCCTGGTTCACCCTTCGGGTTCGATGTGGTCGTCACCGTCCTCGCAGCCTGGCTCCTCGGAACCATCGGGATCCACAACGTCGCCTGGCCCTGGGACGACGAACGGCCAGCTGCCAGGACCGTGCAGCGCTGGGCGGCCCGACTCGCCCCCCACGCACAAGGCTGGCTCCAGCGCGCCAGAACCAGAATCATCGAACACGTCGCGCCACGACCACTCGGGGACCTCCTCCCGACGGCGGGAATACCGCCGCCGGAAGGAGCGCGCCTACGAAACAGCCAAGGTAAAGTCGCCACAGCCGGACAGCTCCGCGACGTCTGTAGACGATCACGCAGACCCGCGTCTCTTCGGTGCAATCTGCGCACGGCGATCGCTTTGGTGAAAACAGTGAAGGGCGCCCCCACATGAGGGCGCCCAGGACTGGCGCGGTGCGGCCGGTCGCCTCAGGTCTGGTCCGACGCCGCTCGTCGTGCCGCACGCTCTCGGGCCTCCTTCAGGCGATACGACTCCCCCTTGACCTGGACGACTTCCGAACGATGAACCAGCCGGTCCACCAACGTCACAACGCAGCTGGCGTTCGGGAATACCTCCGACCAGTCTGAGAACGATTTGTTCGTCGTCACGATCATCGGTTTTCGGCCATCGCTGTAGCGGCGCGTCACAACCTCGAACAGTAGGTCCGCGTGACGATTCCCATACGACAGGTACCCCACCTCATCCACGACCAGCAGCCGTGGGCGCGTGTACCTACCCAGGCGACGACGCAGACCCGACGCGCTGTCCTGCGACGCCAGCTCACTCAACATCGCGCTAGCAGTCGTGAACCGAACCGTGTGTCCACCCAGCAGCGCGGCGTACCCAAGGTTCTTGGCGATCATCGTCTTACCTATGCCGTTCGGACCAACCAGGATCGGGTTCACGCCCTGACCGATGAAGTCCAGCTTCATCAGCTCGCTCACCACGCGCCGGTCGATCTCGGTGGGCCACTGCCAGTCGAAGTCGCTCAGCGGCTTGAACCGGCCCAGCTTCGCCGCGCTGATTCGACGCTCCAGACTTCGTCGCTGGCGCTCGGCTTCCTCCACCTCCAGCAGCCAGTCAAGCCACGAAGACTCAGCGATCTCATCGTAGTGCAGCAGCAGGCCGACA
>CAYXGP010000226.1:5993-12971 GCA_964464515.1 uncultured Enterobacterales bacterium
GTCCCGCAGCCGCCCCCCACGCCCCAGCGCCGGCAGGCGCTCTCGGCGGTCAGCCACGACGCCCTCCCAGTGCGTCATACTCCGACAGCGCGTGCGGCCGGACCTGCACGTTCCGCACCTTCGGATCGTCGGGCAGTGCGATTGGGATTGGCGGCGGTGTTCCGGCCCGCTGTGCGGCGACCTCCAGCAGTTGCCGGACGGCGGCGACGTGGAAGCAGTCCGCTTGCATGGCTTCCTGTACTGCCGACTCTACCGCCTCTGACCCCCACGTATCCAACAGACGCAACATCCCGGCGACCGCAGCGCCAAGGTTGTGACCCCTGCTCGCGGCTCCTTCCAGCAGGAGCCTGCTGCTGGGGATGGCATGGGCGAGGCGATCGGTGCCGCTTCCCTTCCGGGCCTGGAGCTTTTTGGCGCGCAGAGCCGCCAGGTGGGCTGCGTCGTCGATCTGCCGTCCCTTGTCGAAGCAGCGTCGGTGCCGCGCGACCTCATGATCGCCGTCGAGGATGCGGACGGTCTGTGGACTGGCCAGCACCACCAGGGTTCGCCGGACCTGGTCGTGGGGGACAGAGTAGTCGTTGCGTTCGAATCGGGCATAGGGCGTCTTGCCCACCCGCACCTGGACCCGGTCATCGGCGGGGAACAGATCATCGGGTAGTGAACGCAACAGGGGCTTCTCCTCCTCCCACGCTTGCCTGACCGTCAGGGTGTCATCCGCCGGATGGCGCCGACCGCCAACGGTCTGCCGACACCAGCGAGCCACGTCGTGATTCAGCGCCTCCAGCCCCCGCTCGGTCCGCCCAGACAGGAAGCTGCTGCGCAGATCCCGGATCCTTCGTTCGACGATGCCCTTCTCGTTCCCCCGATAGGGCGCGACCGGCTTTGCCTCGTACTGGTAGTGTGCGGAGAAGGCCAGGAAGGTGGGGTTGAACCGAACGGCGTTGTCTCTGCGCTGCGCGACGACGCTCTTGAGGTTGTCGTAGAGGACGTCTGTGGGGACGCCTCGGAGGGCGCGGAAGGCGTCCTGGTGACCGGTCATGAAGCTACCCAGTCTCTGGTCGTAGAAGAAGCGAACGAACGTCATGCGCGACCAGGACAGAACCATGACGAAGGCAGATAGAGTCCGCACCGCGCGACCAACCTGGACCTTTCCACAGTGTGCCCAGTCCACCTGCGCCTGCTCTCCTCGCAGTGTCGACAGACGCTGGAAAGCCTCGGCGGGCTTGCGCGGACGCATCCGGGCGATGATGCGTCGAAAGTGGCCCGGTGAGCCTGTATAGCCGCGCTGGCGGACCATCTGGTACAGGCGTGAGGCGGGCAGCGTGGGCCACTTCGACAGCGTCTGCTCGATGAACGGCACGTAGGGGTCGACGATCGACTGCCGCGGAGGCGAACGCTCTGGGAGCCCCTGTGTGTGCAGGACGCGGCGAACCGTGCTGTGGTGAACGCCCACCTGCCGCGCGATCGTGCCCACCTTCCACTGCTCGACGAAGTACAGGCGCAGGATCTTGTGTTCGAGCTCGGTGGGGATCACGACGCCCTCCGGTCGCCGTCAGGGTCAGCGGGGAGGTGCGCCCTCTTGAGTTGGCTGGCGGTGACGATGCTGAATCGGACGCGGTCTGTACTTTCTGGCAGCAGTCCTCCACCCCAGAGTGTCCGAGCGGAGGAAGCCGGTGCCCTCGGCCCCACACAGATAGCAACGTGGGCGACGCGCCCAGTCCAGGTCGACAGCGCGTCGAGGAGGTCGCGCAGGGCGCTGGGGTGGTGGGGCTGGGTGGGCAGGCGGGCCTGCAGGTTGTTGGTGCCCCAGGTAGCGCGCAGGCGCGTCGTCTGTGGGCCGGGTCGGATGGTCACGGTCAGTGGTGTCATCGGGATTCTCCCTGCCGTCCGCCTGCATGGCGGGTTCCGGCCCCGCAGATGTGTCCCGACAGGTGGGGGTGGGTGAACCCTGATGCGTCATCTTCGCCGCGTTTCGCTCGAGGTAGCGCTGCTGTCGAGCGGCGTGGTTGATCCGGCCCCGTTCGGAGCGTTGGTAGCGCGCCCCCGCCCGCCGTAGGCTCTCCCGTCTTCTCGTGCTGGCGCACTCCTTCGAGCAGTACTGGTGGCCGTGATCACACCTCCTGCAAATGACGACGATGGCGTGACAACGAGCGCAGGAGAATCGCCTGTGGTGGTCGTTTTCGCTCACTTTGGCCGCCGCGGACTGGACAGGGCAGCCCGCACGGGTGAGCGAGAGGTGTGGTCCTCGTCACTCTGGAAGAGTCCGTGCTGACTGCCGAGGTCCGGTGCGGCAACACCGGGCCTCACTCAATTCTGGAAGGGCCACATACGTAGCCACATCACAGTCGATCGCCTCTCGGGGGCCGTCCTCGGGCTGCGCCCTGCGGGCGGCCCTGGATCTGATTCCGGCGATGGGGGTGATCTGCGAGCGCCGATCATCGAGTGCAGATTTCACCGGACAGCGGCGGGATTCAACGACCGTCTACAGACGTCGTCTGGCTCCTGAAAAACGTAGCGCACGCTCTCGGTATCCCAGTTCGACATCTCCTGGTCGTGGCGCGATGGAGGTGGCCCAAGAACACCACAGCGCAGCAACCCGCCTGACCACCCTCAACTGGTGGCGCGGCACCGCTGTGACACACGACCGCGTCCTCATCGTCATGCTCGCCGTCCCACAGACGCTGTCGTCGACCCTGCCTGGCCCCCCACGGGACAGTGGACCTCCACCCACGGAGGCTCCATGCCCGCACCAAGACCCCCATCCGACCTGGCCCTCCTGCGCTTCCAGGTCATCAGCGCCTACATCGCAATCGACCCGCCACGCGGAACCCGCCGCGCCGTGCTCGAACAGCTCGCAGACAAGAACTGGACCCTGCCCGATGGGCAGACCACCCGCTTCGCTGCTGAGACCATCCGAGGATGGGTCCGCAAGTTCCGACAGGGAGGGCTCTCTGCCCTCGAGAACGCGCCGCGTGATCGTCCCGGCGTCGCAGTGCTCGACGACGACACCAAGGACATCCTGTGCAGACTCAAGAGGGACGTCCCTGCACGCTCCGTCGATCGAATCATCGAGATCGCTGAGGAGACAAAGCTGGTGGATTCGGGGTTCCTCAAGCGCTCGACGGTGCACCGCGTCCTGCAGAGTCGAGGGCTGTCCGCCCGCAAGAAGGCCGAGAGGTCCACAACCGACCTCGACCGCTTTGAGGCGGCGTTTCCAAACGATCTCTGGCAGTCGGACATGATGTGCGGACCCTGGCTCCCTGACCCCCAGCGCCCAGGCAAGCACCGCCGCGCCTGGCTCCATGCCTGGATCGACGACCACTCCCGGCTTCTGCTGGCAGGGCGGTGGGCGTTCAAGTCCGATCTGCCCACACTGGAGCTGACGTTCCGGGAGGCGCTGCGGCGCTGTGGCGTGCCCAAGCGCGTCTACTACGACAACGGCGGGCCCTACAGAAGCAAGCACATGCGGCAGATCGTCGCCGTGTTGAGCAACCAGCGACCCATCTATACCGTGCCATACCGCCCTGAGGGTCACGGAAAAATCGAGGCATTCAATCGCTACGCCAGGGCCGCGTTCGTGGAGGAAGTCAAGGCGTCGTCGGTTCGCACACTCGAGGAGCTGAACCGGGCGTTCGCAGCATGGAGAGACCTGCGGTACAACCGTCGCGTTCATGGCGAGACGGGTCAGACGCCATGGGACCGATGGCGCGCAGACCCAGACCGCATCGCCGTTATCAGCGAGCGCCAGCTGACCGAGGCGTTCTTGTTCCGCGCCCGGCGGACCACCGACAAGACCGGGGTGCTCAGGCTGCACGGCGTGCGCTACCAGACCGGGCCTGGGCTCTCGCGCAGAAAGGTGGAGGTCCGCTACGACCCCGAGGACATGAACGTCGTCGAGGTCTGGCATGACGACAGGTTCACAGAGCGGGTGCGGCCACTGGAGGTCCAGCCCCACCGCCGTCCCAAGGCGACCCGTCCTACGCCGAAACCCGACGTTCCGGCCGACCCCGACGGACCTATCGTGGACTTCCTGGCCCACCTGGTCGAGCAGCACCGCCCGCTGCCCGAACGCGACGAGGTCGCGGCGGCCCTCGCTGCACAGCGCGCCCACGAGGACGCAATCGTCGCGGTCTTCCGCGAACACCTGCTGCCCGAGGTCGTCGATGAGGAGGCCATCCGTGAGTTCGTCCGAAGATACGGCCCACTCGACTGCGCCGCCGTCGAGGAGCACGTCTTGTTCCTGGCCGAGACTGCCGGCGCGGACCAGCACATCGCCGCTGTGCTATCGGGGCTTCGGTCTCTGCTGAAAGGAGGTGAAGCGTGAGCACGCCGACACTTCCGCTCCCTCAGAAGCGACGACTGCAGGCCCACTTCGGGTTCACCGGAATGCCATTCCGAAAGAACGTTCTCGCCAACAAGATGTTCGACAGCAACAGCCAGCGCGACCTGCGACACGGACTCACCTTGTGGCTGGAGATCAAGGGCTTGGGGCTGGTGACGGGCGCCAGCGGCGTCGGAAAGTCCATCTGTCTGCGCCGATTCGTCTGTGAGCTGCCCACCGACCGCTACGCCGTACACAGGTTTGGTCAGATCCCGACGACACCGACAGGGTTTCTGCGTGCACTGGGGCGGCGTCTGGGTCTTCGGAGCCGCCTCCACCTAGCCGACCAGTTCGAGGACATCCGTTCCGCGCTGGGCCGTCACGAGGACGAGCTGGGCACGCATCCGGTGCTGTTGCTGGACGACGCTGAGGGGATGCGAGCGGCGACGCTGGATCTGGTTCGTCGTCTGACGGCGCATGAGTTGGACGGCACTGATCCGGTGAGCATCCTACTTGTAGGGACGGAGCAGGTGCTGCAGACGCTTCGGGAGCCGACGTTGGTTCCGCTGCGTACGCGCTTTGCGTATGCGTATCAGCTTCGTTCGTTCGGTATGGAGGATGCCCGGAACTACGTCGCCCACCATGTCCGCGCCAGCGGCGGTCCCGATCGCCTGTTCACCGATGGTGCCGTGACCGCGCTGTTCAGCGCGTCACAGGGCGTACCGCGTCAGCTGAACCAGCTGGCGCTGCAGGCGATGGTGGACGCCGTTGTCGCCGGCGCAGATACGGTGGACGGCAACCTGATGAAGCGGGTGCTGAAGGCCCATCCGCTGTACGCGCACGGCATGGGCACGTAGACCACCGATCTGATTCCGCGACGCCACAGGCGACCGTGGATGGCCCCGGATCGGGGCGGGGGTAGCGCCTCGCCCCGGTCCACTTGCGCGAAGGGTTGTGCCGTGGGGGCTGGGGCCCCACTACGCCTGGCTGCTTGAGGCGATGGGCGGGTGGGGCCATCCATGGGATGTCCGCGGTCGAGTGGATCGTCTTGCCAGGCGTGGGACACGAGGTTTGATGGTGTCCCACACGATGTGGACGGGATCCTCGTCGCTGATGGGACACTGTTACGGAGCGTGTCCCACGATGCTTCCACCTCCAGCTGTGGGACACCATCAAAGGGCCGATCCCAGAGTTACCACCGGTGATGGAGCGTGGGATCCTACTGGGCCAGATGCGTGGGACGAGACACCAGGTCGGGGGCGGACGTTGAAGACCGAACCCCGGATGGGGAGGCAGAGCTGCCTCTACAAGCCATGTGGTAAGGGGGGCCTGGTTCATGTTCCCAGGCGGCCCGAAATGGCTCCCCCATTGTTGCCACAGAAAGAACCTTCCAGCGGTCCATCCGGGTGGAGCGATGGCAACGCGCTACTCCCGCTTCTCGGCGCTCTGGAGCCGTCGCGCCACACAGCCGGGAGCCGGGACCTGGGGACAGCCTTACCACCAGGCCCGCGACCACGGGCCGACGCGGCCTTGAGCGGTGGCGGGAGTGGAGGCGGATGCTCGACGCCGGGGAGTACACCTCCCGCGCTGAGCTGGCGCGGGGCGAGGGGGTGTCGCGAGCGGCGGTGACCCAGGGACTGCGGCGCCTCAGCCGGATGGAGTTCGTGTCGGGCCGGTGATACGAGGATGCCAGGAGGGGACCACCGATGGTGAGCGTCAACCACGAGGCCGTCATCGAACTGTTCCGCAACCGTCCCGAGCTGGCGGTCGAGGTGATCTCAGGCCTGCTTGATGTCCAGGTGCAGACCCAGGGCAGCCCCCAGCGTTTCGACTCCGATCTGTCGGAGGTCGCGCCCGCTGAGTACCGCGCAGATCTCACTCTCCTCCTCGAAGGGCTGGGGATCATCGTCGAGGTGCAGTGCAACCGCGATGAGCGCAAGCGCTTCTCTTGGCCGGTGTACCAAGCGATGCTCCGCGCCCGTCTGGAGCGGCCAGTCCTCTTGCTGGTCGTGTGCCTGTCAGAGTCGGTCGCCCGGTGGTCGGCGCAGCCCATCGACATGGGCCAGCCGCACTCAGTCTTCCATCCCCTGGTGCTCGGCCCCGTGCAGATCCCGGTGGTTCGCACGGAGGCGGCTGCTCGCGCGACGCCGGAGCTGGGCGTGCTGTCCGCGATGGTCCACGGGCAGGGTGAGCACGGCGAGGAGATCGGACGCGCAGTGGTTCCGGCTCTGACCGGGCTCGACGCGGAGCGCTCCCGGCTGTACCTTGATCTTGTGCTGACCTCGCTCTCGGAGGCCGCACGGGCCGCTTTGGAGGCCATGATGATGCAGGGATACGAGTACCAGAGCGACTTTGCCCGGCGTTACTTCTCCCAGGGACAGCAGGAGGGGCAGCGGCAGGGACAGTGCGCAATGCTGATCCGGCTTGCGGAGAAGAGGTTCGGTTCACTCCCACCAGAGGTGCGCGCTCGGCTTGAGGCCGCGAATCTCACTACGGCTGATCGCTGGCTTGATCGGCTGCTCACCGCCGAGTCCCTGGACGAGCTAGTCGACGGGTGACGGGTCGGGGACTTCTCCCTCGCTGAGAAGCGACCGCGAGGCGATGGGGCGCGTTCGCATTTGGGGGGCACTCCCTGATTCGCTGATCATGCAGCTTTC
>CAYXGP010000227.1:0-11477 GCA_964464515.1 uncultured Enterobacterales bacterium
CGGTGGTGCCGGTGGTGCCGGTGGTGCCGGTGGTGCCGGTGGTGCCGGTGGTGCCTGTTGTCCCGGTGGTCCCGCTCGTCGTCCCCGTTGTCGTTCCGCCGGTGGTGGTGCCCGGATCGGAGGTGTCCACGACCTCAGCGGGATCACAGAAGTCCGGCAGGCCGTCGGCGTCGGCGTCGATCAGCAGGTCATCGCCGTCCACGCCCTCGTCTACATCGAGGATATCGTCGGCGTCTTGATCATCACGGAACCCGCCGGCCTCCTCGCACTGCTCCTCGATCGCATCCACGATCCCATCTCCGTCGCTGTCGATGTCGAAGAAGCTGGGATCGGACTCCCAGTCGTCGAGCCGACCGTTGAGGTTTACATCCTCGACGGACTCGACGCGGGCGTCGCCGTCGGTGTCCGAGGCGTTGATGTTGGTGGTGGTCGAGGGGTCGGCGTCGGCGACGTAGCAGCCGGTGGCCGAGTCTGTGCCGGCGTCCGGGGTGGTGACGCCGGTCTCCAGCCCGTCGGCGAGGCCATCTGCGTCGGTGTCGCAGGCCAGCGGATCCGACGCCCAGGTGTCGACCTCCAGGCCATCTGAGAGCCCGTCGTCGTCGGTGTCGGAGTCGGTGGGATCGGTGCCGGCGTCCTGCTCCTCGAAGTACGTGAGACCGTCGTCGTCCTGGTCGATCGCCACGGCGTCGGTCCAGGCCAGGTCCAGCTCCGAGAAGCTGGTGGACGTGTTCACCCCGGCCAGATCGACGTCGGCCGAGGCGGCGTCGTCTTCATCTTCAGCGGTGGCGAGGGCGATCCGGAAGACCGTGGCGCGCCCGAACGTGCCGGAGGTGGCCGTCTCCAGATCTCCCCAGGGGATCTGGAGATCGACGAAGTAGTCGGTGTCCAGTGAGATCGCCGACGACGCCGCGGCGACGCGCGCGGTCTCCACGGCGCCGCTGCTGTCGTACTCCGTCTCCCACAGCAGGTTCTCGGCCGGATCGTTGCCGCCGCCGGTCTGCGTGGCGTTGCTGTAGACGCGGATCCACGCCTGCCCCAGACCGTCCGAGGCGACAGCGAGAGACAACTCATACGTCGTCAGATCGGAGTCGATGTCCAGCAGGGCCACCCACGCCCCCTCGTCAGCGAAGAGGGTGCCGCTGGGGTCGTTGTTCACGCGGATGCGCAGGAAGAGGTCGCTCTCGTCGACGTACCACTCGCCGACCGCCAGCATCGAGACAGCGTCGCCCACCAGATCCAGGTACGACGGCGCGTTGAAATCCACCATGTCGGAGGCGTCGTCGGTGTAGGCGAGGCCGCCGGCCATCAGGGGTTCCCAGTCGGCATCGGCCGGCCAGGCCCACCCTGCGCGGGGCAGCGCCAGCAGCGCGATGCCCGCGAGCCCCAGGCGGGGATCCCCCGGGAGCGGCAGACGGGGTCGGGTGGGTCGTCGGCCCAAGCCGGCCTCCAGCGATGCACACCAGTCAACACAGCCGAGAAAGGTGGCGTCGTCAAGACCCGACGCGGACGAATCTGGGTGAGGATCGCGATCAGAGCGAGTAGAGAACCCTGCATTCGGGGCGGACGCCTGCAGCAAACAGGCCCGACAGTCCGGGGCGGGCACCATAACAGATCGGTATGAATCCCCGCCCACCGTCCTCCCGGGCAGCGCTCCGGATCGCGGATGTCTGCAACCTCGCGGGGGTGCTCACCCTGGCGCGCCTGCCGCTGGCGCTGGCGTTCCCCTTCTTCGCGGCGCGGCCGGCGCCGGCTGTAGCCATCACGGCGGCGGCCCTGATCACCGACATCCTGGACGGCGTCGTGGCGCGGCGGACGGGCACCCAGTCCCACACCGGGGCCTTCATCGACGCCTGGATGGACAAGATCTTCTTCGTCCAGGGCGCCTGGTCGCTCGCGCTGGTGGACGCCATCCCCGCGTGGTGGATGCTGTGCTGGTTCTCGCGCGAGCTGATCCAGATCCCGATGTTCTGGTGGATGGTGGGCCCCTACTGGCGGGGGGAGATCCCCGCGCACCACGCCCGGCTGCCGGGAAAGATCACCACCTGGAGCCTTGCCGTCGCCTTCATCGCGTCCATCCTTGGGTGGACCTGGCTCGCTGGCCCGCTCACGCCGATCGTGGGTTTGGCGGGGGTGATCACCGGCATCGGGTACCTGCGCAGGGACTGGCCGCCGTCGAAGTACCAGGCGACGCAGAAGCGACCTTGAAACGGCACCCGGCTTTCGTTAGCGAAGTGGGATGCCCCGAAGCGGGCGTAGGAGTGGCAACGTGCAGCAGCCCCAGGCACATTCTCGGTCAAGTCTGCCTCCGACCTCGCGGGGGACTGACTCGCGGGGGACGGAGGTCCCTGGCGTCGTCTCTGAAGAGATCAACCACCTGGAGCACAGCCGCCGCCTGCTCCTGGAGCACCCCGGGGGACGCAAGGGCCTGTCCGAGGACGAGATCGTCCGCGACATCCTGGCGCTGCGCGACGACATGCGGGGCTGCAAGAGCGAAGATCAGGGCGCGATCAACGAGCAGATCCGCTCGCTGACGGCGCTGCTCGATCAGCTCCGCACCGGGCGCAACACCGAGACCGTCGATCCCGACTGCCCCTACTTCGCTCACCTTCAGCTCAAGGAGAACGGCCGCCACCGCGACGTCTTCCTGGGGCGCGCCACCTGCCTGGACCACGGTCTGCGCATCGTGGACTGGCGCCACGCTCCCGTGTCGCGGCTGTTCTACCAGTACGACGAGGGCGATGAGTACTGCGAGGAGATGGCTGGACGCGAGCGCGACGGGCTCATCTCGGCCCGCCGCACCCTCCACATCGAGCAGGGTCGCCTGATGCGGGTGGGCAGCAGCCGCGAGAGCTGGGTGCGCGGGGAGCTGGGCTGGCGCCGCATGGCGAAGGAGCGGATGCACCTCGCCGGCGGTGAGGGCGCCGCCCTCCGCGCGGGCCGCGGTCGGCTGGGGGCGCAGGCCGTCCACCGCGCCGACAAGCACCTGCCCGACATCGCCGCGCTCATCGATCCCGACCAGTTCGCCGCCATCACCGCGCCCAAGAGCGGCGTTGTGGTGCTCCGCGGATCTGCGGGGAGCGGAAAGACCACCGTGGCGCTCCATCGCATCGCCTACCTGGCGTTCGAGGGCGGCCGATCGTTCTCTTCGCAGCGCGTGATGGTGGTCGTGTGGGGCCGCGCCATGCGCGACTACGTCGCCCACGTGCTGCCGGCCCTCGGGGTGCACGGCGTGCAGGTCACCACCTGGGGCGAGTGGTCGCGCGCGGCCGTGCTGCGGCACTTCCCGATGCTGCCCACCACCTGGGCCTCCGACACCCCCGCCGAGGCGCTCAACGTCAAGCTCCACGCCGGCGTCGCGCTGGCCCTGGGTCGGATGCGCCGAGGCGGACCGAAGACCCCGGAGCGCGCCATCGAAGATTGGGCGCGCCTGATCACCGATCGTCGGGCGCTGTCCGAGGCGATGCGGGGCGACATCAGCCCGCGGGCCCTGGAGCGCGCACTGGAGTGGAACATCCAGCAGACCCGCAACGTGCTGGGCTGGGTGGAGGGCGATCATGAGATCGACGCGCGCCTGGACACCGAGGACTTCGCGCTGCTGCTGCGGGCCTACCAGCTCCGCTGCGGACCGCTGCGCCGCAAGGGCCGCAGGCCGATGCGACACGTTCATGTAGTGCTCGACGAGGTGCAGGACTTCTCGCCGGTGGAGGTGCAGGTGTTGCTGGACACCTGCGACAAGCACCGGTGCGTCACCCTGGCCGGCGACGTCCGCCAGCACATCTCCCGCCACGCGGGCTTCGAGAGCTGGCAGTCGTTCCTCGAGGTGATCGGGGTCGAGAGCACCGCGCTGAACACCCTGGAGGTCAGCTACCGCTCCACCCACCCCATCACGCGGTTCGCCCTCCACGTGCTCGACAGCGACGAGGAGCCGCCCCCCCGCACCACGCGCGATGGCCCGCCGGTGGAGCTGTTCCGGTTCTCCGAGCATGGCGCTTGCGTGGCGTTCCTGGCCGAGGAGCTGCGAAGGCTGCAGCGGGCCGAGCCCCTGGCGAACGTCGCCCTGCTCACGCCGAACGCGGCGCTGTCGAAGCTCTACGCGCGCGGCCTGGAGCAGGCCAACGTGCTGGATGTGCGGCGGGTCGTCGATCAGGCGTTCGCGTTCGCACCGGGCATCGACGTGGTGGAGGTCGAGGAGGTCAAGGGTCTGGAGTTCGACTACGTCATCATCATCGAGTCCAGCGCCCGGTACTGGCCCGACACCCCGCACCACCGGCGCCTCATGCACGTGGCGGCCACGCGCGCCATCCACCAGCTCTGGCTGACGTCGGTGGCCCGCCCCACCTCCATCCTGCCCCCGCTCGACGAATGAACGAGATCACCGTCCGCGCGGTGGCCCGCCTGCAGGGGCCCGCTGCCGACACCCTGGTCACCCTGCTGGTCGATGATCTGCTCGATCGGCCCGTCGCTGGCTTGATCGATCCGTCGCAGATCGCCGGGCAGCTCATCGCGGCCCTGGAGGTCGCCACCGCCGGTCCACAGACCGAGGCCTGGCTGCGCAAGCAGGTGGGGGAGCTGCGGAAGCGGGTGCCCGAGGGCACGCTGGGTGAGCGGATGCCCGCCGAACTGGAGGCGCCGCTCCGCGAGGTGATCTCGCGGCCCATCGAGCTGGACGGCGCGCTGATGAAGCGGCTGCTGTCTCACGAGGCGATGGAGCGGCTCCTTCGGGATGTCCTCGTGCGCAGCCTGCGGGCGTTCGCCGAGCGCCTTCGCACGCTCGCGCCGCCGCCGCCCGCCCAGGTTCGTGGCAGACTGGGGCGCCTCAAGGCCCTCGGCGCGGGGGTCAAGGGGTTCTCGGAGGGGCTGGTCGGCCAGCTCTCGGCCGAGCTGGAGCAGCGCGCTGAACAGAAAATCCGCGAATTCGTCGATGGCGCCATCGCCGGTACGCTGCAGCAGGTGGCTGAGCACATGAGCGGCCCGGAGCATGCCGCGCTGTACGGCTCCTTCCGCGCGCACCTGCTCGACACCCTGCTGGTCACGCCCAACGCCGATCTGGCCCGCGAGATCGACAAGCTCGACCCCGAAGGGCTGGTGCAGACCGGCGCCGCGGTCGCGCGGGCGCTGGCCCGGCGGCAGGGGTTCGAGGGCGAGATCGCCGGGGTGGTGCGGGTGGCGCTGGAGGCCACCGAGGGCCGCAGCCTGCGCGACTATCTGAAGGAGACCGGCCTGTCCGATCAGGCCGAGCAGGAGACGCTGCGGGCGGATCTGGAGGGCCAGCTCGCCGAGCGGGTGCGCGCGTTCGCGGCGACCGACGCCTTCGCGGGGTGGCTCGACGCGCTGCTGGCTCCGTAGCGTTCCAGGTCGAGTTCAGGGGGCCGCCTGCATCAGGGCCCGCAGGGCCTCACCGCTCGGGGGCGGGACCGGGCGGCGGACCCGCACGCCGAGCACTCCGTCGGGGCCCAACACCAGCCCCTCGGCTGATCGCGCGAGCAGCACCTCCTGCGCGCCGGTTGCGCGGGCCGTATCTGCGGCGCTCACCAGCTCCTGCATGGTCTGGTCCGGTTCGGGCAGAATCACCACCGTGTCCAGATCGCCCAGCGCGGCCGTGAGATCGATCGCCGGTTCGGCCCCTCGCCCGGCGATCATCCCGTCGCCAGTGAGCCGCACCCAGGGCACCGGCGTAGTCTCTGCGTCGAGGTCGGGTGGGCCGAGCTTCGGCAGACTCAGCGGGACCGCTACGGTGGGCACCGGACCCTGCAGTCTCTCCGGGCCGGTGCGAGGAGGGAGCTGAAGTGCCGGGTTCAGCGCCAGGAGTTGGAAGTCGGAGAATTGAGCTTGTCCGGCCGTGTACAGCAGCGGGCGGAGCACCGACCAGTGCAGAGTCGGGTCGGCCTCGATCTGGAGGGTGCCCATGAAGGCGAACCGCTTCGGGGCCTTCTGCTCCAGCCTCCGCGCCATGTTCGCCTTCTCCACCAGGCGATCGTAGGCTTGGTGGACCACCTCACCGCGCATGTGGGGTGAGGGGAGCGCCGGTCCGTTCGGGGTCTGCTCCAGCTTCAAGACCGGGACTCCGTCGATGATCACCTCTAACGGAGTGATCGTGAGCCGCACCGCCAGCCCCGGCGCCACCGTCGACGTAGACTCTGGAACAGCGGCCCGAGCCGCGAAGAACGGTGAGCGACTCAGCGCGCTCGCGGGGGCGTCGCGCAGCAGACCCGAGCCGGCCCGGATGACCTCGCGCTGCCCGTCCTCGGTGAAGACCAGCTCGCCGGTGGGACGACCGGCTTCGTTCCACTCTCGCCATGTCCCGCTTGGTTTGCCCCGAATATCTGCTCCCTCCAGCGCCTTCACGCCGTTCGCATGCCACCAGGTCAGGGTGCTGGTGCAGCGACCGTCTGTGCAGGCCAGGGAACAGGTCGGGTTCCCGTTCTCGTCCCAGCGGATCGCTCGGATGACCCGACCCTCACGGTTCTCCCCCAACTCACGGAGCTGGCCGTTTCCGTACCAGGCCGCGTAGGGACCGTGGAGCGTCTCGGTGTCGGTGACGCAGGTGACCGCGTACCGGCTGAAGTAGTCTTCTTCTTCGGCCTTCGTCAGCGTATCGGGAGGGGGGCTGCGGGAGGCCGACATCGGCCAGGGCGTGCCGTCGAGATGGGCGCCGTCGGGGCAGGCGGCATCGCCGAGCAGCCACCAGGGAGGCTGGCTGCATCCGAGGAGGACGAGAAGGTGCAGAGTCACGCCGAGCGCCGCCAGAGCAGCGGCAGCAGCGCCCACAGAGAGACCGTCATCGGCGCGGCGTTGCAGCCGCGTTGCGTTCGAACCTCGAGCACCTCGTTGTGCGAGCAGTCCGACGTGCCCAACTCCAGCTCTTCGTTGAAGGTCAGCCCGTCGACGTCCTCATCGGCGTCTGGTCCGCCGATTCGATCGCAGTTGGAGTCGATCCCGTCGCCGCAGATGTCGGGTGCGTCGGGGTACACAGATGGGTCCGTGTCGTCGCAGTCTTCACCGAGCGCGTCGGAGACGCCGGGTTCGTCGCAGTCGACGTCGCTCGAGAACACCGTGGCGAATTCGCTCGCGTACCCGTCCCGATCGGCGTCGGCGATGCAGATCTCCCAGCCGTCGCAGTTCGAGTCTACCCCGTCTGCAGGGGTCTCCGGGTGGTCGGGGAAGACCTCTCTCTGCTCGTCGTCGCAGTCTGTGCCGGGCGTGACGCTCGGCGGCGGGGTCGCGTCTCCGTACCTGTCGCCGTCCGTGTCTTTCATGCAGGCCACGCCCGAGTCGGCGGGGGCGACGCCGATGAACGTCGTCTCGTCGCTGTCGTCGCAGTCGGTCCCCGGGGTCACCCCCGCGGCGGGTGCGTCATCTCCGAAGCCGTCTTCATCGGCATCGACCATGCACGATGTCGTCGAGTCGCGCGCGGCGGCGCCCGGGAACGCGCTGCTGTCGCCATCGTCGCAGTCGGTCCCGCCGACGATACCCCGGTCCGGCTCGGCGGCGCCCCACCCGTCGCCATCGGCGTCGATCATGCAGGAGTTGTCGTGGTTCTCCCAGATCGCGGCCCCTGGGTGGGCGCCGGGGTGGGTGTCGTCGCAGTCGGACCCGGGCGTCACCCCGGGCGGCGGGTCGTCGTCGCCGTAGCCGTCGTGGTCGGCGTCGGCCATACAGGCCGAGGAGGAGTCGTGGAACGCTGCTCCGGGGAACGTCCTCGATGATGAGTCATCGCAGTCGTCTTCGGCGCAGGTTCCGTCTCGGTCCGTGTCGCGGCAGCCGGTCCAGATCACCACCGCGCCGCCCTCTCCGGCGCTCGGCACACCAAATGCCACGTCATCGAACCCATCGCGATCCCAGTCGTCAGCCGTGGTGAGCGCGGTGACGTCCTCGCTGCCGCACGACTCGAGGGCGTGGGCGGCCCCGGACTGCATCGAGAGCTCATTCTCTCCACCGAAACAGGCGGTGAACCTGCAGCTCCGCCCTGAGCCGACGATCAGGTCGTCGAAGTTGTCGCCGTTGATGTCACCCGCTGCGGCCGTGATGTCGCCGGCCCCTGCATACACACACTGCTCGACGGAGCCCCCTTCTGTGTAGACACAGACCTCCCCGCTGCCTGCAGCGGCGGCGCCCACGACGAAGTCCTGATAGCCGTCCCGGTCGATGTCGCCGGCCCGTGAGACGGAGGCTGCGAACCGGGAATTCAACCCTCCGTTGGCGAGAATCACCTCGTAGGAGGGACCCTCGTTGGTTCCAAAGTAGAGATATGCCGCCCCCGAGTATGAGCCCCCGTTCTCGCCCATCGGCGCGCCGATGAGCACCTCGTCCAACCCATCGCCGTCCTGGTCGCCGACGCCCCCAACGGCCTCGCCAAACCCCGCCAGGTAGCTCGCGTCTGAGGCGTTGAGTTGGAACTCGGTGTCCGGCGCCGTTCCCACGACGCTGCCGTGGTACAGATACGCGACGCCGTTGCTGTCGTGCCAGCTGGGTGCGCCGATCAGCACATCGTCGTATCCGTCGCCGTTGGTGTCTCCGGCCATGGCGACCGCCGCGCCGAATTCCACTCCCGACTCACCCCGCATGGGCACGATGATCTCCTCCCGACCATCAGCCAGACGGAGGTATGCTGCGCCGCTCCCATCGCCGTGGGGATCGGCGTCGGGAGCCCCGACCAGCGCGTCGAGCAGGCCATCACCGTCGATGTCGCCGCCGGTCGCGACCGCCTTCCCAAACCCATCTCCGCTCTCACCATCCTGTGCGGTCCATCTGAGCTCGGTCTCGCCGACGAGCCAATATACCGCTCCCCTGTCATCGGCCCAGGGCGCGCCGATCAGCAGCTCGATTCCCCGACCGGTGTCCGGGGCCGCGGCGACCGCGTAGCCGAACCCGTCGCCCGACTGTCCATCTGTTGCGGTGAGCACGATCTCGGCTCCGAAGGACAGCCCCACGAGCAGCGGGCCGAGCATCACGGTCGCTCCGCGGTGAACTCCCCGGTCACAGCCATCGCCCCTTCGTCCACCTCTACGTCTCCCATGAATGACGCCTCAAACCAACCGTCGTCGAACGTGCCGCTCCAGTCCTGCTCGACGTGTAGATTGACCGAGAGCGTGGCCGTGCCGCTGGCGGTGGTGTCGCTGTCGAACGAGCCCGAGACTTCGATGGTCTGCTCTCCTAGGATGTCAGCGGCGTCGCCGGTGAAGGTGCATAGCGCGAGCCCCATGATCGGCGGCTCGCCGATCGGGCTGACGTCGAGCGCGATGGCGCCCACGCAGGTGTCGGTGACCGAGGGGTCGTCGTTCAGCGTGCCGATCAGCGAGAACCGGCCGAGGTAGGTCCCCTCGTTCTGCGAGGCTGGGCCGGTGACGTTGGTCTGGCCGGTGGTTCCCCCGCCGGTGTATCCCCCGCCGCCTTCGCCGCCGCCCTCTCCACCTTCTCCACCGCCCTCTCCACCTTCGCCGCCTTCGCCGCCTTCGCCGCCACCTTCTCCGCCGCCGTCATCACTGGTGGTGGTCTCGGCGAACGTGTTGTCGTGCAGATCCCACTTTGGTTCGGGGTTGCAGCCCAGGGTGATCAGCAGCAGGGTCGGTCTCATGGCCCCATCATAGTCGGCGCAGCGGTCAGGCGGCGAACTGGCGCTCGACCAGCCGGCGGTAGAGCCCGTCGACGGCGGCGAGCTCGTCGTGGGTCCCCCGCTGGACCACGCGGCCTCCCGCCAGCACCGCGACCTGATCGGCGTCGCGCACCGTGGACAGCCGGTGGGCGATGATCAGCGTGGTGCGCCCCTCCATCAGCCGATCGAGCGCCTCCTGCACCAGGTGCTCGCTCTCGGCGTCCAGCGCCGAGGTGGCCTCGTCGAGCACGAGGATGCGCGGGTCTTTGAGCAGCGCGCGGGCGATGGCGATCCGCTGCTTCTGGCCGCCGCTGAGCCGCACGCCCCGCTCACCGACCGCGGTGTCGTAGCCCTCGGGGAAGTCGGTCACGAAGTCGTGGGCGTTGGCGGCCTGCGCGGCGGCGATCACCTCTTCTTCGGTGGCGTCGATGCGGCCGTAGCGGATGTTCTCGGAGATGGAGGCGGCGAACAGCACCGGCTCCTGCGAGACCACACCCACCCGACTTCGCAGCCAGTCCGGGTCCAGCGCGGTGAGCGGCCGGTCGTCGAGCTGGATCGTGCCCGCCTGGGGGTCGTAGAATCGGCTCAGCAGGGCGGCCACCGTGGACTTCCCGCTCCCCGAGGGGCCTACCAGCGCGACGACCTGTCCGGGATCGAGCGCGAGGTCGAGCCCCTGGAGCACGGGGTGATCCGGCCGCGCCGGGTAGGTGAACTGCACGCCCTCGAAGCGCACCCGACCGTCGAGCCGCGCGGGGCGGGCGGCGTCGGGCGCCACAGGGAGCGCTGAGCGTCGGTCCATCAGCTCGAAGATGCGCTCGCTGGCGCCCAGGGCCTTGGAGAAGTCCTCCCACAGCGTGCTGAGCGTGCCGATGCTGACCGCCAGGGTGAACGTGTACAGCACGAAGCTCGTCAGCTCGCCGATGCTGATCTGTCCGGAGATGAGCAGCCGACCGCCGTACCACAGCACCCCCGCGATGGCGCCGTAGGCCGCGAAGCCGATGACCCCCTGGAAGGTCGCGCCGTACCGCGCGCGGAGCCGGGCCAGCTTGAACGAGGTGTCGACCGCCTCTTCGTAGCGGCGAGACTCGTGATCCTCGCGGGCGAAGGCCCGGACCGTTCGGATGCTGGACAGCGCCTCCTCGGCGACCGCGGTCGAGGCCGCGAGGGCGTCCTGCACCTGGCGCGAGATCTTCCGGATCGCCTGACCGTACAGCGCCGCGCCCACCGCGATGACCGGCACCATGGTGAGCATCACCAGCGTGAGGCGCCACGACAGGTAGAACAGCACCGCCAGCGAGCCCACGCAGGTGACGACGTAGCGCAGCGCCATCGAGATGTTGACCGTCACGGCCTTCTGGAGGACGGTGGTGTCGGAAGCCAGCCGGTTGGTCAGCTCTCCAGTGCGCTGGGCGTCGAAGAAGCCGATCTCCTGGTTCACCAGCGCGTTGAACAGCGTGGCCCGCAGCCGCGCCACCACCTGCTCGCCGGCCACCGTGAACAGGTAGGCCCGCATCGCGGTGGCGAGCCCCATCGCCGCGAACAACACCAGCAGCAGCAGGGCGACCCGATCGACCGCCTCCGGACCGGCTCCGCCCTGGATGGTGTCGACCAGCCGGCCGATCAGCATCGGGTACGACAGCCCCAGCGCCGCCGCGAAGAAGAGGAACAGCGTGCCGACCGCCAGACGCGGGGCCTCGGGGCGAGCGAGGGCGAGGATGCGGCGGAGGGAAGCGGAAGGAGCTGACATGGGGAGAGAGTGTGGACCGGAGTGGCGGGAGTCAAGGTGAGTGGGCGCTGGTGCTGCGGGTGTCGCTGCGATGACTCGGCCAGTCACCGTCCCTCGCGGATCGTGGCCCGAGGGGTCGTGGAGACGTGGATCGCGGTC
>CAYXGP010000227.1:11487-12923 GCA_964464515.1 uncultured Enterobacterales bacterium
TGTGGCGGGTGGTGTTTCCGCGAAGTCGTGAGGTGGTGGGTACGTAGACACGCGGGTTCGAGGATTCGAGGCGACCGGTCGCCTCTGCCTTCGGAGAGACGAACCCGCGGAGAGACGGCCCCGC
The DNA here is from genome assembly GCA_964464515.1 of uncultured Enterobacterales bacterium. Classification (GTDB taxonomy): domain Bacteria; phylum Myxococcota_A; class UBA796; order UBA796; family UBA2385; genus CAYXGP01. Next base: position 11,612 of record CAYXGP010000227.1, read on the forward strand.
GGAAGTACGGCTTCACGGCTCCTCGGTCCCGCGCCTTCACGAGACCACGTTTCATCGACTCCGCGTCTCCACGATCCCCGAGTGAGCGTCTTCCGTGCTCGCCCGGAAGAATCAAGGCGTGGTGTCTCCCAGTCGGTCCCCCGAGCGATACAGCCAGCACCCATCCACTCGCTCGAAGCGGCTGCGCTCGGTGAACGAGGCGTTACGTCCGCCCTGCTCCAAGCTGGCGCAGAAGGTCACCTGACCAGTGTCCTCGTCCATGCTGTGCTCCAGGATGCGCAGTCGCAGAAAGCGCGTGCTGTTGCAGAATCGCCGTATCGATGCCTCCCAGGCGGCCCGATCCACCTCGAAGTGGGGGCTGTCGGGGTGCGTGGTGGAGATGATGTGATCGACCCTTCCCATCGCGTAGGCGGTGTACCGCGAGCGCATCAGCGCCAGCGGCGTGGGGGCCGCCCGTCCTACGAGGATGGGGCCGCAGCAACGACGGAGAGTTCGGCCGGAACGGCAGGGACAGCGACGTGCCATGCACACGAGTCTATCCCAGATCTACCCCCGTTGACCGGTTCCGTCAGCGGTGTTATCGGTGGTTTGTTTTCCATCGGGGATTGACGTGAGAAGCTATCGTTTTTCTATCTTCAATTTGGGTGCGATGACGGGGCTGTTCAAGCCACAGGCCTTGCTGGCGGCGATCACCGAGGGCACTCGCGGTGGATTTCGCCTGCTTCGACGAGAGTTCACGATCGAGCCTCGCCGCCTGCTGTTTATCTTCACGGCCCCATCGTTCGGTATGGTCTTTCAAAGGGATGACAAGAACCCAGAGCCGGAGCAAGAGTGGGCGTTGAGCACCTACAAGACTCGGCTGCTCACCAGGACAGCAGACGTGAAGGCGATGAACGCGGCTATCAACAAGGGCGCGTCCGGTGGCTATGAGCTGTTCTTCGCGTTGAAGTACCCCTGTCGATTCCTGCTCTTCTTCCCAAGAGAGTGCTACTTCTTTCTTTTCCGGAAGGCGGTCGGCGAGTCGGGGCACAGGTTCCAGTATTCGGTCGAACAGATGCCCTATCGTTTCTTCACAAAGACGATCAATGAGTTGGGCTACCAACAGCAGCTCAACGATGAAGGCTCCGACTCCCAGCTCAAGATCACGTTTCGAGATGAACGTCGACTCCTGGGCCTGTTCAAACAACCCACAGCCCTCTCGATTTGGGAGCGCGCTGGTTAGGCCGCTCCAGGGAAGAAGCTCCCATGATCGGCCTGACAGCGGTGAGCGTTCAGGTGGACAACCCCTCGCTTGCCCTCTCGGCCCCTGGTC
>CAYXGP010000228.1:0-12777 GCA_964464515.1 uncultured Enterobacterales bacterium
GAACACCATCACCGTCGGCGTCAAGTCGCTCGGCCCGACGCCCATCCGTGATCAGAGCGCATCCACCAACCCAAAACAAGACACCAATCAGGAAAGAGTGTGTAAGCTGCATCGTTCCTCCCTTTGGCCCGGTTCTCAGGCACATAACCCTACCAAACGGGTTGTGGGCTTCGCGCTGCCCACACCTGAGCACCCGCCCCCGAGGATCTCCTCACATTGTATTCGCCTCAATTCACGAGTCGAATAGGATGACCAATCGCCTCACCCCACCGCGGGTTCGCCATGCCCTACCTCTGGCAACGCCCTGACTGGCCCCACCTGCGCTGGGATCTGCCCCGCTGCCTGCCCGCCCTCAGTCAGGCGCGACGCGCCCAGGGTGCCCTCCAGGCGAAGGCCGCCGCGCTCGGGTTCGACCAGGGACTCCAGCTGCAGGCTGCTGCCCTGGAGTCAGAAGCGCTGACCACCTCCGCCATCGAAGGCGAGCACCTCGACCGCGACTCCGTGCGCTCCTCGGTGGCCCGGCGTCTCGGACTGGACGCCTCCGGCCTCCCCCCCGTTCAGCGCATCGACGGCCTGGTGGAGATGCTGCACGACGCGACCACCGGCTGGGATCGCCCGCTGACCGCCGGGTGCCTCCAGGGGTGGCATGCCGCGCTCTTCCCCACCGGGTTCTCAGGGCTCCAGCGAATCACGGTGGGGGCCTGGCGCCGTGGCGAGGAGCCCATGTGGGCGGTCTCCACCCACCGTCGGCAGCGGGTCATCCACTTCGAGGCGCCTCCCGCCACGCGGGTCGATGCCGAGATGCAGCAATTTCTCGACTGGTGGACAGGCGCGGACGCTCCAGCAGACGGGATACTGCGCGCGGGGTTGGCGCACCTGTGGGTCCTGACGATCCACCCCTTCGACGACGGCAACGGTCGCGTCGGACGCGCACTCGCGGACATGGCCCTGGCCGCCGACGAGCGGTCCTCGACGCGGCTGTGGTGCCTGTCGGCTCAGATCGCAGCCGAGCGCGCGGCCTACTACCGGGAGATCGAGGCGGCGCAGCGCGGCGACGGCGACATCACCGACTGGCTCTGCTGGTTCGTCGGCTGCGTGGAGCGCGCGCTCCGTCACGCGGAGGGCGAGATCGATCGGGTGCTGGAGAAGGCCCGTTTCTGGCAGGAATACGGAGCCCTGCCGCTCAATGCACGTCAGCGCGAGGTGCTGAGTCGCCTCCTGGATTCCGGCGGGTTCGAGGGTGGCCTGAGCACGCGGAAGTACGTCGCCCTCACCCGGGCCAGTCGGGCGACAGCCCAGCGGGACATCGCGGCGCTGGTGAAGTTGGGCCTTCTGGTGGCGCGCCCAGGAGGCGGGGGGCGGAGCAGCAGCTACGACCTCGGACATCCCGGCCGGGCCGAATCCGGCCCGTCGGGATAACCCCTCCCCGCAGCCGAATCCCTGGACGAGCCATGGCGAAGAAGCCCGATCCCCGCAGCGACCTCTTCCACCTGGAAGAAGAAGACCAGGATGTCCTGTTTCGGGTCCAGATGCAGGTGGCGAGCCTGTTCCTGGGCTACTGGAAGCACGCCCTGGCGATCCTGGGCGTGGCCCTCACGGGCACCCTCATCTACGGCCTGATCGACGGCCACCTCACCGAGACGCGTCGGGCCACCCACGCCGCCGTCGCGCGGACGATGGTCGTCCTCGAGCAGACGATGACCAACGCCGAGCTGGACGAGACGGAGCGTGAAGACGCCGCGCGCGCGCTCGCCGCCGATCTGGAGAAGGTCGCCGCCGAGGCCAGCGGTCCTGCGGCGGCCTGGGCCTGGGTTCAGGTGGGGCGGGTGTGGGAGGCCATCGAGCAGACCGAGTCCGCCGCGGCGGCCTGGGAGCAGGCCGATCAGGCTGGCGCGACGGGGATCCTGGGTTGGGCCGCGGCCGCCGGACACGCCCACGCGCTGGCGCAGGCCGGCGACGTCGACAGCGCGGGAGTGATCTACCGCGACTTCGCCGACCAAGCCGAGGGCGTCGTCGCCGAAGAGGCGCTGTTCACGCTGGGCACCCTCTACCTGGAGGCCGAGCGCTTCGATGACGGCGCGAAGGCGTTCGAGGAGTTCGGCAACCGCTTCCCCGACTCCGAGCTGAGCCCGCGAGCCGCCGCGGCGCTCAAGCTGGCGCGGGAGAGCTGATGCCCGCCGCCTGGCTGCCCCTCCTGGGCCTGCCCCTCGCGTCACAGGCCCCTCCGGTCACCCCCGCAGTGGCTCCCTCGTGGACCGGCGCGTTCGACGCTCCGCCGGTGGTCGCGTGGCAGACGCGCCTGCCCAGCCCCCCGCTGTCCTCCGCCACCCACGCCGAGCTGGGAGCGCCGCTGCTGCACGACGACGTGCTCTACGTCGGGTCTGCGGGAGAGGACGCGCTGCTGGTGCTCGATCGCCGCAGCGGCCGCCTGCTCGAGCGGCTCGAAGCGGCGGCGCCCGTGCAGTCCGCGCCCCGCGTCGAAGACGACACCCTGCTGTACACCGACACCTCGGGGACGGTCTGGGCCTGGCGCGTGCCCGATCACGTGCTGTTGTGGAGCCACCACACCTCCGCGCCGAGCCTCGCAACACCCGCCGTAGACGACGGCCGGATCTATATCTCCACCGTCTCCAACGTGGTGATCGCCCTGGAGCGGCAGACCGGCGAGCTGGCCTGGCGCGTGGCCGCGAAGCTCGACCCGGCGCGGAGCGCAGAGCTGCAGCTGTTCGGGGCGCCCCCGCCGGTCCGCATGGGTGACGTCGTCCTGGCAGGCTTCTCCGACGGCACCCTGTCCGCCATCGACGCCCGGTCGGGCGAGGTGCGCTGGAAGCAGCAGATCGGCGAGGGGCAGTACCCCGATCTGCTCGCTGCTCCGGTGGTCGTGGGCGACGACATCATCGCTGGCGGCTACACCGAGCCGCTGGTCTGCCTGGACTCGAAGACCCACGCCATCCGCTGGCGACTCGACGTCGGCACGTTCCAGACGCCCCTGCTGTGGGGCGGCTTCGGCGACACGCCCGCGCCCACCGCGGAGGGCCCGCATGCCTTCCTGTTCCACGCCGGCACCGACGGCGTGCTGCGCTGCGTCGACGCCCGCACCGGCGATGAGCTGTGGAGCTGGGACAGCGAGACCGGAACCGCGCTCACCACGCCGGTAGCCACACAGGCCGGCATCCTGGTGAGCGCCTCGGGCGGCGGGCTCAGCCTGCTCGACACCACCAGCGGCGCGCTGCTGTGGGAGTGGCAGGTCCCCATCTACCTGTCGGGCATCACCACGCCGCCCGCCGTCGATGGGCGGCAGGCCGTCGTGCTGACGAACGCCGCCAACCTGGTCGGGTTCATGGTCCCCGAGCCCGAGCCGGAGTGGGTCCGCACGACCGATCTGTTCTCGCGGGTCCCCGAGCGATGACCGACACGCCGGACCCGCCGGACGGCTCCGCTCACAGAGGTTCTCCAGCCAGGGGTACAGCGGCCAGAGATCCTCAGCCTGATGGTCGTCCGCCCGACGAGGCGCGACCGCCACCCCGCCTGCGGGACTTCGCCCGGCGGCTGTTCCGCGAAGGGGACGGAGACGGCGGTCGCAAGCCCGAGGGTGAGGAGCGCGACGGACCGCGGGCCCGCGAGGTGCTCGGGGCGGTGCTCGAGACCGGCGACAAGGCCCGGATGGAGGTGGTGCGCCTGCTGGCCCGGGAATTCCGCGGCTACCTGGAGGCGATGGAGGTCCACAAGGACATCCACCACCTGCTGACGAACTACTCTCTGGAGATCAAGGCCAGCGTTCACCTGTCGCCGAAGGAGGAGGCCAAGCGCGGCTCGGAGGCGTCGGTGAAGCTGGAGCCCAGGGGGACCAGCGACGACGCATAGCGGGTCAAGCGGCTTGCGTGTCGGTGAACGGCCACAGCTACGGAAGCGCGGCGACGCGGACCCACGAGACCTCGATCCACGTGACCTCGATCCACGTGACCGCGACCCATGATCCCCGAGATCGACCACTCCACAACGGACAACGGGTCAGGAGATCGTGCCGACGTTCAAGCAGCGTGACCCACCAGCCGCTGCTACTCCGCCTGCACCTCCGACTCCCGCAGCCGCACCAGGACCCCCTCCTCACGCAGCAGCCGCCGCAGCTCCCACTTGTCGATCTCGGTCAGGTTGGCGAGCACCTGCTCGACCTGTCCGTAGGAGCCCTCCACCCGGGCAGTGACGCGCCGACCGTCCTCGATCAGTCCGCGCGCGTCGGCGACAGCCACCCGGGTCTCGGAGAGCAGCGCGCCGGCCTCGTCCGCCGTCTCGGGCAGGCCCACAGAGGCGTCGGCCAGGGAGGCGACGGTGGCGTCCAGCCGGTGAAGGATGGGGCGGGCCTCCGCAGTAAACGCGTGCAATTCACCCACAGCAGCTCGGGTCTCGTCCACCAGCGCGCTGGCGTCATCGAGCAGCGGACCAGCCTCCTGACTGGCCTGCGCGCCGTTGGACAGCAGCAGCTCGGTGGAGGCCAGCATGCGATCGATACGCTCCGGGTCCTCGTTGATCGCGGCGGTGAGGTGGTCGAGGGCCTGCGCGAGCTGCTCGGAGTCCATCGCCGTGAGGATGGGCCCCAGGGTGTTCACGAGCTGATCGATCTCGGTGATCCCGCGAGCCTGGGTGAGCTGCCCGCCGCTGGCGACCAGCGGCGCGCTCTCCGACTGAGGGAGCACCTCCAGGAACTTCTCACCGAGCACCGAGCGGGCCCGCACCATCACGTGGGCGTCCGCGCGCACGAGCGCCTCCTCCTGGAGCGACAGCGTGACCACGGCGTAGTCCCGCACCACGGTGAGGCCGTCCACGACGCCCACCTCCACCCCCGCGATCTTCACCAGCGCGCCCTCGGTGAGTCCGCTGGCGTCGTCCAGCTCGGCGGTGACGGAGATCGAGCGACCCAGCCCCCGCAGCGCCCCCACCTTGAGGGCCATGTACGACAACACTGCCAGCGCCACGACCATCAGCGCGCCGACCCCGATCTCGTGTCGTCTGGACATGCGCCCTCTCTAAGACATCACGCTGGCGGCTGGAGGTTGCGCGCGAAGAACCGCTGCACCATCGGGTGCGTCGATCGCAACACCTCCGCTGTGGTCCCCGAGGCCACCACCACACCGCCCTCGCCGAGGACAACCATGCGATCGGCGACGTTCACAGCGCCCACGACGTCGTGGGTGATCACCACGAAGGTGATGCCCAGCGTGTTCTTCATCTGGCAGATGAGCGCGTCGATGGAGTCGGCCGTGATCGGGTCGAGGCCGCTGTTCGGCTCGTCGAACAACACGATCTCCGGCTTCATCACGATGGCGCGGGCCAGCGCCACCCGCTTCCGCTGACCGCCGGACAGCTCCGAGACCGCGCGATCCGCGGCGTCCGGCAGGCCCATCTGCGCCAGCACCGCGTCCACCCGCGCTCGTCGCTCCGCGGCCGGCAGCTCCCGGGCGTGGTGGACCAGCGGAAAGCCCACGTTGTCCCCCACGCTCAACGAATCGAACAGCGCCCCGTGCTGGAACAGCATGCCCATCCGACGCCGCACGGCGTACAGCCCCGCCTCGTCCATACCGACGATCTCCTGCCCGAAGCACTTCACGCTGCCCCTGTCGGGCGACAGCAGACCCACGACGTGCTTGAGCAGAACGCTCTTGCCGGTGCCAGACGGCCCCATGATCGCCGTGGTCTGCCCCTCCGGGATGTCCAGGGAGACGCCCCGGAGCACCACTCGATCGCCGAACGACTTCCACAGATCACGGACCGAGATCAGGGCATCTTCCCGAATCGCTGCGCCGGCGATCACGCCGTCCGCCGATACACACCGCGCTCACGCGACATCAGGTTCGCCCCGACCAGCTCCCGCCGCAGGGTCGCGGTGTCCGGGTGGTGACGCGCGATGATGTCGTTGACCTCGCGCTCCGGGTAGTCCCGATCGCGCTCGAAGCGCTCGACCAGCCAGTCCAGGATGACCGCGCGCTTCTTTCGAGTGGCTGGGATGCTTCGTAGACGCGGACCGTCGAGGAACGAAGCGAGCACCTTGTCTTCGAAGGCCCGCGGGGGCGCGGAGCCCACGGAGTCGAGCGTCTCCGGCGCCAGGATCTCCCGGCTGAGGGTCTCCAGCCGGCGGGTGAGCAGCCGGTACATGTGGGTGGTCCCCTCGCGCTCCATCTCCACCAGACCGATGGCCCTGAGCCGCGCCAGGTGGTGGCTGACAGTGGGGGCGGTCAGCCCCAGGAGCGCCGCCAGCTCATCGACCGAGCGTGGGCTCTCGGCCAGCAGACCGACGATACGCAGCCGGCTCTCGTGGGACAGAGCCTTGAAGAAGGACACCAGGGTCTCGATGTCTTCGGGCGGCATGGCTCACCTCCGTGATCACCCCGGGGCTACACATGCCCCACTCGGCAATTTAGACATATATCTATTTTCATAAATGTCAATGTTCCCCACTGACCGCGTCCCATCGGCCCCACCGAGCAGCCGGGTTCAGGGCGTTGCTCCCCCCTGCCCGCCGTACAGCACCTCGCTCATCAGGTAGTTCAGGATGACGCAGGCCACCGCAGAGGCCACCACCGCGCGGTTCGTGGCCTGCCCCACGCCCACCGGCCCCGGCCCGCAGCGCAGGCCTGACAGGCAGGAGATGGTGCAGATCACCCCGCCGAAGACCAGCGCCTTGAGCATGGCGTACACGAAGTCCAGCGGCGCGATGCCGTCGGCGGCGAAGTGCAGGAATGTGCGCCCGTTCAGATTGAGCTGGAACACCGCCACCAGGTAGGCCGCGCAGAGCATCGTGAAGATCGAGATGAGGGTGAGCGCGGGCAGGACCAGCATGATGCCCACCAGCCGGGGGCCGACGAGGTGCGCCAGCGGGTTGACCGCCATCACCTCCAGGGCGTCGATCTGCTCCTGGATGCGCATCACCCCGAGCTGGCTGGCCATCTCTGTGCCGGCCTTGGCCGCGACCATGCTGGCGGCGATGATCGGCGCCAGCTCCCGCACCCCCGCCAGCGCGACGAACATCCCGACCAGCCTGCGGCCTCCCAGCGGCTGAAACGCCGCGTAGCCCTGGAGCGTGAGGTTGGTGCCCACGAACGCCCCGATCACCAGCAGGATGGGCATGCTCCGCACGCCGATCTGGTACGCCTCCGCGACGGCCGCCTCTCGCGAGATGCCGTGCTGCCACAGCGCCCGCCCCAGCCGACGCACGAACAGCGCGTACCGCCCCAGGCCCGCCAGCCCCTCGCCGATCATGACAGCACCCCGATCATGAGAGGGCCCCGAACAGCGCTGAAGTGAGCAGGTAGTTGAGCCCGATGAAGCAGAGCACGCTGTAGACCACCGTGTCGTTGACGGCGCGGCCCACGCCCGCCGCGCCTCCGCTGGCCGTGAAGCCGTTGTAGGCCGCGATGAGGCCGATGGTCACCCCGAAGCAGAGCGTCTTGAGCATGCTCGCGCCCAGGTCCATGGGCGTGGTCAGGCTCCACAGCTCCGCCAGGAAGATGCCGCCGGTCTCCCCCCGCATCACCACCGCGGTGAAGTAGCTGCCCGCCACCGCCGCCACCGAGCCGGCCAGCCCGATCAGCGGACAGGCCAGCGACAGACCCAGCACCCGCGGCAGCACATGCAGCGCGATGCCGTCCAGCGCCATCACGGACGTGGCGTCCAGCTCCTCTCGGATGCGCATCGATCCCAGGGCCGCCGCGCAGCTCGCGCCCCCCTGGGCCGCCACCAGCACGCTCGCCAGCACCGGCGCCAGCTCCCGCAGCACCGCGACGCTGATCAGCGACGACAGCATGCGCTCCGCGCCGAACGCGCGGAAGATCTCCAGCCCCTGCAGCGCGATCACCATGCCCAGCGGGAACGTCACGGCCACGACCGGCAGGACGCAGCGGACGGTGGTGGTCCACAGATGCACCGCCGCTTCGCCGAGCAGCAGCGAGTCGGCCATTCGCGGCAGACGGCGCCCCACCTGCCCGCAGAAGATCGCGAAGCGGCCGACGATCGCCAGGGAGGAGGACATGGACGTCGGTCTATCGTCGGTGGACCTCCTCGGGGGCCCCCGTTACCTGACCGGCATGTGGTTTGCCCTGATCATCGCGTTCACCGAGCCTGCGCTGGCCCAGGATCCGTCGCCTCCCGCGGCCGCCCCCTCGACCACCCACGTGTGGGTCGAGACGGTCACGCCGCTGCTGCGCTGGCCTGACGCTGAGCTCTCTGTGGGCGACACGGCCCTGTACGAGAAGCTGGAGATCGTCACCCGAAAGGACGACATGATCCGCGTGCGCCGTGGGATGACCTTCGGCTGGCTCCCCGCCGACACGGTGAGCGCGCAGGCACCTGTGGCTGAGACGACCGCCGAAGAGACCGCGCCCCTCATCCAGCTGGGCGGCAGCCTCCCGCCGATGTTCGGCAACTGAACCCCGACGACAGCCCCAATCCCTGGTCCTACCTCCGGCCCGACTTCTGCTTGGACCCCTGGCCCGACCGGCGGCCCGGCGTCTGGGCCCGGTCCCTTCTCATGGCAGGCTCAAGGCAGGCTGACCGGCGCCCGGAAGATGCTCAGACCGCGCACCACCGCGTCGCCGTCTCCCGCACGCCACGCCACCAGGATCTCCAGGCCGGGCAGCGGATCGAGCTGGGCGACCACGATCTCGCACGGGACCGCGGGACGCGCCAGGGAGCCTTCAGCCCTGACCTCGTCATCCACGACGAGCTGCACCCGCGGCTGCTCTGCCGAGCCGACCGCGCGCGCCACGACCACCCTCTCCCCCAGCGTGAACGTCGCCTGCGGTGCGTCAGCGCAGGACGCGCCGATCACCTGCCATGCGGAGAGGTCCTGCGGCAGGGAGATGGGATCGGGCCCGACCAGCGGCCGCAGCGCGATCCCTTCAGCCTCGACGCCCACCATCAGCTCTCCCGCACGCCACCACGCCCCGAGCTGGCGATCTGCCACGTCGGTCACCAGGGGCAGCGCGGTCGCGCCCAGCGCGCTCGAGAGCCCTATCAATCCTGGAAGCCCCGCCCCAGGAAACCCGACCCACCAGTGCGGACTCACGAACACGCCTCGCGGCGCAAGTGGCGAAATCGCGGCGAAAAATTCCGCGCACGGCTCAGCGGAAAATCATCCCCAAACCGTAGACAACCGCGGTAGCCATTATCAATTCGGTGAACATCTCGACCATCAGAGCGCTCCAACCACAACCTCAGAAAGGGAAATGCCATATCTGGAGGAGAGGTGCAACTACTGTGTTGATTGTTTTCGCACTGGGCACCCCGACACAGCTGTGGGAGCTGCTCCATGAGTCTCTCACTCTTCCGTCGGCGGGTTCGTGTAGCCAGTCTGGCGTCGGGATCCAAGGGAAATTGTACCTATGTGGGGGATGACCATGCGGGGGTGCTCATCGACTGCGGAGTCTCCGCCCGTCAGGTGCTGACCCGCATGGAGTCGGTGGGACTCCGCGACGCGCCGGTGAACGCGGTCCTGCTCACCCACGAGCATGGAGACCACGTCGCGGGTGCCCGCGTGCTCTGCCGACGGCTGGCGGTCCGCGCGGGACGCCCCGTGCCGTTCTTCATGACGCAGGGCACCCGAGCAGGCCTGCGCCCGAAGGTCACCCCGGACGCCATCGAGACGATCGAGCCCGGGACGGAGTTCGCGCTGAAGCACCTGCGCGTAGATCCCTTCCCTGTCCCCCACGACAGCCGCGAGCCGGTGGGCTACCGCGTCCGCTCAGGCGGTGTGTGGGTGGGGGTGATCACCGACCTCGGTCGCCCCACCGCGCTGGTCGCCAGCAAGCTCGCCACCCTCACCGTCGCGTCGCTGGAGTTCAACCACGACCCCGAGCTGCTCCGCCTGGGAGACTACCCCTGGCCGCTCAAGCAGCGCATCCGCTCCGGCCACGGTCACCTGTCAAATACGCAGGCCGCCGCCCTGCTGAACCGGGGGATCGGCGAGCCCCTGCGCCACCTGCTGCTGGCCCATCTGTCCCAGAAGAACAACCGCCCCGAGCTGGCGCTGGAGGCCGCTCGGGCCGTGCTCGCAGATCACGGCGTGGAGGCGAATCAAGTCAGCGTCCAAGTCAATCGGCAGGCGCACCCCAGCCCGCCGGTGGAGATCGCCGCCCGCGACTGGTAGCGCGGACCCTGCCAGGAGAATCGGGCTCCCCCGGAGAATCGGACCCTCCGGAGAGCTGCGGCTACTTGGCGGCCACCACGCCCTCACCCCGCATGTGCGCGAAGTCCTTGATGTGCCCCCAGATCGCCCTGGCGCCCCGCGTCAGGTAGTCCAGGTCTTCCAGGGAATTGAGGGTCCGGAGCTGGTTGTAGACGAACCGCGGGTGCAGGTAGAGCTTGTAGAACTGCCCCGCCATCTGCACCACCTCCTCCTGATCCATGTCGGTGAGAACGCAGACAGGCTCGGTCATGTCGTAGCGATCGTAGTCGGTCGCGGAGAAGCGTATCCAGCCGTTGCGCTGGCACAGCTCGAACAGCGGGGTGCCCGGGTAGGGCATGATGACGGTGGCCTGGAGGTGAGCGGCCAGCCCGTTGTACATCAGGTACCGCGCCAGCTTGAGGGTCTCGAGGGCGTCCTCCCTGGTCTCCCAGGGGTAGCCGACCATCAGCGTGAGGTGGCACTCCAGGCCAGCCGACGCCGCCATCTTGCACCCCTCGATGATCTGCTCGCGGGTGAGCGACTTGTCGAGCACGTCGATCGTGCGCTCCGAGGCCGACTCGATGCCCAGGATGAGCTTGCGGAACCCCGCCTTCTTCATCAGCTCGCAGTTGCGCGAGGTGAAGTAGTCGAACCGGAAATTGCAGTCGAAGACGATCTTCTCGTTGATCTTCCGATCGATCATCTCGTTGCACAGGCGGATGAGCCAGTTGCCGGAGGGCAGCGCGCCGGTGTCATCGAAGATGTTGCGGGCCCCGTAGTTCTTGATGAGGTGATCCATCTCGTCGCACAGCCGCGTGGGGCTCATCGTGCGGAACTTCGGGTAGGTGACCGTCCACGAGCAGAACGTGCAGCGCCCATAGGGACAGTCGCGGCCCGCCATCGTCCACATGAACGGCAGACGCTTCTTCCACTTCTCGAAGTACAGGTGGGCGTTGGTGAGATCGCGATCGATGAACGGCAGCGAGTCGAGATCGCCGATGTCTTCCGGCGGCCCGGAGGTGCCGTAGGTGCCGTCGGAGTTCTTGTGGTAGATACCGCCGGCGAGGGACGAGCCCTTCTCGATGTGATCGACCAGGCTCTCCGCCAGGAAGTCCCAGTCGCCGCCGGTGAAGGCGTAGTCGGCGTTTGACTTCTCCATCGTCTCGGTGGGGTTGCCCGTGACGTGGTCGCCCATCAGGACCGTCTGGATCCCGGGGACGATCTCCTTGATGCGATCGATCATCTCCCAGTGACGTCGGATGACCGGCGCCTTGGTCTCCATGAGGATCATCTCGGGCCGCTCGTCTTCCAGCATTCGCTGGAACTGTCCCCAGTCCTTGCGCTCCGCGATGCAGTCCACCCATGACACGCGGTGCCCCCGCTCCTGGAGCAGGCTGGCCGCGTAGGCGGGGACGCAGGGATACAGGTAGCTGGGCTCGGTGAACCACTGGAATTGGCGGTTCTGGGTAAGCATCGGGCTCCCCTTCTCCGACTCCATCGGGGGGTAGGCCACCATCACTCTCATCTGGACACCCGTGTTTTTCTGGTTCTCATGGACGGCTCCTCAAGCACCACTTCATGTCGCACACTCGACCGATGTGACCTGCGCAATACTGCCGCCCCCGGCATCTTGCCCTCGTACCGTAGCTTGATCAACAACAGTTGCACGGTGGAACCACTCGACGCCGCGTTATAGCCGCCGCCGCGGCCCCCAATGCTCGAAAACCCCCACGCCGCCAAGGATGATGATGGAGCTCTCCAACCTCGACTGGGACGGACTCATCGTTCGCCTCCAGCGCACCCCCCTGGCAGAGCTCGCCGCCGAGCTGGAGGCCTCCCTCCCCGATCTGGAGGCGGGTCTGATCGCGCGCGGCACCTCGTCTGCGGTAGCAAACCAGCCCTGGTGGCCAGAGGTCCTGCGCCGCCTCGATGCAGGACAGGGTATCCGCCGGGTCGCGCGGAGCTTCGACACCACCCCGCGTCGGATCCGCCGCGGGCTGGCGAGCGCGGGTCTGCGCGTCGGCGGCGTGGACATCCGTCGATCTGGTGTGCCAGAGCTGTCGGAGTTCCAACACCGCCTGGGCCGCGAGCCCGACGCCGACATCTCCTTCGAGGCCGGCGTGACCCTCGAGGAGGTCCGCGCTGAGCGCAGCCGCCTCAACATCCCCCCCTTCCAGCCGCGGCGCCCGCAGCGTCGGCGCTCTCGCACCCCCAGCAGCCGCCCCGAGGTCATTCGACGCGGCGCCCCTGTGCGACAGCCCGACAGCCACGCCGCTCCTCCGAGCGCCGCGAATGTCCTGCCGCTGCACCCGGGCGTCCCCCTCCCCGAAGAGGCCACGCCCGCGCCGCGTCGCCGCGTCGGTCGCCGCAGGATCGTGCGCCCCACCAATCCAGTCATCGAAGAATTCGAGGCGCCCGAGCCAGCGCCGGAGCCCCGCCGCCCGCGCCGCCGTCGCGCCTCCCCGCACGGCGAGGTGCGCATGGTCGACGCCGATCAGATCGACGTCGAGGCGCTGCGTGCGTCCCTTGAGCGTCCCCGGATGGGCGGCGGGGCGCGGGCCCCCCGCCCCCCCCCCCCCACCCCCGCCCCCCCCCCCCCCCCCCCCCCCCCCCCCCCCCCC
>CAYXGP010000229.1:0-12730 GCA_964464515.1 uncultured Enterobacterales bacterium
AACCTGACCTTCATAACCCGTTCTGGAAGGCTCTTATTCTGGGCCGGCCTTACTGACCAGCCAGAAGTCGTTCTCGTCTTCGTCCACCCCTTCGTTCCAGCCCTCTACGAAGTTGTGGGACCAGGCTACGGCGTCCTCGGCGTTGTTGATCCTCAGCTCACCGCCGTCCCGGTAGTCATCCCTGTCGCCGTTCGCCGCGTCGTCGTGAATCGGACCGAACTCCCACGTGGACAGCCGGAATCGATACAAGTCAGACATCGGCTCCCAGGCCTGCTCCATCCCACGGATCACGAAGTCTCCGGGGCAAGAGCTGAACGCATGCTTGATCTGCACCTGGTGATCACAACAGCCGCCGAGCGCAGTGGAGATCGCCACCTCCGTGAACATTGGATGATCAGAAGTACAGACACCGTCGTCGAAGGCGACCAACTCGGCGAGGTAGTTTCCGGATGTGTTGTTGTTGGAGGGATCGGTGATGCCACGATTCACGATGATGGCGTCACTCTGGAACCACGCCACGCCGTCGATGCGATCGTAGTCTCGAGAGCCCGCGTTCTCGAATTCGATGCTCTCCTCGACGGAGAGACAGTGCTGCGACGTCGATCCAAAGCGATCGACCCACCACCGCTCTCCTCCATCGACGGAGTAAAGAATGACCGAACGATCAGGCGAAGGCACCGCCCCATCTTCTGAGACGTCTGGTGTATCGGTGAGCTGTCGCTCGTCGCTTCCATCCAAGCTGGATATGAACAGATCCCTCTGCTCGTCAGGCCCCGCGCGGCGGGTAAAGACCACGCAGGCATTGTCATCGATGATGCCGTTGCAGTCGCGATCTACCTCATCACATCGCTCTGGCGCGCCGGGGTAGGTCTCCGGGTCTTCATCATCACACTCCTCCTCGCGCGAGAAGCCATCGTTGTCGTTGTCGAAGCGCGCCGTCCAGTCCGCCTCAGTGATGTTGAGACAGCCCTGCAGGACGATCAAGGTGATGAACCAGGCCATGACTTGAGCTCCACTGTTTGGCTTGTCATTGATCGTGTTCTGGGCGATTCACGCCTACCGAGACGACCCAGCTCATAACCGCTCCACCTCGCCCTCCACGGCCACGGACATGCCCGCCGCGCGGATCTTCGCCGCCGCATCGCTCCCCGGATCCAGCGCGGGGTTGCTGTGGTTGAGGTGGATGAACCGGATACGTCCCCGCTCCAGCGTTTCCCCCGCCCGCGCCAGGCCCCCGAACCGCACCAGGCTGTCCGCGATCATGGGGTGCGGGATCTCCGCGCGGTCGCGCCCCGACACCTCGGAGGCGTCGAAGAACGTGCCGTCCAACCAGGCGACGTCTGCCCGGCGTATCCATCCGTCGGCGTCCCACCCGCTCCAGTGATCGACGTCGGGCACCCACAGCACCCTCCGCCGCGGTCCGGCCACCATGAACCCGGCCGTCTCGGAGTACTCGTCGCGATGCGGCACCGCGACGGGCGTGACGCGCAGCCGCTCCGACAGCGCCACCTGCTCCCCGACGCGCAGCGGCGCCAGCCGGATGTTCCCCAGCCGCACCAGCTGCTCCCAGGGGGGGGCCTGCGCCAGGAACCGCGCCATCCGCGGCAGCGCCCACACCGTGAGCCCCCGAGCGCCCATCCCCTCGCGTCCGAGCTGAAGCAGGCCGGTGATGTGCCCGATGTGGGCGTGGGTGATGAGGATGCCGTCTGGCGGGCCGCCCAGCATCGCGAGCTGCCTCGCCAGATCTGGCGAGGCGTCGATCAGCCAGCGCCCCGCCCCCGGATCCACGAGGCCCAGGCTGACCACCCGGTGCCCCAGCGAGGGGTCCTTCAGCGCGCGCGCGCAGCAGGGTCGGACGCAGCCCGCCTGGGGATGTCCGGCGTCCTGGGCGACGCCGAGGACCACCGCGAAGGGATCAGCCCGGGGCGCGCTCAGCCGACACCGAGCCGGCGCTCCGCCGCCCCTACCGTGTTGTGCATCAGCATCGCCACGGTCATCGGCCCTACCCCGCCGGGGACGGGCGTGAGCGCGCGGGCCACCCCCGTCACGGACGGCTGGTGGACGTCTCCGCACAGGGTGCCGTCGGCGCGCCGATGGATCCCCACGTCGATCACCACCGCGCCGGGCTTGACCATCTCACCTGTGATCATCTCGGGCCGCCCCACCGCGACGACCAGCACGTCGGCGACCCGGGTGTGCTCCGCCAGATCGCGCGTGCGGCTGTGGCAGATCGTCACCGTTGCGTTGGCCTGCTCCAGCAGCATCGCCATGGGACGGCCCACGATGTTGCTGCGCCCCACCACCACCGCCCGAGCGCCGCTCAGCGATTTGCCCGACGACACGCTGGCCGACGACAGGTTGCTCGCGGACAAGAAGTCCGTCAGGAGGTGCATCACGCCCTTCGGCGTGCAGGGGACCAGCGCCCCCTCCCCGCGGCTGAGCCGACCGACGTTCATCGGGTGCAGCCCGTCCACGTCGCGCGCGGGGTCGATGTGGAGAATCGCCGCGACGGCGTCCAGCGGCGGGGGCAGCGGGAGCTGCAGGAGCACGCCGTCGATCGCGGGATCTGCGCAGAGCGCGTCGATCTGCGCATGCAGCGCCGCCTGGGAGGTGTCGGCCGGAAGGAACAGCCCCTGGTGGTGCAGACCCAGCGCCGCGGCGCGCGCGGCCTTCTTTCCGACGTAGACGTGACTGGCTGGATCATCTCCCACGCAGACGACCGCCAGGCCGGGCGCGCGGGGAAGCGCGGAGATCCGCTCGCGCAGGGGCCCCGAGAGGCGCCGCGCCAGCCTGCGGCCGTCGAGCCGCTCAGTCAACGGACGCGCCGGAGCTGCCAGAGCCCGATGAGCCTGAGGAGTCGCTCGAGCTGGCAGAGGAGCCCGAAGAGCTGTCGGATCCGGAAGAGCCTGAGGAGTCGCTCGAGCTTCCGGAGTCGGAGCTGCTCTCGCTGCCGGAGCTGTCGCCGCCAGACTTCAGACCGTAGTGATCCTTGTACCAGCCCCCTCCCTTCAGCACGAACGACGTGCGGGAGATGAGCTTCGAGAGCGGCCCCTCCCCGCAGGACTCGCAGGTGTCCGGTGGTGGCGCGGAGATACGCTGGAGCAGCTCGAACTCGTGCCCGCAGCCCGCGCATCGGTACTCATAGATCGGCATGGGTCCCCCGAAGGCGAGGAGTGCCTATCCGAATGTACGATCGCTGGTCAAGGCGCCCACCACCTCGATAGGTGCCCCCCGCGAGAGCCGCACACCACACCACCACCTCGGGCCGCCCCATCCCCCACCCCCTGCCCCCACAGCCGATCCTGATCGTCACGGGCAAGGGTGGCGTCGGAAAGAGCACCGTCGCCGCGTCTCTCGCGCTGCGCAGCGCTGGCGCCGGCGAGCGCACGCTCGTGGTGGAGGTGTCGGGGGCCGACCGCATCCCGTCGTTCTTCGGACGCAGCGCCGCCCCCTACAGCCCCGAGCCGCTCACCGACGATCTCCCGCTGTGGCACCTCACCCTGACGCCCGAGGCGGCCATCGAGGAGCACGTCGTCCAGCAGATACGCTTCGCGCGCCTGTACGACATGGTCTTCCGCAACCGGGTGATGGGCCCCTTCCTCGACGCTATCCCGGGGCTGCACGACGCGGTCCAGCTCGGCAAGATCTTCGACCTGTGGCGCCAGGGACGCACCGACCGCCGCCCCCTCTGGGACCGCGTGGTGGTCGACGCCCCCGCGACCGGCCACGGCCTCACCATGCTGGCTTCGTGCCGCTCGATGATGGAGCTGACCCGCTCCGGTCCGTTCTACGAAGAGGTCCGGCAGGTAGAGGTGGTCATGAGCGATCCCGAGCGCACCGCGCTCATCCTGGTGTGCCTCCCCGAGGAGATGCCCGTCCGCGAGACCGTCGAGCTGTGGGAGCGCCTCGGCGGCAGCCGACGCTGCGTGAGCCGCGCCGTGATGAACCTCCTGGCGCCTCCCCCCTTCGCGCTCGACGACGCCGAAGCCGACTGGGCCGTCGCGCGGAGCGTCCTGGGGGACCTCTCCGATCCCGCCATCGCTGGCGCCGTCGCGCTCACCCAGACCCGCCTCGATCGCGCGCTGCGGCAGCGGGCCGCCACGGAGCGGCTCACGCAGACGCTGGGGGTTCCCCTCGATCGCGTGCCCTGGCTCCCAAGCGACGGCGGAGACCTGAGGCGGGAAGATCTGGAGCGCGTCGGCGCCTGCCTGGGGGCCGCGTGACCGCGCGGGTGCTTATCTGCTGCGGCTCGGGCGGCGTGGGGAAGACCACCATCAGCGCCGCGCTAGCCCTCCGCATCGCGCTGGACGGCGCGCGGGTGGTGGTGCTCACCATCGATCCTGCCCGCAGACTCGCCGACAGCCTCGGGCTGCAGCTCGACAACACCGCGCGGCCCATCGACATCTCGGAGCTCTCTCCCGCGCCCGGCGGAGCGCTCGACGCCCTCATGCTGGACGCGCGCACCACGTTCGACGGCCTCATCACCCGCTACGCCCCCGGGCCCGCCGCCGCCGAGGCGGTGCTGGGCAACCGCTACTACCGGTTCGCCAGCAGCAAGCTGGGCGGCGCGCACGAGTACATGGCCCAGGAGCGGCTGCTCCAGCTCGCCCAGGAAGGCGACTACGACGTGGTGGTGGTCGATACTCCGCCCACGCGTCAGGCCCTCGACTTCCTGCGGGCCTCCGAGCGCATGTCGGGTCTGATGGACCAGGGCGTGCTGCGCTGGCTGGTGATGCCCGCGAGCCGCGGCGGCTGGCGGGCGCTGGAGCTGGGCTCCGAGGCCCTCGCCCGGGTGCTCCGGCGCCTCCTGGGTCGGGGAACCATCGGTGAGATCGCCGCGTTCTTCGAGGCGTTCCGCGAGCTCTCAGAAGGCTTCCGGCAGCGCTCCCAGCGGGTGGCGGAGCTGCTGGGAGCTCCCCAGACACGCTTCCTGCTGGTCACGTCCACCGCCGCGGCCTCACGTCGGGAGGCGCTGGCGTTCCGCGATCTGCTCGCCGAGCGGGGTCTGCCCTTCGGAGGGTTCGTCGTCAACCGGGTGATGCCCGCGCCGGCGCATCCATTTGAGGCCGCGGCGCTGCCCGCAGAGGGTCCGCTGTCGTCCGAGCGCTGGGCGGAGATGATGGCAGCGGTGCGCGAGAGCCACGCCAGCCAGGCGCGGATCTCCGCGCAGCATGCCGAGGCGGTCTCAGCGCTCGGCACCCCCGCGTGGGCGGTGCCCGACTGCGGCGTCGATCTTCACTCCCTGCAAGACCTCGCCACGCTGGGGCCTGCCCTCGCGGCGCTGGCGGATCAGCCAGCGACCTCGTAGATCACGGTGATCTCCGAGCCGCGCTCGGGTATGCCGGAGCCGTGGAAGTAGAGGATGGCGTACTCGGCGTCGTAGCTCCAGCCGTCGCTGGTGTCGGCCTCGACGATATCTTCGTCGTCATACACGACGATGGTGGACTCCACCGCGTACTCGCTGAGCTGGAAGCTGGTCATCACGCCGGAGACCTGCAGCCCCAGCTCCTCCATGATCGCGCCGAAGTCCGTCGAGCAGATGCTCTCCTGCACGCCACCGAACGCCTCGGCCATGCCCTCGTAGCGGAATCCCGGCTTGGCACCTTCGCAGTTCTCGACGATCTCGGGACCGACGATGGAGGAGACCAGCACCCGCGATCCGTCGGTCTTGATGTCCTGATAGTCCTGAATGAGATCGGGCAGCGCGACGAGATCGTCGTTGTTGTCGTAGCAGGCGGACGCGTCGTCGTTGCCGTTCAGGGCGCCGCGATCCGTGCAGTCGTTCTCGTCTGACAGGTAGATGATGGACAGGGTGGCGCCGTCGCGCACGAACCCGCCGTTGTAGCCGGAGACCACCGGCTCGGTGAGCCCCACCAGCGCGGCCTCGATGCCCCGCTCCTTGTCCGATCCGCCAGTGCCCACGGCCACGCGCTCTGCGAACGACACGCTGTAGTCAGGGGTCTCGGGGGTGATGTAGAGGTCCTCGCCCAGCGGCGCCTGGAGCTTGCCGTTCTGGTCGGGGTCGTCGATGTCGGTGGTCACCACGCCGATGTGGAAGTCGATGTTGGTGGCCTCGAGCGAGCCGATGAACGAGTCGAACTTGGCGCCGATGCCTGCCTGCTCGTCTTCCATCGACAGGCTGTTGTCGACCACCCACAGGATATCCACCTCGTTGGTGGGCTCCTGGTAGAAGAGATCCGTCACCTCCTGCCGCACGATGCTCTGATCGCTCTCGCAGCCCATCGCGACCACGAGCCCGCCCACGAGCAGGGCTCCCACGATCCGGGCCTCCACGATCTTGCGCCCTGCGATCAGGTCCCTCGATCCCACCATCATCCACCTCGGCCAGTGCCGACCCATTCTTGCACGAAGCGCGCGCGTCCGCCGTCCCCGTTGGAGGACTACCCAGCAGACTACTCCAGGAACGCCGCCTCAGAGATGCACAGGTCGTTGAACTCCTTTCCAAGCGACACCTCGGTGAAGGTGACCTTCACGCTGCTGGTGTCCCGCGGCGCGAACGAGATGGTCTGCTCCATCATCGACGGCTTGATGGTGACGTCCTCGGTGGAGCCGTCGGAGAAGGTGAGCGTCGCGGCCTTCGCGCGGTTGGCCTTCATGTTGAACGAGAAGCTGAAGGCGTTTCCGTTGCGCAGCCGCAGCTTGGAGACCGAGCGGGAGGTGCCGAAGTCGAACCGGATCCACTCGCCGGTGCCGTCGCCTCCCTTGTTGCCCTCGCACCACATCGAGTCGAGCAGGCTGTCGCTCATGTTGGCCGGCTCGTAGTTGCCGTCGGCGTCGGCCGGGTAGGTCGAGCTGGTCGTGTACCGGCTCACCGCCACGGCGTCGTCGGGCTTGCTGTCGAAGACGCGGATCTCCGAGATGCACGTGTCGTTGAAGGTGTTGCCGTCGTAGATGCCCTTGACCTTGAAGCGCATCGAGGAGGTGCGGGCGGCCTTCGGCAGCTTGACGCGCTCGGGAGCCATCTCGTCGGTCAGGGTGAAGGTGTGCTTTGTGCCGTCGCCCAGCTCGACCTCCAGCTCCTTGACCCGGTTGTGGCGGTGCCAGAAGTCGAAGGTGTACCAGTTGCCGTTCCAGATCTGGAACTCCGCCACCTCGTGGGTGCCGTCGAAGTGAACCTCGACCCACTCGCCCAGCCCGGAGCCCGAGACGCCCTCGACCCACACGGTGGACTGCTTGAGATCCTTGACGTTGGAGGGCTCGTAGTCCACCCCCTCCTGCTCGGGCTCGGTCGATGAGGCGTCGACGCTGGTGATCTTGATCTGCCCGGCCTGGGCGGCCGCGACCAGGGTGAGCGCGAGGGGATGGAGCATGGTGGTGTCTTCCTGGGACGGGGAGGTCTCTGCAGCGAGGCCCGGTGCCGCGGCTCTTTATGAACGGGGGGGCGGGCGCGCCAGCGGGGGAGACACGGTCTGGCGGGGGAATGTTCCGGGGAGTGGCGCCGGGGGGAACGGATCTTGATCCTTGGAACTCGCGCTCGCTCTTCCTGCTGCCGTGGAGCAGTCGATCCTCCTGTCCGTTCTTGTGCTCGAACCTCGTGCTCGATCCTCGTGCTCGTTCTCGATCCTCGTGCTCGGGGCTCGATTCCGCGGCGCCACGACTTCACGATCTCGCGATTCCACGATCCCACGACTTCACGATCTCGCGATTCCACGATCCCGCGATCCCGCGATCCGCGATCCCGCGATCCGCGATCTCGCGATCCGCGTGAGCACGATTCCACGAACCACGAGCAGCGAACCACGGCTCGGGTCGACAGCGAGACCCGCCGCCCCGCGTGGATCGGGCGCCCTAAAAGACGGTCTGCCAGCTCACCTTGCCGCCCTCGAACCCGGGCAAACTCCGACACTGTCCGCCAGAGCAGCGGATCCCGGCCTTGTACGCCCCGTAGAACACCCGGAAGGTGCTGGACGGCTTCGGCTTCACGAGCACCTCCACCGCGCCGTAGACGTTCTCGGAGAGGTTGCCCTCGCTGTTGATCAGCGGGTTGTCGGTGTAGTCCTGGAAGACGGTGATCACCAGCTTCTCGCCGCGGTGCCACGCCAGCGCGTTGACCAGCTCGACGAAGTCGGTCTGCTGCCCGGGGTTGACCCCCCACTGAAACGAGCGGGCGTCGACGATCAGCTCGATGGCGTCGTGGCCGCCCACCGGCACGTGCAGCTCGCCGTCGACGTGGGCCAGCCGATCGGCCCCCTCGGCGGGATCATCGCGCACGTCCATGCGATAGCCGCCGTTGAGCTGGATGACGCGGTGGCCCTTGATCGCCTGAATGCCGGCGACGACGTGCCCGATGTTCTCGGGGGTGCTGTTGAAGTGCAGCCCGCCGGTGTCCTCGTCGCGGAACGCAGAGACCTGCACGTACGGCAGCAGCGCCCCGGGCTTGACGACATGGTCCCAGCGGACCCGGGCGCCGGAGAGCTCGTTGGAGTTGATGGCCGCGGAGCCGTCCTCGGTGATCACCCGCTCGTACTCCAGGGTGGGCACCGCGCCGGCCTCCCAGCCCTCGGGGGTGGTGAGCAGGTTGAGGCGCTCGGAGTTCTCGCTGGTCTTGGCCTCCACCAGCAGGATGCTCTTCCCGGGGTAGGCGTTGGCGGAGGCGTACAGCACGTGGCCGGTCTCGCCCTCGGTGGCGAATTCCTCGCCCCGGTATCCGAACAGGTCGCCCTCTACGCTCCAGTCGATCCCCAGCACCCCGGGCAGATCGACAGAGACGCCGTCGACAACCACGTCCACCGACTGCCCGTAGCGGTTGCGCCCGTCCAGCTCGGCGTCTGCGGCGCGACCGAAGGCGTACACCACCCCGTGCACCCCCACCTGGGCGGGCCCCACGCCGTAGTGTTCGAGGCGAACGCCCGAGACCATGTGCGGCACGTCGTCGCCGATGCCCACGTTGGGGAGCTGCCGGCTGACGAGCTGCGTATTCGACAGGCCGCTCACCGCGGTGACCTCGAGATCACCGGCCCCGGCCTTCACCCGCGCGCCGCGGATGCTGGTGTCGACGTCGATGTCGGTGTTCTTGATGATGTTGAGCGCGATGCCCCGGCCGAAGCTGGCGTAGGTGTCTCCTAGAGACAGGGTCACGTGATCCCAGCGCCGCTGAAACGTGAGCTTCTCGGCCACCACCACCGCGTCGTCCCAGGCAGACAGCACCGTGTCGTCGTAGAGATCGCGCTCGTGAAACAGCTCCTGCGTGCCGTCGGGCGTCTCCAGGATGTAGCGGTTGCCGAAGAGCGCCACCTCGTCGATCTGCGCGCCGATCGTCAGCCCGGGCTTGGAGAGCAGCAGGTTGAGGCGCTCGACCTGCTCCCAGTAGTCCAGCAGCAGCGGGCGATCCTCGAAGTCCTCCAGGACGTCGGAATTCTGGTGATAGCGCACCTCAAGGTCGGAGTTCACCTGCACGGTGGCGCCGCTGAGCGCGCCTGTACCGTACAGATCGAAGCCCCAGGCGGCGCCCGAGAGCAGCGTGGCGACGATCGGGGAGATCACGGGGTCGCGGCCGCATCGAGCAGGGCGACGATCTCTTCCTTCAGCCCCACCTCGTCACCGGGGGTGTAGCCCTGGTGGACGGCGTGGATGCGCCCGTCCTTGTCGATCACCACGGTGTACGGGAGCACCTTGGAGGGGTTGTACTGCGAGACCACGGTGGTCTCCTTGTCGTGAAGCACCGGGAAGGTGAGCCCGTTGCGCTTGGCGATGGACTTGACCATGCCCGCCTGCCGCGCCTCGTCGATGCTGATCGACAGCACCTCGAAGCCCCGCGACTGCAGCTCGGTGTACATCGCCTGCAGGTGCGGCATCTCCACCATGCAGGGTCCGCAGTAGGTCGCCCAGAAATTCACGACGACCACCTTGCCCTTCAGCTCGCTGAGGCTCACTGACTGACCGGTGAGATCACGCAGGGAGAAGTCGGCGGCGACCTCCCCGGAGGCGCGCGCGGGGGCGGGGCCCAGCAGGCAGGCCAGCAGGGCGAGGGCGGCGAAGCGGATCATGGAGCCTCCCGGGGCCGGCTGGATCCGGCCCGTCGTAGCGGGCAAGGATAGCGTCTCATACGGACATCGAGAAGCCCCGCGCCCCAGCAGGCCGAATTGCCCATGCGTCACCGCGTCCTCATCGTCGACGACGAAGCCAGCATCCGGAAGGTCCTGGCGACGCTCTTGCGGCGGGCGGGGCACGACGTGGTGACCGCAGAGGACGGCGCGGCGGCCCTGGCGCTGCTGCCCGGCGACGTCGATCTGGTGATCACCGATCTGCGCATGCCAGGCGTGGACGGCATGGCGCTGCTGGCGCACTGCCGCACCCACCACCCGGATCTTCCGGTCATCCTCATCACGGCCCACGGCACCGTGGGCTCGGCGGTGGAGGCGATCAAGGCGGGCGCGCAGGACTACATCACCAAGCCGTTCGACGCCCACGAGCTGCGGCAGGTCACCGAGCGGGTGCTGGCCTCCGCGGACGCGCGGCGGGGGCGCTGGCGGGGCTCGATCATCGGAGAGACCCCCGCGATGCGGGACATCTTCGCGCTCATCGGGAAGGTCGCGCGCTCACCGAGCACCGTTCTCATCACGGGCGAGAGCGGCACCGGCAAGGAGGTGGTGGCCCGCGCTGTCCACGCGCAGTCCGATCGCAGCGCGCAGCCGTTTCTGCAGGTCAACTGCGGCGCCATCCCCGAGAGCCTGTTCGAGAGCGAGCTGTTCGGGCACGAGCGGGGGGCGTTCACCGGGGCGGTCACCACGCGGCCGGGCCGGTTCGAGCTGGCGAACGGTGGCACCCTCTTCCTCGATGAGATCGGCGAGCTGCCCCTGAGCTGCCAGGTGGGTCTGCTGCGGGTGCTCCAGGACGGCCGCTTCGAGCGCGTGGGCGGCGTGCGCACCCTGCGGGCCGACGTGCGGCTGTGCGCCGCCACCAACCGCGATCTGTCGGCCGAGGTGGCCGCCGGGCGGTTCCGCGAAGACCTCTTCTACCGTCTGAACGTCATCCCCATCCACCTGCCGCCGCTGCGCGAGCGACCCGACGACATCCCACTGCTGGTCGATCACTTCATCGCGCGCTTCAACCGGCGGCTCGGCAGGAGCGTGCGGGGGGTCGCCTCCGAGGCGCTGGAGACCATGCTGTCCTACGGCTGGCCCGGCAACATCCGCGAGCTGGAGAACCTCACGGAGCGCGCGGTGGTGCTGGCCGACGCCGACGTCCTCACGCTGGACGACCTGTTCGGCCTGGGCGACGCCGCGGTGCCCCCGCCGCCGTCGGACGAGCTGGGGCTCAAGGAGTACGTGCGGATCACCACGGAGCGCCTGGAGCGGGCCCGCATCCGACGGGTGCTCGGTGAGGAGGGCGGCAACGTCACGCGCGCCGCCCGAAAGCTGAGCATCAGCCGCAAGAGCCTGCAGACGAAGATGAAGGCGTATGGACTGCGAGAGGTCGCGCAAGCGGCCCGCAGCGGCGAGCGGTGATAAGACCTCGCCGAAGCGCTTCGGATGATGTGGAGTGGTGATGATCGCGACCCTCGCCAGCCTCCTCGTTGGACTGAGCCCGGCCGACGCAGCCGAGCTGACCAACCTCCCCCCCGCGATGCGCGGTGATCTCGACATCCGCTACCTCGTGGACGTCGAGAATACCCGTCTGGTCGAGGACTCCACGCAGGTGGGGCAGCGTCGGCTCACCGAGCACGAGCTGGTGTACGCGCCTACGTTCGCGTTCGTCAAGGGCGTCGGCCTCGCGCTGGAGATCCCCCACTACCCGTCCGTGCGGCTGGCCTACCCCTCCGCCTCGCAGATGTCGGTCGATCCCACCACCGACAGCGGCACGATGGTCGGCAGCGACGCCGTCACGCTCGAGCCCGAGCTGGGCTCCGGGTTCGGCGGGGTCTACCTCGGGCTGCGCGGCTCGCCGATGCACCAGGAGCTGTTCTCCGCCCGCGGCGATCGCCTGAGCTGGCTGCTCGACGTCGGGATCCGTTTCCCCGATCGCAGCAACCTGTGGTCGTACAAAGAAGGCGGGGCCGACAAGCGGGGGGCCGGGCCTGGCGCGCTCGGCTTCAAGATCTCCACCGCGTTCTCCACCACCCACCACGGCACGCAGCCGTATGTCCGGTTCGGCACGGTCCAGTCCAGCCGACTGACGATGGACATCCGGGATTCGACAGGCGCCAAGGTGGCCAGCAACGTGATCGTGCGGCCGCCGTCCGAGACGGAGATGATCGCCGGGGCCGAGATCACCCTGACCGAGTACGGCGAGGCCGAGAAGGCCGCGTACGTCAAGGCCGATCTGCGGGGCATCTTCACGTATGAGTCGTGGTCGTGGGTGCCCAGCGGCACGCTGATGCCGAGCGTGCTCGAAGACACCACGGGGCTGATCGCCACACAGTCGGAGCGGGTCACGGTGATGGGACAGGCCGGGATCGACTGGCGGTTCCACGAAGTGGTCGAGCTTCAGGTCGCCGGTCGAGTCGGGACGGCGACCCCGCAGACAGTCGAGCATTTCTATCCGGTCGAGGCTGGCATGGGTGGGATCGCCTGGGGCGTTCATACGACGCTTCGGTTCCGGCTGCGGGATTGGTTGGTTGAAGGGGCCGGGGGGTCTGCGGGTGGAATGGGGGATGACGAGTTTTTGGATTGAGGGGGGCTCGTCCTGGATGCTCGATGACAAGACACCAGAACAATCAACGATCAACGATCAACGATCAACGATCAACGATCAACGATCAACGATCAAC
>CAYXGP010000230.1:0-12724 GCA_964464515.1 uncultured Enterobacterales bacterium
CCACTACTGGCGCGCGCCGGAATCCCTATCGGGACTTCCGCCGAGCACCAGTAGTCTTCCCGGCGATGGGCGACACCCTCGGGCATCTGGAGCGACAGCGCATCCTGACGGCGGCGCGGAGGTGCTTCGCGCGGGAGGGCCTGGAGGGCACCGCCATGGCGGACCTCGCGGCCGAGGCGGACCTGCCCCTGGAGGCGGTCTTCCTCCACTTCCCCTGCCGCGAGGCGGTGGCGATGGGGCTGTACTCTGCGCTCGCGGACGCGCTCATCGAGGGTGTCCCCGACCTGCCCGTGGGCTCGGTCGCTGCGCGGTTTCGCGCTGCGATGCTGCGGAAGATCGACCTGCTGGAACCCCAGCGCAGTGCTCTCCTGGCGATGATGGGGGCGGGGCTCGATCCAGGGCGCCGCGAGGGCGTGCTGGGACCCCACGCAGGGATCGTCCGCGCGCGCGTCTCGTCTGTGTTCCACGCGGTGGCGGAGGGGGCCTCGGATGTGCCCGCGGCGGCCACCGGTCGCGTGGGGCGTCTCCTATACGGGCTCCACCTGCTCCTGGTGCTGCTCTGGACGCAGGACACCTCGTCCGATCGCGGCACCACCCTCCGCACGATCGACCTTCTGGCCGATCTCATCACGATGGCTCGCCCGCTGGCGGGCGTGGTCCCCGCAGAGATTTCGTCACGCCTGGACGGGCTGTTCGGTCCGTTGCTGGGGACTCCGAGAAGAGATGGCGAGCGGGTGGGCCGGATACTTGAGCGCCTGTTCATGCAGCGGCGGTGCCGCGTGCCCGGACCTCCCAGCGTCGCGGCGCTGGCCGTCCACGCTCCGTTGGTGGCGCATGCGGTGACCCGGGGCGCTCCGCTGGAGCTGGTCCTTCCCGCGTTCCCCGCGAAGGCGCCGAACCTGTCGAAGGTGCTCGGCCCGCTGCCGGACATGGCTGAGCGCGTCGCGCTCCGCTCACTCCAGCGGCTCTGCGACGATCTGACGGCGCTCCATCCCCCGGGCGCGCACCTGATCGTCGCCTCTGACGGTCGCGTCTTCGCCGACGCGGTGGGCGTGACCGACGCCGACGTCGATCGTTACCGTGCGGCGCTGGAGGAGATGATGACGTCCTGCGGATCTCTGACGTTCTTCGGTCTGCGGGACGTGTTTCCAGCTCGGTCCCCGTCCGAGGCCCGAGCAGCGCTGATGGCGGCGTACGGCGAGACCATCGAAGCGCTGAAGGACGAGATGGCCCGCTCACAGACGCTGCGCGCGCTGGTGGACGGGGTTCATCGCTTCATGGCCGAGGACCTGCGGGATCGCGAGCCTGGACTCAGCCGCTCGCAATGTAGGAAGCGTGCGCGGCCGGTCGCGCTGGAGGTGGTCCGCCGCAGCCACGCGTGGGGACGCCTGGTCGCCGAGGCGTTCCCCGAGGCGGTGCGACTCAGCATTCATCCCCAGCCAGACGTCTCGCCGAAGATCGGGGTGCACCTCATCGACACCGACGACATCTGGCGGACCCCGTGGCACGGCGCTGCTGTTCTGACCGCGGAGCGCTTCCGGCTGATGCGGCGAGCGGATGCTGAGGGACTGGGAGCCCGGGTGATCACCGCAGGCGGCCGGCCGGATCATCTGCGACTCGACATCACCAGCGAACCGTGAAGACCCGTCCGCTCGAGCCCTTCGGGGCGATCATCGAGCTGCCAGCCGGCGCGGACTTCGCGACGCTCGATGTCGATCGCCTGCGCCGAGACGTGCTGCGGCACCGCGTGCTGATCATCCGCGGACTGGCCGACTGGACCCGCGACGAGATGGTGGGGGTGGCTCGCCGACTGGGGCCCATCCAGGGCTGGAGCTTCGGGGCGATCCACGAGCTGAAGGTGGACCCGGAGGCGGACAACTACCTGTACACGACCCACGCGGTCCCGCTGCACTGGGACGGGGCCTTCGCCGACGAGCAGCCGGATCTGCTGCTGTTCCGCTGCCTGGAGGCCGATCCTGATGCGGGCGGTGAGACGGTCTTCGCAGACACGGTAGCGCTGTGCGCCGACGCCTCCCGTGCGGAGCTGGATGCCTGGGACCGGCGCATCCGTTTGAGCACCGAGCACCGCGCCCACTACGGCGGCGCGGTGCTCCGGCGGGTGCTCCAGCGGCACCCGGTCACCGGCGAGCAGGTCATCCGATTCGCGGAGCCGGTGGACGATCTCAACCCGCTCAAAGTGGTCATGGGTGATCAGGTCGCGCCGCTCTCTGCGCGCTGCCGAGACCCTCGGTGGCTGCTGGAGCATGCCTGGCAGCCGGGAGACTGCCTCCTGGCGGACAACCGCGCGCTCCTCCACGGGAGGAACGCCTTTCGTCCGGGAACTGCGAGGCGCCTGTGGCGCGTGAACATCCTGGGGACGCGCCCGCGCTGGCAGGCCCTTCGCGACGCCATCGCGGTGCGGCGGCCGGAGTTTCTCATCTGCGAGATCTCGCTGGTGCTGATGGCCGCGGCGCTCGCTGCTCCTTCGCTGACCGCGCTCGCCACCCCGGCCTGGGCGGAGATGCTGGCGGTCATCCTGCTGCTGGTGGGCGTGGGAGATCTGGTGAACTGTTGGGCCGATCGCGACGCCGATCGGGTGTGGAAGACCCACCTCAGCGAGGCCGTGGGTCGGCTGGGCGGGCGTCGGATGGCCGCGCTGATCGGGGCCTCTGTGGTGGCGGCGATCCTCCTGTCGGTGCATCTGTGGTGGGCCTGGGGTGCGCCGTTCTGGGTGCCGGCGGGGACGCTCGCGGGCCTGCTCGCCGGGGCGGCCTACAGCGCAGGGCCGCTGCCCCTCAAGGACTCGGGGCTGGGGCAGATCGTCGGCTACACCATCCTGCTGGGAGTCGGTCCCGTCATCCTGGCGACGGGGGCGTTCTGGGAATGGCCGACTCCCCGCGCCGTGGGGGTGGCCTTTGCGTACGGCGTGCTCCAGTCCGGGGTGATGCTGCTCAACTGCGCAGAAGATCTCATCGAGGACCGGCGGGCGGGCACCCGAACCGCCGCCGCCGCGCTGGGGACCGGGCGGGTGATGCCCGCCGCTGCGGCGCTCGTGGCGATCGGTGCGTGTCTGCTGCTCGTCTTCGTGCAGCCCGGCTGGCTCGGCTCGGCGCTGTTCAGCGCGGTGATGGCCGCGGTCACGTTCTGGCTCATTCACGTCGCGTTCCGGCTGCGGGGCGTGCCGATCGAGATCTGGGACAGCCGGGTGAAGAAGGCCGGTCGGTGGGCGCCGCACCTGTTGGGGGTGGTGGGGTGGGCGACGTTCGGCGTGATCGTCGCGGCGCGCGTCGGCATGTGACGGAGTGTTCGTCTCCCCCCCTCTTGATAAATCAGGTTGTTGCGTTGGAACGCGGCGTGCCATTGCGGCGGCCGGAGGTGTCCAATGGCACGAATGGTACACGCGGGAGTCCTGATAGGTGTAGACGGGGTCCCGGTTCAAGTAGAGGTCGATCTTCTCCGGCGTCTCCCCGCGGTGGTGATCGTGGGGCTGGCGGGCGGAGCCGTGCGGGAGGCGGCTGACCGGGTTCGCTCCGCCATCCAGGCGACCGGCGAGGAGTTTCCGCGGCAGCGCATCGTGGTGAACCTCGCCCCCGCGGACCTGCCCAAGACGCGGGCGGCGCTGGACCTGCCGATCGCGGTGGGGATCCTCGCGGCCTCCAAGGCCGTCAGCCACGGCCCGCTGGTCTCCACGGTCTTCGCCGGAGAGCTGGCGCTGTCTGGCGCCCTTCGCCCGATCCGGGGAGCGCTGAGCATCGCGCTGATGGCGCGGTCGCTGGGGCTGCACCGCGTGGTGGTCCCCCGCGACAACGGACCCGAGGTCGCTATGCTGGGCGACATCGAGGTGCGCACGGCGCAGACCCTGGGCGAGGTGGTCACCTGGCTGAAGGGCGGCGCGGAGCTACCTGAAGCGGCCGCCGCGCCCCTGGTCGAAGAGCACCCCGCGCTGGATCTGGCGGACGTGCGCGGTCAGCTCCGCGCGCGACGGGCGCTGGAGATCGCGGCGGCTGGGGGCCACAACCTCCTGATGGTGGGGCCGCCGGGCTGCGGAAAATCCATGCTCGCGGCGCGACTCCCTTCGATTCTACCGGCGCTCACCTTCGAGGAGTCTCTCGAGCTGACCCGCATCCACTCCGCGGCGGGCCTGTTGCGGTCGCGGCGCGGGGTGCTCACCCGCCGACCCTTCCGCGCTCCGCACCACAGCATCAGCACCGCGGGCCTGGTGGGGAACGCGAAGCTGCAGCCCGGGGAGATCTCTCTGGCCCACCACGGGGTGCTGTTCCTCGACGAGGTGACGGAGTTCGCGCCGGCCACCCTGGACCTCATGCGCGGGCCGCTCGAAGACCGCCAGATCCGGATCTGCCGGGCGTCCGGCCAGGCGGTGTTACCGGCCAGCTTCTCCCTCGTGGCGGCCGCCAACCCCTGCTCGTGTGGGTTCGCGGGCAACCCACGGCGCGCGTGCGTCTGCCTTCCGTCGCGACGCGAGCGCCATCGCACCCGGCTGAGCGGGCCGCTGCTGGACCGGATCGATCTGAAGATCTGGATGGACCCCGTGCCCCCGGAGAGCCTCACCGGCGCGCCTCAGGGTGAGCCGTCTGCCGTCGTTCGGCGGCGGGTGGAGCAGGCTCACAGACTCCAACATCGCCGGAACACGGGTCAGGGTGGGCTGCGCAACGCGGAGCTGCCCGGGCGGGTGCTGCTGGATGTCGGCCGTCCCACGTCCGAGGCGGTGGACGTGCTGCGACAGGTGACGGAGCGCGCCGGGCTGTCGGCGCGGGGGTGGGCGAGGACGCTCCGGGTCGCGCGGACCATCGCGGACCTGGGCGGAGAGACCGAGATCGCCGCGGGGCACATGCTGGAGGCCTCGACCTATCGCCTGGAGGTGGCATGATCCTCGCGCTTCTCCTGGGAGTCCGAATGGTGGGGACCGTCGATCGCGTGGACAATGGGC
The DNA here is from genome assembly GCA_964464515.1 of uncultured Enterobacterales bacterium. Taxonomy (GTDB): domain Bacteria; phylum Myxococcota_A; class UBA796; order UBA796; family UBA2385; genus CAYXGP01. Next base: position 4,949 of record CAYXGP010000230.1, read on the forward strand.
TGGCGGTCGTGGAGTGGTCCGACGGCGAGTGGGGCATACTGCCGGCGGACCGCCCCGGGGGCCCGCTGCGGGAGGGCGAGCGCGTCCGCGTCTGGGTCGCGCCGGAGCCGCTCTGGAGGGAGCGACAGGCCATCGCGTATGCTGTCCCCGAATGCGATCCGTTCTCCTCGCCCTGGTTCTGATGGCCTGCGCCCATCGCCCCGCGCCCCAGACCGGGAAGGCGTCCTGGTATGGGCGGAAGTTCGCTGGTCGCCCGACCGCCAGCGGAGACATCTTCCGTCCCCGAAAGCGCACCGCAGCCCATCGCACGCTGCCGTTCGGCACTGTCGTCCGGGTGACCCGGCTGGACAACGGGCGGACCGTGCGGGTGGTCATCAACGATCGCGGCCCGTTCGTCGATGGGCGGATCATCGACCTGTCGCGCCGCGCCGCGCGACGGCTCCGCATGATCGACGCGGGGGTGGCGAAGGTGGAGATCAAGGTCGTCGGCTGCCGATCGCGCTATCCCTCTTGTTGAGCCCTCCCTCTGGTTGACCTCGCTCTCATCAAACCCGGAGTCCCATGCGCGTCCTGCTGATCTCCCTCCTCGTGGCCTGCTCCGCATCTGATTCCGATGAGACGAGCGGCTCCGAACAAACGGGCGGTTCCGAAGAGACCGGCGCCACGAGCTTCACCGAGAGCACCGGCGGCACTGGGACTTCGGGCGCGGGTTCCACGGGGAGCACCAGCGGCGCGACCTCCACCGGCGCGCTTCATGGGTCCGCGCCAGAGGTGGCCGTCTCCGCGCCGGAGTTCTCGGCGACCAACATGGACGGCTCCGGTCGCGATCGCAGCGACCTGCTGGGCGGCCCCTCGGTGCTCTGGTTCTATCTCTGGGCTGGAACGCCCGGCTGAACGGAGGAGGGTTGCGGGTACCGCGACCTCCAGGGAGAGTTCGACGCGCTGGGCGTGCAGATCGCGGGGGTCGGCTTCAACACCCCCGAAGACAACGCGGCGTGGGCCGCCGAGGAGGGGTTCGAGTTCGAGCTGTGGACCGATGACCAGCGCACCCTCTCGATCGCCTACGGCGCGGCCGACGACGCCGACGCGGTTGCGCCGGCTCGGGTGACGGTGATCCTCGACGCCGACGGAGAGCTGGTGCTGGAGTACCTCAGCGATATCGTCGTGACGACACATCCGTCCGATGTGTTGGCGGACTGCGAGGCGTTGTTCGGCGGCCGCTGAGCCGTATACTGGCGCGGTCGGAGGGAGGGCGATGCAGACTCGCGCGGAGAAAGTACTGGCAGGCGTGCTGGGGGCGTACCTCCTGGTGATCACGGCGATGGCCCTGTTCGCCAGCGACATGACCGTGGCGAACTTCTACTCGGACGACGCGTTCTTCTACCTGAAGACTGCGCGCCATATCGCCGACGGCACCGGCTCGACGTTCGACGGGATCAACCCCACCAACGGCTACCACCCGCTATGGCTGTTGATCCTCACCGCGATGAGCGCGATCTCCCCGCTGGAGGGGAGCGGCCCCCTGCGGCTGCTGCTGCCGGTACACGGGCTGCTGATCGCGGGCACGGTGGTCTTCCTGAACCGGCTGGCGGCGGCGCTGTCCGTCTCGGCGCCGTGGCGGCTGGCGTTCGGCTGCTGCATGTTGGCGAGCCAGGGCTTCATCGACGCGGGGATGGAGTCGGCGGTGCTGATGCTGCTCTGCAGCGCGCTCCTTGCGGAGCTGATCGGCGATCGGCCCGGTCGCGGGGTGAAGATCGCGGTCTTGAGCACGCTCATCTGCCTGGCGCGCACCGACGCCTCGCTGTTCATGGCGGTGGTGGGTGTGGCGGCGTCCGCCGAGGAGGCGCGTCGTCGCGGGCTGGGAGCCGGGGCGCGGCTGCTGGCGCTGATGGGCGGGGCCAGCCTGGTGGGCTTCGGGGGCTTCGGCGTGTTCAACGTCATCGCCTTCGACGGCCACTTCGGGACGGTGTCCAGCACCATCAAGACGAAGTTCCCCGGCGCCTTCCTCAACCCGTGGCCGTTGACGGTCAACCGCACCATGCAGGCGCGCCTGCTGCTGGTGGCAGCGGTGACCGGCCCGGGCCTGCTGTGGCTGGGGTGGCGTGCGTTTCGGGGAGATCCAGCGGCCCCCGAGCGGCGGCCGGCGGCGCTGCTGTGCGGGGCTTTCGCCTACGCGATCTTCCACCTTCTGCTCGCGCTGATCATGGTGATCTGCTGCGTGGCGTCGTGGCAGTTCGCGCTCAGCCTCACGGTGGTCTGGCTGGGTGTGGCGTACTTCGGCAGCCACCTGCTGGCGTCGCGGCCGGGGCTGTCGCGGGCCGCTGCGGTGGCGCTGTCGGGCGTGATGCTCGTAGGGATGGGGCTCTATGCCAAGAAACGCACCGGACCGGGGCGGGCGGATCGCGCGGAGCTGTGCGGCTGGCTGAAGGCCAACCTGCCCGAAGACGCGCGCTGCTACATGAAGGACGCCAGCGGCTACACCGGGTACTTCTCCGATCGCGCGGTGATCAACGGCGACGGGCTGATCAACAGCTGGGAGTACTACGACGCGATGGTAACGGGCGATCTCACCGACTACCTGAGCCGCAAGGAGGTGAGCTGCTACATCTCCGACAACGCCCCGAAGGACGGCTACGCGGAGATCACCGTGCATCTTCTGGAGCGCCGCCACACCGGCGGGGTGATCGCCGTGGGCTCTGCGCCGGAGTCCGCGGCGCGCTTCGGAGTCACCAACTACCGGGTCTTCGACGCCGACGCCTTCGAGGTCGGGGCGCTGGCGCCGACCGAACGCTGAGCCACCGCTCGGGCCAGGCTGGGCTACTGGTCCCGCCAGGCTGCCATCTCGTCGAGATCGAGGTCGCTGGCGTCGTCGCTCGCCAGCAGGCTCCACGGCCACGCGCCCGCGTAGCCGTTGCCCTCGATGGTCGACAGGTTGGCGCCCAGATCGCCGTACTCCGCGGAGGTGCCCAGCTCACCCACCACCACTGGTACGTCGGGATCGACGACGACCGCTGCGGTCGAGAGGGCGGCGCCGTCGTAGCTGTGCACCTGAAGCAGATCGAGCTCCTCGTGGCCCCACAAGAGCTCGCAGGAGGCGATGCTGGCGGCGCCGATGGTGATCATCTGCTCCGTCTCCTCGCGCGCGGCCGCGGTGGCGAGTCGGGTGAACGCATGCATGTCGGCCAGCGGCACGCCGTCTCCCAGCCAGCCGCCGCCTAGCTCGGTGACGGCCCACAAGGGCTCGTTCACGAGGTCCCAGGCCAGCAGCCCCGGGCGATCGGAGAGCTCGACGAAGATGGGCCGCAGGACCAGGTCCACCAGGGCCTCTCGTCCTGCGTCTGTGGCGAGCACGTCGCAGCGACCGCCCATCTGCACGCCGCCTTCCTCCGTAGCCGGCGCGCACCACCCGAAGTCCAGGAGGACGGGGACCAGCAGGAGGTCGTGGTCCTCGATCAGATCGAGGAGGGCGGAGAGATCGTCCAGCGCGGCGTCCTGCACACCCGTCGGCAGCCCGTCCGCGTCGAATTCCACTGCCGCGCGACCGTCGGTGAGGACGAACCAGCGCACCACGGCGATCCCCGCATCCGCCACCTCCGCCAGGGCCTCGTCCACCTCCTCGACGTGGTCCGCTACACCGCCGACGCCCCAGGCGTTGTCGCCGAAGTCGTTTCCGTAGGATCGCCAGGGCATGTTCACACCCAGGTGGAAGCCCTCCGGCAGCGCGGCGGGGGCCGCGGCCGAGGTGCCGCTCAATTCGTCTGCGGCGGGCTCACTGCAGCCCAGCAGAAAGAGCAGCGGCGCGCGACGCGACCCTCTCGTGGCTCGGCGCCTTCTCAAGCGCTCTCCCTCCAAGCGCTGTCCCACCGCCGTCAGAGTCCCGAGCCTGTGGCCCCGTAGCAGTCCGCGTAGACCCCCTCGAGGGCGTCTGTGCATGCCGTCTCGTCGGCTAGCTCGGGTTGGTCGTAGCCGTTGAAGGAGACCGATGAATCGACGCAGGTCCACGCCGCGGTCGTGCCGCATTCGAACCAGTCCATCATGGCAGCCTCGCAGGCCGCGTCGTCGGGCTCGGTGAGCCCACAGAACGAGGCGCACTCATCGGCGTAGCCGGCCTCACAGGCCTCACCAGTCGCCTGGGCGTCGCAGAGATCTTCACAGGCTGACTGGAAGTCGGCCTCGTCTCCGTCGGCGTCGCTCCCACAGGCGAGCGTGAAGAAGAGAAACGACAGCCGGAGACCCGTGTGCATGGCGCAAGTCTACCGCGACCGAACTGGACGCGCACCGGGGGCGGACGCTGAAGTTCAGACGCTCTCCACCACGCCGACGTAGGGCAGCTCGCGGTAGCGCTGATCCCAGTCGCAGCCGTACCCGATCACGAAGCGATCGGGGATGGGGAAGCCCACATGGTCCAGCGGCACCTTCACCCGCCGACGGGCCGGCTTGTCGAGCAGCACCGCGACCTGCAGCGACCGGGGTCGCTCCAGGCGTATCCGCTCCAGCGCGAAGTGCAGCGTCGTGCCGGTGTCCGCGATGTCGTCTATCAGCAGGACGTCTCGGCCGAACAGATCGGTGGCGGGATCGGCGAGGACCTCCACGGTGCCAGAGGTCTCGGTGGCTCCCTGGTAGGAGGACAGCCAAATGAAGTCCAGATCGACGACGACGCCGGCCGCGTGAAGGGCGCGGACCAGATCGGCGGCGAAGATCGCCGCGCCCTTGAGGATGCCGAGCACGAGCAGGGGCTCGCCTGCGGGCGCCCCGGCGGCGATCTCCTTCGCGAGCGCGTTGATGCGGCCTGCGATCTCGTCCTCGGAGATCATGACTTCGATGCGTGGGGACATGGTGACCTCGATCCGAACCATGAAGTGCAGAGGACCCGGTTGAGTGGTGAAGTCGCTTAACCACGGGGGCGCTGTTTCGCGCTCGGTGTGTCGCGCCGTATACGGTAATGTCGCGCCGTATGCGGTAACTGGAGTCTGCTGGAGACCGAGGGGCGTCCTTCCTCGGTAGTCCATGGTACCGGAGCCTGAGTGTCGGTCGAGTCCACCCGATCATTCGAAGCCACGGGGAGCCAGTTCCTCGATCGGGCGATGCCCCTGCCTGTCGCCGCGACCTGCGCCTACGCCGCGGTCTTCGGAGAGCACGAGCTCCTCGCGGGGGGGCTCGCGGTGGTGTTCATCGCGATCAACATCGCGCTCAATTCGGCGATCGAACGTCGCCTGCGCCGCGGGGTGAGCCCCGGTCGGCTGCTGGACGTGGGGCGCGCGGGCATCTCGATGGCGTTCCTGCCGCCCATCGCCTGGGCATCGGGGCCCGACGCCGAGGCGTGGTTGGTGGCGCTCCCCGCGCTCGTGGCGATGCCGTACCTGCTGCAGCTCCGGCAGGCGCTGGTCGCGAGCATCAGCCTCGCGCTCCTGATCCTGCTCGCGTGGCAGCGCCTCTCTCCCCCGTCTGGGGTCTGGCTGGAGCCCGCCCTGGCGATGTCGGCGCTGGTGTTGGTCTGCACGCCCATGGCGAGCGCCATGAGGGAGCGCGGGCGGAACCTCCTCGAGATGACCGCCGCGCTGGAGCGGTCGAAGGCCGCCGCGGAGCACGCGTCCGTAGCGAAGTCATCGTTCCTCGCCCACATGAGCCACGAGCTGCGCACGCCGCTCGGAGCCATCTCCGGATACGCTGATCTGCTCGGCGACCCGCGGACCGGACAGGAGGTGCGCGGGAGCTCCATCGGCGTCATCCAGCGCAATTGCGGCCACCTGCTTGAGCTGGTCAACCAGATCCTCGATCTCGCGAAGATCGAGGCCGGCGAGCTGATCATCGACTCTGCGCCCGCGTCCGTGGGGGGTGTCGTCGAAGACGTCGCGTCGCTGATGCGCGTTCAAGCCTCGAATCGACGACTGGAATTCCGAGTCGACTACGCGACCCCGCTCCCCGCCACGATTCAGACCGACGCCTTTCGCCTCCGACAGATCCTCGTCAACCTGGTCGGCAACGCGATCAAATTCACGCGGGAGGGGAGCGTGGAGATTCGGGTGACGTTCTCCGCCGAGCCCCGGGAGCTCTGGATCGACGTCATCGACACCGGCGCGGGGATCTCCGAGGACAACCTTGAGAGCCTGTTCCAGCCGTTCGTGCAGGCGGATGGGAGCACCGCGCGGGAGTTCGGTGGCACCGGACTCGGGCTCGCCATCTCGCAACATCTGGCGGGTCTGCTCGGAGGCGCGCTGGAGGTCGAGAGCGCCGTGGGGAGCGGCAGCCGCTTCCGCGTGCGGCTCCCGGTGACGCCTGGCGAGGCGCTCCATCTCACCGCCGCCCCCGCAGGCCAGGGGCGGGAGGCTCGGAAGCCCGTCCCGCTGAGCTGTGACGATCTGGTCGGGGTCCGGGTGCTGCTGGCGGAGGACTTCCCAGACAACGCGCTCCTCATCACGATGCATCTGCAGCGCGCCGGTATCTTCACCGTGTCGGTGGAGAACGGGATCGCGGCGATCGCGGCCGTTGTCGACGCTCAGGCTGCGGGAGAGCCGTTCGATGTCGTGTTGATGGACATGCAGATGCCGCTGCTGGATGGCTACTCCGCGGCATCCAAGCTACGCGCGGAGGGGTTCGCGGTGCCTATCATCGCTCTCACGGCCCACGCGATGGCCGGCGATCGGGAGCCGTGCTTGCGGGCCGGATGTGATGGATACCTCGCCAAGCCGGTCGAGATCCCGGCCCTGATCGCCGCGATTCGAGATCATCTCCCAGAAGAACGGCGCGAGTCGATGCAAGACAGCTCGCCGGAGGTGACCCCGCCCGTCTCTGCAGCCGACGACTCTGATCGGGCCGCTGCGCCAGACCCTGGCGTTCCATTGGACGTTGAACTGGCGGAGATCGGCGCGCTCTATGGGACCCGGCTCGCTGAGCGGACAGCGACCATCGAAGCGGCATGGCGCAGCGACGACCGCGCGCAGATGACCTTCATCGCGCACCAGCTGGCAGGCAGCGCGGGGATGTACGGATACGACGCCTGCGGGGATGCGGCGCGAGCGCTCGAGCAGTCGCTTCGCGCCGGGGCCGCGCCTGACGTGATCGATGAACGAATCAGCACGTTGCGCGAAGCGGCAGGGGAGTTCAATCGAACATGACCCGCGTGGTCTCTCCGAAGATTGGGCTGCGGCGGGGTTCCCGACCACACTGCACCCATCTCGGCCCACCACATGGGCGGGGAAGCCGATTGTAACCAACGATGACAAGGCCGCGATCTCGTCATCGAGGCGGGAGAGCGGGTTGACAGGGAGGGGGAAGTGGATGACGTTGCACACGGGAGACCTCGTAGTGGGGGGGATATGCACACATCTCCCTGCTACGGGGCTCTCCCACCCGCCACCATCCGACCTCTCGACATCACAGAGCGAACCACACCCTGCCCTACAACAAAATCAACATATCTATTTATCAGCAGAGCTGTGTCAGGGGAGACTCCAACCGGGACAATTTGGAGCCAACTCAGTAGGCAGTGGTTCGATAGTGCGGACGAGTCGGAACCCCAGGTATTCAGACTTGTAATCTGGCGAACTTGATGATCGTGAAGATATGCGAATATCGCGATCAGGATTGGGGGGGGGGGGGGGGGGGGGGGGGGGGGGGGGGGGGGGCGCGGGGGCGGGCGCGGGGGGGGGGGGGGGGGGGGGGGGGGGCCTCCCCCCGCGGGCGCGCCCCCCCCCCCCCCCCCCCCCCCCCCCCCCCCCCCCCCCCCCCACTACTGGCGCGCGCCGGAATCCCTATCGGGACTTCCGCCGAGCACCA
>CAYXGP010000231.1:0-12688 GCA_964464515.1 uncultured Enterobacterales bacterium
AGCTGCATGATCAGCGAATCAGGGAGTGCCCCCCAAATGCGAACGCGCCCGAGGAGGTGTTGGGGAAACGGGCGGAGCGCGCGGAGCCTTGGCAGTAGGTTTGGCGGGAGCCTTGGGGCTGGGATCTTTTGTCGCCTGAGCGGGCGCGGCAGTCGGGGGCGCTGGGGCAGGTGGGGCGACCTCGGGGGGATCAGCCTTGGCGACCGCAGCCGGTTCGGCCGGGACTGGGGGCTCAATGGCTAGCTGAGTGGGAGTTGATGGTGTAGCCGCTACCGCTGCCGGTACTTCAGAGGACGCCGCTGGATCGTCGGACATCAGGGCGTTGGCGCCGACAGCGATTACCCCCAGCAGCGCGACGGCGGCGATGATCATCGGTGCCATCGATCTTGGCCGCGGGGTTGGATCGGGTGAAGGGAGAGGCTTGGGGGCCTGCTCTGCCTCGAAATCTTCCAGCTCCTCCAGGGGCGTCGCCCCGGCGGCGGTCTGGGGGGCGATGAACGTGACGTTTGAATCGTCTGGATCGTCGGTGTCTGCATGGAGCGACCCGATGGCCGTGACGCCGGTGTCGTCGGGGAACGGAACCATCTCGGGCGGAGCCCGGCTGGCTTGCTCGGTCGCGGCTGTGGGTGGAGCGTCGTCCCGAACCGGGGCGGGCTCGACCTGCAGCTCGAACGGAGCCCCTTCGACCTGATCTCCGGCTGAGCGTTCGACCAGTGTGGCGCCGACCAGGGGGTCGTCCAATGCCTCCCGGGCCTGCTTGGTCAGCCGGGCGGACATGATCGGCGGGACGGTCTCTTCGGCCCAGTCCAACAGCCGCATCTCACCGGACACCCGGGCGATCCGGGACAACGTTCGTTCGACCTCGCGCGCCGACGGACGATCTTCTTCAGCGTGGGCCAACATACGCTTGATTAAATGGGTCAGCTCGGATGTCTCCGGGCCGAGGATGTCGCGGCTCTCCAACTCGTCGAGGACGAGATCGATCCGGCCGGCGTGGTGGTCCGGTCGGGTGGGCTTTCCCTGGAATCGTCGCGCCGACAGCATCTCATACAGCACGACCCCGAGGGAGTAGATATCGACGGCCGGGCCATCCTCCTGGACGCCACCGATCGCGGAGGCGAGCCGCTCCGGCGCCATATACCCGGGCGAACCGAAAACCAGCGAGCGCGTTCGCGCCTCTCGAGCGCCGAAGTCGGCCCGCGCGATCCCGAAGTCGAGCACCTTGACCTCGCCGTGGGGCGTGATCTGGATGTTCTCCGGCTTGATATCGCGATGAAGCAGACACAGCGGCTGTCCGTTTGGTCCGGGGCGGCGGTACGCGGCGTCCAGCGCGGCGGCGACCTCGGCGGCGATCTCGGCTGCGGGTCCGAGCGGGATCGGCTCACGTAGAATCTCGGCGAGGTTGCACCCCTCGACCAGCTCCATCACCAGCACCCAGCGTCCGTGCATGTGGACCAGACCATCGACGTGCACGATGGCCCGATGGCGCAGCAGTCCCAGCATCCGGGCCTCGTCTCGGAAGCGCCGGGCGATCTCCTCGACCGCTGTGGTCTGCTCCTCCCTGAGCACCTTGAGCGCGACCAGCTTGGTGAACCCACCCTGTCCGATAAATTCTGCGCGGTAGACCGCACCGAAGCCACCGACCCCCAAGCGTTGCTGGATGCGGTAACGACGGGCTTCGTTCACCACGTCTGGCTCCGGACCACCATTCCGGTTGTCCCCAGTGTGACTCCGACGCCGAGCAGGCCGACTGATGTCCAGACCAGCGCATTGGTCTTACGGCCATAGGCGTCCAGTTCAGCGACGGTGGTGATATCCGAGTTGGTCGGGTCGTCGTAGCGCAGAGACATGCCGTAGGCGACGCCATAGAGTCCGCCAGCGGCCAGCGCAGCCACTCCACCCGCGATCAGGAGGGGGCGGGCGCGTGGTGGGGGAGCCTCGGCCAGGGTCTCGCCAGATGTCGCTGGAGTTGGTTCTGGCGGCGGCGGCTCGGCGGCGGGAGGCTCGGGCAGGGCCCGCAGCCCCATCTCTTCGAAGTCGGGCAGCGGCTGGTTGGGCTCTCGGTAGCCCGACCACAGTACGGCGCCGTCGTCTCCGACGAGCTGCAACACTGCGGGTCGATCCAGGTAGAGCGGAGAGCGCTCCTGTGCGTCGATCAGGAGGACCGCACCCTCCAGAGATGGGGCGTCCAGCTCACCAGCGGGGGTCATCTGTCCGGCGACCCGGAAGATGACGTGCAGTGGGTTGCCTGCCGGGGCCAGCGTGCTGGGTAGGGCCCCTGCGGGCTGCAGCGCGCGCAGGCTGGCGAATGCTGCGAGCGTCCGCGCTTCCTCTTCGTTGAGGTACGCGTCCAGCCCGACGAGCCGATGGAGGGTCGCCACTTCGCGGCGAGAGAGGGGCTCGCCGAGACACACCAGAATCTCAAACGTCTTGTCACGCTCTTGTTCGAACGCGTCCAACTCCATGGAGACGAAAGCCGCTTCGGCAGCAGCAACTGCCGCGTCAAAGGCTACCGCGGTAGTTGGGGCGTCGCAGGCTGCTCGTGCCGGGAACGTGAGGAGGAGAGATAGCAGCATGGTGGTGATCATAGGGGGTTGGAATACTGGGGCAGAGCCGAAGATAAGCGATCTCCCGGTCAGAGGCGAAGCCTCTCGCCACCCTACCTGGGGCTCAGCCCTCCCCCCCCATCCACAGCGCGTCCTGCAGCGCCCGCAGGCGATCCGCCCCGGGCACGGCCAGCGGATCGAGATCGTGGACGATCGACAGCAGGAGGGCCGCCTGAACGGCGGTGACCGACAGCGCCGCCAGCGCGCCGGGGCTGGCGCTGGGCATCCGGATCTGCAAGACGGGCACGCCGGCGGTGACGAGGTGCTGGATCTGGGCCCCCAGAAGCCCCTGGCTGAGCGCGCCTGTAGAGAGCCCCGGGCCGAGCAGGGTGTCGGGGCCGTCCGCTGACAGCGCGCAGACCCACGGCGCGGGGCTGCCGAGCAGCATGGCGGCCCGGGCCTCGTCGCCGAGCGGGAGCATCCGAGGTGCGATGCCCTTCGGCGCGCTGAACGTGCCGGCGCGGGTCCGTCCAGAAGTGATCGCGCCCCACGCCCGACAGATCTGGCGGGTCACCGGCTCGATCGAGCGAGCGGCGGGGAGGAACCAGGGAGTGGCCTCGGGACTCCGCTGCTGCAGGGCCAGCGCCGCGGCAGCCCAGCGCAGCGCGGGGTTGGTCGACAGGCCCGGGTTGGCGGTGGCCTCGAGGGCTCGCCTGGCGGTGGTGATGACGTCGGCGGGCTCGTGCCCCGCGGCGGCAGCCAGCGACAGCGCGGCCAGGCCACAGACGCCGAAGCGGGCGTCGGCGGTCCCGGGGGCCGTCCAGCATGCGCCGTCCAGCTCCCAGGGAGGGGTGTCGGTGCCGTCTCCGCTGAACAGCGTGCGGCTGGCGGCGCGCTCTGCCAGGGCGTCGGAGAGATGGCGGACCCAGCTCGGCCCCTGGAGGACGATGAGGTCGGCCCCGTCGATCACGGAGAGGTCGATCACGGATGGTTCGGGGGGGGCGGTGATCGCGCGCGCTGCGGGGCCGGCGAACAGCGTCGCGGCGCCGACGGCGCCTGGCTCCCCCAGCACCACGCGGCGGGCAGAGGTCCAGCCGGCGGCGATCTGCGCGGCTTGGACCGGGTCGGCGGCGAGCTGGAGGTGGTGGGGGAGGAGGCCCGCAGAGGACGCGGACTCCAGCTCCTGCCGCGCGGCGGACAGGCGGGGGAGCCCGGCGCGCAGCGCGCCGGGCGGCAGCCCGCGCGGCCCGACGACCCGGCGGAGGGTCAGCGAGTGATCGAGGGTGAGCGACATGGCTCTCGAGGTGTAACCGCGGCCGGCGCAGCCGGGCGGGGGGTTAGGGGCATACGTCATGCGCTCCCGAACCCTCCTGCCGCTGCTGCACCTGAGCGGGCTACCCCTGGCGGGGTCGCTGGCGGCCTGTGGGGAGTGGCCTCGGCACGAGCACCCCCCCGATACCACCGAGGCGGTCTCGGTGGACGCCCAGCCGCGCGATGTGCTGGCCGCGGAGGTGACGTGGGGCGAGCCGGACTGGGAGGTCGAGCCGAACGACGTCCCCACCTGGGGCGATCTCCTCTCCGTGAACACCGGCTGGCAGATCCACGGCGCGCTGGACGGGTGGGGGTGGAACGCGGCGGCGGAGCCCGATCGGGATCCCATGGCGCCCTGCGTGTACCCGGTGGATTTCCCCCCATCCGAGGCCACCGCAGACGGCGACGGCGACTACGCGGGTGACGTCGACTGGATCTCGCTGCGCGTGCCAGAGATCGACGAAGACCCCGCGCTGCGTCCCACGCTGTGCGCGTCGGTCCGGTTGGAGCTGTCGCAGGAGGTCTCCGATCCGATCTTCGACATGCTCTTGTACGACCTCGACGAGTGCCTCCAGCCGGTGACGGCGTGGCACGAGCCCGGCACGCAGGGCGGCGGCGACGCGGCCTCGATCCTGGGGTACGCCCAGCGGGGCGCCGAGGCGGAGTGGGCTGTTCAGGTGCCGCAGGGGGCCTGGCTGGGGATACCGCTGGCGGGCTTCCATCCCCCTGGGGTTCCCGATCTGCTGGCTACCTGGCAGCTCTCGCTGTCGCTGGTCACCCCCGACGACGACCCTCTCCTGTGCCCCACGGCGGCGTTCGCAGAGGCCGCCCGATGATCTCTGCGTTCGCGCTGACCCCCCTGATCCTGATCCAGGGAGCCGCTGCAGAGTACCGCCGGGTGATCCTGAGCGACGGCCGGGTGATCGACGCGCGGATCGGCGCGATGGACGCCTCCGGGACGGTCCTGCTGGACATCCCCCAGGGACGGATGACCCTGCACTTCTCGCAGGTGGCGTCGATGGCGCCCATCACCGAGGAGGAGTACCGCGAGCAGTCCCCGTGGCGGGTGCTGGTGCAGCCGATCGACGGCCCGAACACCGAGCGCACCACCCGGCTGCGCAGTCGCCTGGCAGACGAGGCGCTGGCAGAGCTGCCCGCGACGGTTCGGGTCCAGCAGGACGCCTTGAGCACCGCCCTGCTGCCCACCGAGATCACGATGATGGAGGCCTGCGGCTCCGATCCCGCCTGCCTCGAGCCGTACCTGTCGCGGCTTCCTGTGGATGTGGTGCTGCTCGGAGAGATCGTCACCGACGCGGGGCGCGAGGAGCTGTCGCTCACGTCGTACTTCCAGGGCGCGGAGCGGGCTCGTCGCACCGTGTCGGTCACGCTCGGCTCGGAGCTACCGTCGGCCCGCGCGTTGGTGCCCACGCTGGCCGCCGCGCTCCATCTGGACGCTCCCGTGGAGGCTCCGCGTCCGCCGGTGGTGGCCGTGGCTCCCCGGCCGACTCCGCCCCCGCCGGTGACGGCTCCGCTCCCCCCGCCGCCCGAGCCCACCGCGCAGATGATCGATCGGCTGGCGTGGGCGCCGGTTCCCGGACTGCCGTCGCTGGTCCAGCGGGACTTCCAGGACACCGCCATCGCCTGGGCGGTGATCGTGCCCTCCACCGCGTTGATGGTAGGCGCGGTCGGCCAGGGCGCGCCGAAGCCGGCGCAGTTCGCCCTGCTCAGCGTGGCGTCGTACTACACGATCACCGTCGCGGTGAATCGGGCCGTCGCAGCGCGCTGACTCCCCGATCTCCTGCGAACGAGCATCCTTCGGCGCTCGGACCCCGTATCCGGCAGGCGATGGGGAAGGTTCGACGGTACGTTGCGCCGCGATGGAGGTCGCATGAACCACAGACGCATGGGCTGGGTGCTGCTAGGCGCGCTCAGCGGGCCGGCGCTGGCTGACGACGCAGACGAAGACGGCACGATCTCGGAGGGGCACAAGGTCGAATTGACCGACAACCCGGCCACGACGCAGAAGGACAAGCGGGGCTACAAGAACCTGCTGGTGCTCGGGGTGGGCTTCTTCCCGCGAACGATCAAGGGGCGGTATCAGAGACTCTTGACCGACCGGCTGTCGTTGATGATCGGCGGCGGGTACGGCCAGTACGAGTCGAAGGACGCCTGGTGGAGCATCTACGACGAGGTGGAGCGGTCGCGGCGGATCGTGCAGGGCGGGTTCGACTTCCACCCCAAGGGCAACGGGATGCACGGGTTCTACATCGGGCCCCGGGTCAAGCACACATGGTGGCGCGTCTCGTACGACGCCACGTGGCTCGACTGGGTGGACACCTCCACCATGGGCGATGAGGTGGAGGTCGACGTCCGCGTCGAGGAGGAGATCACCACCCTGACGGTCGCCGGGATCGCGGGCTGGCGCTGGGTGTGGAACCCCGGGGCGTCCCTGGCGCTGGGGCTGGGTGCGCAGCAGCGCAACCGCACCGGCTACCACATCTCCGACATCGAGGCCGAGTCGGCCGATATCACCGCCACGCAGAGTGGGCTGGGGTTTGCGTTTGAATTCCAGCTCGGGTGGGCGTTCTGAGGGCGGCGTTGGAGCGGGGGACGTGCGCTCGGAGTCACCCGTCGGTCTCCAATCCAAGGACCCCACCGCGATACACCAGCGACCACCCCGCCGGCAGCGGCAGCCGCCCCCCGCCTTGTGGCCGCCAATCCAATACAGGCTCCAGCTGATCCGCGCGGACGGGCCGGGGGCAGCCCGCCACCAGCCGACGCAGCAGCCTGAGCTGGATCGCGTCGGGCTCGGACCGCAGGGCGCTCCAATCGTAGCCGCCGTCTCGCGAGACGCGCTCCTGCGCATTGTCTGTGAGCGCAGATAGCAGAGCATCCTCGCGGGCCAGAAGACGCGCCGAGCGCGCCAGCGCGGCCCCAGAGCCGCCGTGCAGCGCGTCGAGGTGGGGTCGCAGCGCCCGCATTCGTCCGCGCAGGCTCCCCGGGTTGGAAGGGTCCTCGACCCAATGCAGACCCTCCTGCTCGGCCCAGGCGCGGATCACCGCCCGGGGTTCGTCCAGAAGCGGACGGCACCAAGGCGCAGACACCGGGAGCATCCCGCGCAGGCCAGCGCTCCCTGAGCCGCGCAGCAGGTTGTGGAGGACGGTCTCGGCCTGATCGTCCTGGTGGTGGCCGGTGGCGACGCGATCGGCGTCGAGTGACAGCAGGGCCGCGCGTCGGGCGTCGCGGGCCCGGGCGGCCAGATCGGGCCCGGGGTCGAGATCGAGCGAGATCCCCCTGAAGGACAGCCCCAGCAAGCGGGCGCGGCGACCCACGGCGGCGACCTCCGCCACGGACTCGGGGCGGAGCCCGTGGTCGATCGACACCACCTGAAGCTCTCCGCCGTGCGCTGCCGAGAGGCGATGGAGGAGCTCCAGCAGCACCGTGCTGTCGCACCCCCCGGAGACCGCCACCACCACCCGCTGGCCCGGCCGCCACAGCGCGCTCCGACGGATGAAGGTGAGCACGCGGCGGGGGAGCGTCCGCGCGCGGTCCAGGGGAGCGCTCCCGCCGGGGGAGGTCTCCGGTAGCGGCGGGAGGGCCTTCGGGTCGAGCCCCTCCGGGAGGCGATCGTCGGGGTGGGCCCGGCCGCGCCAGGTGTGCCCGCAGCGCTCGCAGCGGTAGTGGATGACCACCCCGGCCCGACCGGCAACCTCGAAGCCCGTGGGCGTGAGCCGTCCGCGGCAGCCCGCGCTGCGGTCGCCGGGGACATCGTCGACGTGCAGACCCCGCAGGCAGAACGGACAGTGGTCCCGGACCTGCGCGCCGCCGGGGGGCACCACACGCCCGCAGGCCAGGCAGCGAAACCCCGGATCGCGATGGATCGGGTTGCGCCGCTGGCGGGCCCCCTCCTCGCGCTGAAGCAGGGCGCGCACGATCCACCGGGTTGGGGGATCGGTGGAGAGCCCCCGCCGCGCGGCCAGGGCCTCCAGGGCCGCGCGCAGCGCGGGATCGCGATCGGCCTCGGCGGCGAATCGCTTGATGCTGCCGCGGGAGCGGAGCTCGGCCAGGCGAGCTTGGAGGGCCTTGGGGTTCATGGGGGCAGTCTGCCACGGGCTGCTGGTCGCGACGGGTCGTCTGGCTGTCAGAACCTCTGCGTGGTGTGGTGTCTGTGAGCTGTGTTGCCTGTGAGCTCCGGACATGTGCCATCGGCCGGTGTGACATGTACCATCAGCGCCCGCCAACGGTACAACCTGTGTTTTCGTCCGGCACGAGCTGTGCAGTGTCAGGAGGCATCACGGAGTCGTCATGCACACCGAGCTGGAAATCCCCTGGGCCGATGCGCCCTCGCCAACGATCACCTCTCGCCGGGTCGCGCTGGCGCTCTGCGTGGCGGTCACCGCGGTGGCTGTCGGCGGCCTGTTCCACGTCATCCGCTCGCGGCCGGCGCTGGCGATGCAGCTCGCCGAGACGGGCGTGCCCCCGACGGGCTCCTCCCCTGGCGTGGCGCACGTCGCCCTGGAAGACACCCACCCGATGCAATTCGTCGCGCTGACGGGCGGCTCGTTCGATCTGGGGCCGAGCTACAGCGCCCTGCGCGTGGACGTGGCGCCTTTCGAGATCTCCACCACCGAGGTCACCCAGGCGCAGTGGCGCGCGGTGATGGGGCCGAAGTGGTTCTCTTTTCGGGGCGCCGAGCTGCCCGCCCACGACATCTCGTGGTGCGCCGCGCTGGAGTTCGCCAACGCGCTGTCGGTCCGGGAGGGGCTGACGCCGGCCTATGATCTCTCTGCTGCCCATGAGTCTGCGGTCCATGGTCGGTCCGGGGTCTGCGACGCAGCGTCGTGGGATCGGCAGGCCGACGGTTACCGCCTGCCGACCAGCGCGGAGTGGGAGTACGCGGCGATCGCGAATCGCCCCCTGCCGGACGTTCGGATCTCCGGCTGGAGCCTCTCCCTCGGCTGGACGCTGCTGAACGCGCGGGACCTCGGGCGTCGCACCGGCCCGAGACCCGTGGGCACACTGGAGGCGAACGACTGGGGGCTGTTCGACACCACCGGGAACGTCTGGGAGTGGGTGTGGGGACGCTACCGCGCGCCGCAGATCCGCGGGGAGGCTGCAGCGGCGCAGGGGCACGACTGGGATCAGGCCCCCGACGGGCGACATGTGGTGCGGGGCTGCGCGTGGAACAGCGGCGAGGATCGCTGCCGGGTAGATCGCGCGCGTCAGCGGGCCGGCGGCGGACGCGGCAACACCATCGGCCTGCGACTGGCCCGCAGCGCACGGTGAGGGAACCGATTACCCGGTCGGCAGGGAGGTGCCATGCGACGTGCGACCACCGGTGTCGGCCTGCTCCACATGATCTGGGGCGATCGGCCGGAGACCTTCCAGCGAGAGCTCTCTCTGTACATGCGCGCGCTGCTGGGCGCCGCGGTCGGCGACGGGCAGATCTCCCCCCCCGAGCGCCGGTGGGTCGTCGACTACGCCCAGAGCTTCGGGCTCGAGAGTGACGCCGTCGAAGCGCTGGTGAGCGAGCCCGCGCCCGAGGACTTCGCGGAGCTCGTCCTTCAGCTCCATCCGGGGGCGCTGCCCGACGAGCTGACGGCGATCGCCCGCGCGCTCGTCTTCGACGCCATGCGCGCCTGCAGCGCCGACGGCGACTACGCCGACGCCGAGCGCGCGCGGGTGCACCGGCTGATCGGGCAGTTCGGGATCACGCAGCAGGACGTCGAGGAGATGGAGGATATCTTCCTGGGTGATTGAGGCTTCGTGGGTGATTAGAGACGCTGCATGATCGCTCTCGCGCTCTCCCTGCTCCTTCCGGCACACGCCCTGTCGCCGGCCGATCACCACCAGATCCTCCAGATCGAGTCACAGCGGCAACCGCCGCTGGCTCTCGGCGGCTTCGTGCGCAGCGAGGACGCCGCCACGCGGGCCCGCGCGGCCCGGGCGCTCGGTCGGCTGCGAGATGCGGGGGCCCTGGCGCCGCTGCGGCGGCTCGTCGTCGATGAGGAGGCGTCGGTGCGCCGGGAGGCGGCCTTCGCGCTCGGGCAGACCCCCGGCTCCGATCGGGTGCTGCTCACGCGGGCCGAAGCCGAGACGGATCGCGGGGTGCGGGTGGCCCTCCTGGAGGCCCTGGGCAAGCAGGGCACAGGAGACGCCCTGCCGGTCCTGTTGGCGGCGCTAGATACCCGCCCGCCCGCGCTCCGCGCGCCTGAGATCGCCCCGGCCGCGGCGATCGCTGTGGGTCGCATGGCGATGCGCGGTGTCGAGGGGCTGCCCAGCGACGCAGCGATAGACGCGCTGCTGCTCCAGCTCCGTCGGTTCGATCGGCCGACCCGCCGCGCCGCGGCGTTCGCGCTGTACCGGCTGCGTCCTGCCGAGATCCCCGCGCCGCTGCGGGAGCGCTTGATCTCGGGCGTGCGCGCGGAGTCCGATCCCGTCGCGCAGGCCTTCGGGGTGCGGGCGCTGGGCAGGCTGCCCGGCGAGCAGGTGGCGGTCCTGCTCGCGGAGCTCGCGACGGATCCCGACGCGGGGGTGCGGACAGCCGTGGCGCGGACGGCGGGCGGCTCGGGCTGGGAGGGGGTGACGACGCTGCTCGATGATCCCGTGCCGGGTGTTCGGCGGGCGGCGATCGAGGCCGTGGGGGCCATCGAGGCCCTGGATCGGGTCGCCCTGCTCACGCCGCACATCGAAGCGGGTCGGGTGAGTCGCGACCCTGACGAGACGTCGGTGCGGGCCGAGGCGGCCGACGCCATCGGCGCGCTCGGGGGCGCGGGGCTGCTGGAGAAGCCCGACGAGCTGCTGGCGATGGCGGTACCGGGGGCCCTGCGCGCGGCCGCGACCGCGTGGGTGCGGGAGCCCGACGAGCTGATCCGGCTGGGCATGGGTGATCCCGAGCTGGCGGTGCAGACGACCGCCGCGATGCGTCTGTGCGAGGTCGCTCCGGAGTCCTCGGGCGAGCTGCTGGGATCGACCGACCCGATGGTGCAGGCGATCGCCGCCGAGTGCCTGGTCGAGCACCCCGAAGCGGACACCCGGGAGGAGCTGGTCGAGCTGTTCTCGGAGGCCTCCGAGCCCGACGTGATCCGCGCCACCGCGCTGGCGCTGGAAGCCCTGCTGACCAACGCGCGCAAGATCGACGCCGGGCTCAAGACGCGGGTGGAGGCCCGGGCGTCGCACCCCGACACCAACGTGCGCGCGGCCGTGGGCAAGCTCGCCGACACCATCGGGGTGCGTCTGGGCGAGGTGGAGCGCCGGCCGCTGGAGGTCTCTCTCGACCAGATCGCCGAGGCCCGCATCGCCGTGGTCCACACCTCGCGGGGGAGCTTCTCGTTCGCGCTGCTGAGCGACGAGGCGCCGCTCACCGTCTGGAACTTCTCCACGCTGGCCGAGTCCGGGTACTTCGATGGGATCACCACGCACCGTGTGGTGCCCGACTTCGTGGTGCAGGCCGGCGATCCGCGCGGAGACGGAACGGGCGGGCCGGGGTGGTTGATCCCCGACGAGATCAACCCCGTCCGGTATGACGAGGGGATGGTCGGGATGGCGCTCAGCGGGCCCGACACCGGCGGCAGCCAGTGGTTCGTCACGCTGTCTCCACAGCCGCACCTCGACGGCGGGTACACGGTGTTCGGGGAGGTGATCTCCGGGATGCAGGTGCTGAGAGGGATGGCGCCGGGGGATCGCATCGAGCGGGTGGTGATCGAGCGGATCAGCCTTGCGATGAAAGGAATGAGCGTGGACGAGCCGACCCCGGCAGGCGAAGAAACAGACGCTGACGAGTCGATACCGGACGAGTCGGCGCAGGATGAAGGGGAGGTGGACGAGGAGTGAAGATGTCGCGTCTGTTTCCGGTCGTGCTGTTCGGGCTACAGGCCTGTGCCTGGATCGATTGAGTCTGCTCTTGGGGAGCGCTTGGATTCAGACGGGGATGGGATCTCCCGACCTGCCGATTGTGATGACGATGACCCCGCTGTCGGTGCCGCTGTCGCGTACTACATCGACAGCGACGGCGACGGGCACGGTGGGACGCAGGTGGTCGAGAGGTGTGCGGTCGAAGAGGGCCTGTCCGAAGCGGCAGATGACTGCGATGACAATGATGCGACGGTCTACCCGGGCGCGCCTGAGCTCTGCGACGGACTGGACAACCCCTGCGCTGGCGTGGTGTCCGGCGAGGAAGACGCTGACGGGGACGGAGTACGGGTCTGTGACGGCGACTGCGACGACACCGACGCTGCGCGGACGCCGGGCGCGGTCGAGCTGTGCGACCTCATCGACAACGACTGTGACGGCGTCGCAGACGACGACGTGGATGTCCCGACCTGGTACTACGACGGCGACGGCGACGGCTATGGCCTGACCGACGCGGCCGTCACGCTCTGTGACCAGCCGGAGGGTTATGTCGGTGAAGGGGGCGACTGTGCGGACGATGATCCCACGCTGAATCCAGAGACGCCGTGGTATCGGGATGGTGACGGGGACGGCTGGGGCGATCCCCACACGGCCATCGCATCATGCGAATCCGTCGAGGGATACCTGCGGCTCGCAGATGACTGCGACGACGCGGACGCAACAGTCAGCCCCGACGGAACCGAGGTCTGCGACGACGCGGACGTCGACGAAGACTGCGACGGCTTGGCCGACGATGATGACGATTCGGTTGAGGGGCAGATCGTTCGCTACGTCGATGTCGATGGCGACGGCTTTGGCCAGGAAGACAGCGCGGCCATGGCTTGTGATTTGGGGCACCGGTCAACTGCGCGGACAGTTGACCGGTGGCACCGAACACCATCTCAACGAAACAAGCGCGGATAGCGAGACTGGCAAAGCAG
>CAYXGP010000232.1:0-12650 GCA_964464515.1 uncultured Enterobacterales bacterium
GCACACACCCCAAGCGCTCAGACCCAGGGCATCGGGTACGCGATAGGGTCTGTGCCATGTGGATCTTCCTGCGGGCCTGCGCCATCGCGCCGGTCGAGCCGGCCACGCCCGGCTCGACCTCATCCGACGCCGCCGCCGAGGCCGCGCAGATCGCCGAGCAGATCGCCGAGGTGGGGGCCCTGGCCCACGAGCTGACCAGCCTGATTGACGAGTCCCGGCGACAGGTCGAGGCCGGCACCTCCACCAAAGAAGACGAGATCGCCAAGATGCGAGAGCTGATGGCACGGATCGGCGAGAAGAACACCGCCCTCCAGGCCGACATCGCGCGGTTCGAGGAGTCGGTTCACGAGCGGGCCGGGGATCCGGCCTGGCCGCCGGAGCCGATCCCAAAGCGCTGAATCAGCTCAGCGCGGCGACTCTGACGAGCGCTCTGAACCGCTCCAGATCGACCGAAACGCCCTCCACGGCATCCAGCACCTGCGCGGCGTGCGCAAGTGAGCTCACGCTCACCATGATCGACGCGGTGGTCGGGTGCAGCAGCGGGAACCGGCAGGCCGCCGCCGTGAGCCCGTCGCCGGGGATCCCGCAGCGCTCGGCGACCGCCATCGCGTCGGTGTCGGGCGTGTGATCGATCAGCCGACCGACGGCGAGGGGCCGGATCGCGATCAGCCCCTGCCCCGACGCCCGCATGGTGTCGAGCACCCCCAGCGTCTCCAGCTCCAGCAGGTTGAGGTACGTCACCAGCCCCTTCACCGGCGGCACGGAGAGCGCCCGCCGCATGAAGGCGTCGCTGTAGGGGAACGACGTGAGCACCCCCACCTTGCCGGCGCGCGTGAGCCGCTCCCATGTGCGGGCCAGCTCGTCCGTGCAGTCCTCCAGGATGGGCAGGCGATGCTCGTCGGTGTTCGGGGTGTGCCGGACGAGCCACTGCACGATGTCGAGCCGCTCAGCGCCCAGGGCGCGGAGCTGGGCGTCGATGATGGACTCCAGTCGGCGGCCGTCGAAGCGCTCCTCGTCGAAGTGTGGCACCCCGATCTTGACCACGTGGACCGGCCGCAGGTCGGGTCGCGCCCGCCGCAGGCGCGCCAGCGACGCGCAAAAATACGGGTGCGCGGGGTACTCGCGAGAGGTGTGGAAGGTGTCCACGCCGCGGTCGACGAGCTGCAGCAGCAGCTCAAGGGCGGCGTCGGGCTCCAGCCGTTCAGGGAGGAGGCGCATCGATCCGAAGCAGACCGTCGAGACGAAGACGCCCGTGTCCCCGAACCTGCGGCGTTGGATCATTCGGTCAGCTCCATGCCGCTGCTCCACGCGCTGCGCCTGAGGACGCGGTCGCGTGGAAGTAACCTCCCTGCCCCTGGCTGATCGAGGGCAGGTCCCGGCTCCCCGCTCGTCTGTGGGAACTGCCGACCTCCCGACCCGCCGAAGCGAGGGTTAGACGGCGCCAGCACCCGTCCCTCTGCGCCTGTGTCCCGGACCTGTGTTCCTGGGACCTGTGCTTTGGGGACCTGCCGTCTTTGGAGGAGCCATGTCCGACAACAAGCCCACCGCCGATCGGCGGCTCGAATCCACCGCCTCGGACGACCAGCACGCGGCCCGAGACCGCCTCCTCGAGCTGTTTCACGAGACGCCCGTCCCCCCGACCGATCTGCTGTTCAACCTGGGCATGTACACCCGCAGCGGTCTCCTCGTGAAGTTCCTGGTCCTCGACGAGCTGTACCGCCGCATCGTCGACATCCCTGGCGTCATCTGCGAGTTCGGCACCTGGTGGGGACAGAACCTGGTGCTGCTGGAGAACCTCCGCGCGATCTACGAGCCGTTCAACAAGCAGCGCCGCATCATCGGCTTCGACACCTTCACGGGCTCCACCCCCGCTGGCGACAACGACATCTCAGGCGCCGCCTGGCAGGGCGACGTCTACGCCACGAGCGAGGGCTGGGCCGACCACCTCGAAGACCTCCTGCGCACCCACGAGGCGAGCAACGTGCTCGGCAACGTCACCGGCATCCACGAGCTCGTGAAGGGCGACGTCTGCGAGACCGCGCCGCGCTGGTTCGCGGAGCGTCCCGAGACCATCGTGGCCTTCGCCTACTTCGACATGGGGCTGTATGCGCCGACGAAGGCGGCGATGAAAGCGATCCGGCCCCACCTCGTGCCGGGCAGCGTGATGCTGCTGGACCAGCTGACCTGGGCGGAGTCGCCCGGCGAGGCGATCGCGTTCCGCGAGGTGTTCGGGAGCACCGGTTACCGCCTGGAGAAGGTCAGCAAGTACCCCTCCAAGGCGATCGTCACGATGAGCTGAGACCATGAACGACCCCCGCGACCACAACAAGGAATACCAGGACCTCGAAGACCGCAAGTACGCCTACGACTTCGACTACCTGATGCACGAGTACATGCTGCGCGCGTTCCGCCCGCTGTTCAGCGGACCGCGAGTGCTCGAGCTGGGCTGCTACGAGGGTGAATTCACCCGTCGCCTTAGCCGCGAATTCGAGCGCGTCACGGTGGTCGAGGCAGCCTCCGACCTCATCGAGACCGCCCGCGCGGCGAACGCACCCGACGTCCGCTTCGTCCACGGCCGCTTCGAGAGCGTCTCACTGGACGAGCGCTTCGACGCGATCTTCCTGACGCACACGCTGGAGCACCTCGATGATCCCCAGGCGGTGCTCCGCCGCATCCCGAGCTGGCTGGCCGAGGGCGGGAGCCTGTTCCTCGTGGTGCCCAACGCCAACGCGGCCTCCCGCCAGATCGCGGTGCAGATGGGCCTCATCGAGCACAACCAGGCGGTGACCGATGGCGAGCACCGGCACGGTCACCGCAAGACCTACGCGCTCGACACCCTCACCGCAGAGGTGCGGGCGGCCGGCCTCGCGCCGATCTCCACCGGCGGGATCGTCTTCAAGGCGCTGGCGAACTTCCAGCTCGACCGCGCCCTCCGGGCCGGCATCATCGACCAGGCATACCTCGACGGCTGCTACGCGCTCGGCGAACGTTACCCCGACCTCTGCGCCAGCATCTACGCGGTCTGCCGCGCGACGGAGGACTGATGGCACGCGTGATCCTGTTCGGCACCACCGACACCGCGCAGCTCGCGCACTACTACCTGACCCACGACAGCGAGCACGAGGTGGCCGGCTTCACGGTCGACCGCGAGTTCCTCGATCGCGATGAATTCGAGGGGCTGCCCGTGGTGCCCTTCGAGGACGTGACGGAGCGCTTCCCCCCCACAGAGTTCGCGATGTTCACGCCCATGGTCGCGCTGGGCATGAACCGGGTGCGGCAGCGCGTCTACACCGCCGCGAAGGGCAGAGGCTACGCCCTCGTCAGCTACATCAGCTCCCGCGCCACCGTGCTCTCGCCCCACATCGGCGAGAACTGCTTCATCCTCGAAGACAACACGATCCAGCCGTTCGTGCGCATCGGCGCCAACACCGTCCTGTGGAGCGGCAACCACATCGGTCACCACTCGGTCATCGGCGACCACGTGTTCTTCACGTCGCACGTGGTGCTGTCGGGGCACTGCGTGGTGAGCGACAACTGCTTCCTCGGGGTGAACGCCACCATCCGCGACTCGGTGACGCTCGCCGAGGGCACCCTCGTCGCCATGGGCGCGTCGATCCTGCGCGACACCGAGCCCTGGGGCGCCTACCTCGGCAACCCCGGCAAGAAGCACAGCAAGCCCAGCCACGTTCTGTACAAGTAGGGACTCCAAATGCAGCGGCTCCAACAGCAGCAGCTCCAAATGCGGTGGACCCGGCACGGCCACATCATCGACCCGCGGACGCACCCCTCGGTCTGCTCGCATGCCCAGGTGCCCGCCGCCCTCCGCCTGGATGATCGCATCCGCGTCTACTACGCCGACCGCGACCAGGACGGGCGCAGCTTCCCCGCCTATGTCGACGTCGATCCCGACGAACCCGCGCGCGTCATCGATCACCATCCCGGCAGGCTGATGTCGCTCGGGGCCCCGGGCACCTTCGACGACGACGGTGTGATGCCCGGCTACGCCATGCACCACGAGGGCCGCATCCTGCTGTACTACAGCGGCTGGAACCAGCGCCATCGCGTGCCCTACCACAACGCGACGGGGCTGGCGCAGAGCCGCGACGGCGTGCTCTTCGAGCGGGTCTACGAAGGCCCGGTGATGGACAGGATCCCCACCGAGCCACAGCTCGCGGTCACGCCGTCCATCCTCAAGACACAGGCCGGCTGGCAGGCCTGGTACATCTCCGGGCTGCGCTGGGATCTGATCGATGGTCACTACGAGCCGGTGTACGTGATCAAGTACGCGACGTCCCGCGACGGCGTGTACTGGGAGCGCCCGGCGCACATCTGCATCCCCCAGCGACACCCCCAGGAGGCGTTCTCGCACCCCACCGTCGTCTGGCACGACGGGTGGTACCACATGTGGTTCTGCTGCCGACACTGTCGCGACTTCCGCGGCGGCGCCGGGAGCTACCGGATGGGCTACGCCCGCTCGCTCGACGGGCAGAGCTGGGAGCGCCTCGATGATCTCGTCGGCATCGCGCCGTCGGCGGGCGGCTTCGACTCAGAGATGATCTGCTACCCGTTCGTGATGCGCGAGAAAGACCACCTCATCATGTTCTTCAACGGCAACGGTCACGGGCAGACCGGCATCGGCGTGGCGACCATGCCGCTCTCTGCGCTGGAGACCGCGGGGTAGGCGGGCCTGATCAGCTCATCTCAGCCGGCGGAGCACCGACCGGCTGGAACGGATCGGAGACCATCACCCGATCGAGCTCCTCGCGGGGACACCAGGTGGGGCGAAGCCCTGCCATCAGCAGGCGGTTGCGGAGCAGGTTCCAGGTCTTGAGCTGACCGAGGAGCCGCACCAGGACGATGTTCGCCGCGCCCCGTCCGCGCTTGTCTTCGGGGTGGAGCCGCAGCCACAGCCGCGCGTCCTCCCACTGATGGATGCAGGTCTTCAGCAGGTAGGCGCACATCGTCTCTTGATACACGAGGGTCGACTGCGTGCGATCTGCGATGGTGCGTGTCTCCTGGGTGGCGTGCTGCCGATACCCGTGCAGCGGCTGTCCGATGTAGTAGACCTCGCCCAGGAAGGCCGCGCGGAACGGGATGATGTGATCGCCGCCGCCGCCCGCGATGCGGGAGGGCTCGAAGAAGCCGAAGGTGGTCAGAACGCTGCGGTGGAAGGCCGTCGTCGCGCCCAGCAGGTGCTGGGTGTAGCCGTGCGAGCACAGATCTCCGAGTGTGAAGGTGCGGTCGTTGACGTCGGGCAGGTACTGGCCCTGGCGTTGGCCGTCGCCGTCGAACAGGATGGCGTTGGAGGCCACAAAGCGGACGCCGCGGCTGCCGATGACCTCCCGGATGCGCGCGAGGCGGCCCGGCAGCGAGAT
The DNA here is from genome assembly GCA_964464515.1 of uncultured Enterobacterales bacterium. Lineage (GTDB taxonomy): Bacteria > Myxococcota_A > UBA796 > UBA796 > UBA2385 > CAYXGP01. The sequence continues at coordinate 5,376 of CAYXGP010000232.1, forward strand.
GTCGTCGCCGTCGTTGGTGATCAGCCAGTCGGAGGATGCGTTCTGTCGAAGCCAGCGGTTGTTGCTGATGCCCCCGACGTTCTCGGGCTGCCGGTGGATGCGGAGCCGGTGGGGTCCGCTGTAGGCCTCGGCGATGCGCGAGACCTTGTCCCAGGTGTCGTCGGCGGAGCAGTCGTCGGAGACCAGCACCTCCATCGGCGCGCACGCCTGCGACAGCACCGACTCCAGGGCCGCCTCGATGTAGGCTGCGTGGTTGTACGTCGAGACCAGAACAGTGACGTCGGTCATCGCTCCCCTCTTGGATGGGGTGGCCCTGTCAGGGACACCCACCAGACTGGCCGGTCGGTAACCCGGCGGCAGGGGGCCGCACGCCCCGGGTGAGACTACTCGAACACCTCCAGCACCTGCTCCCGCGACGGAAAGTCCGGCGTAAAGAACTCCCGCTGGACGGACTTCTTGTACGCACACGGATAGCGCCGCTCGACGAAGTGGGGTTCCACCGCGTTGTCGTAGCGGATGCTGCTGGCCAGGCGCAGGCCGCTGCACCCATCGACGCCGGTCTTGTGGACCGTCCAGCAGCTCATCAGCACCACGTCGCCGGGATCGACCTCCACCGGGATGAACTCGTCGTCACCGACGACGCTCTTCGGCACCTCGTAGATGTGGGTGGTGATCTCGCCGGTCAACAGGCCGAGTCTGTGCGATCCCGGCGCGACCAGCAGCGGGAAGTTCGCTGCGCGGACCGGGACCAGCGGCACCCAGACCACCACGCAGTCCAGGCTCCCCTGGATAGAGGTCCAGTCCTGGTGGGCGGCGAAGCCCTGGTAGCCGTCGGGGATCCGCAGGCGATCCGAGACGACGTGCAGCACCGGCTCTGAGCAGACGCTCGACACCTCGTGGCCCAGGCCGCGCAGACACTCCACGACGCTGGGCTCGGTGAGCAACCGCTGAACCCGCCACAGCTTCGCGCCGCGCCGCACCGCCGCCAGATAGCGCTGAACATCCAGCCGCAGCAGCGTCGCCATGTCGTCCTGCAGCCCGCCCGTCGGTGAGCCCCCGGCCGCGGTGAGCTGGAGCCGGACCAGCGCGTGCAGGTCGGCCAGGACCGGCGCGATCTGGGCGGCGTCCAGCAGCCCCCGCGCTACGGCGAAGCCGTCTCGTCTGTAGTCATCCGTCAACACGGGCATCGAGGTCATCCCTGGCTCGAACGGTAGAAGCGCTCCTCGGGCGGCGAGTACCACTCGTCGAGGTTCGCCGGCGTGCGAGCGTAGTAGCCCAGAAGCTGCTTGAGATTCTCAGACATCCCCGCCACCCGCTCGGCGCCGAACGCGCGGCAGTAGTCGAGCTGCGGCTTGATGAACGGGCGAGACATCGAGATGGTGAGGAGTCGCCGCAGGGTGGGGCTGTGGTTGACGCCAGCAGCATGCCAGACCCGCCCGTCCAGCAGGGCGATCGACCCCGCGGACGCGGTCACCTGCGAGGCGCGGTCATAGAACACATCGTCCGGGGGGCACTCCGCTAGCGACTGCGACCCCCGCATGATCCAGGTCCCGCCGTTGTCCTCGGTGAAGTCGTCGAGCAGCACGAACATCCACAGGAGCTGCCGGAACGAGGGGTGGTGGGAGCGGGTGTCGCGGTGGACCAGCATCCCGTGCTCATAGGCCGAGGCGCTGGGCGGATTCGAGACGCCCCCGAACGAATTGAGGACGAACCGCTCGGCGCCCAGGTAGGCCGCGATCAGCTCGAACCGCGGCCGCAGCTCGAGGAACTCCAGGAAGGGCCCGCCGTGCAGCACGACGTGGTGGGCGGCCCCGCCGAGGGCTCCGTCGCCGCCGTCGGGGTTCTCGATCTCGCGATCACTCCGCTTGCCCACGTCGCGTCGGGCCTGGATCCGCGCGGTCTTCACGATGGCGGCGTCGAGCGCGTCCCGCAGCCGCCCCACCAGCTCCGCAGGGATCGCGTCGCGAAGGAGAACGAAGCCGTCGCTCTCCAGACCATCGAGTGTGGCCATCGGCCCCTCCTTGACGTGGGCGCCCCTCACGCGAGTGCCCTCACGCAGGTGGTCCCTGACGAGAGTGAATCTACTCGCTCGGGCTCCCCTACATCGGACCGCAGCGGGTCAACCTTGACCAGGCACAAGCTCCGCAGGGACGATGCCGTCGGTGACGGCGATCCGATCGAGCTCCTCTCCGGGGCGCCAGGTGGGGCGGAGCCCCTGGATGAACAGCTTGTTGCGGAACAGGTTCCACGTCAGGACCTTGCGCATCAAGCGCGTCAGGACCAGATCGGCCGCTGTCTGCCCGCGGGGATCGTCGGGGAATTGCTTCGCCCAGGCCCGCGCGTCCTCCCACTGGTGGATGCAGGCCTTGAGATCGTACGCGGCGAGCGTCTCGTTGAACACCAGCGACGACTGGGTGCGATCGGCGATCTTGCGGGACTGCTGGGCGTCGTGCCGTCGGTAGCAGTGCAGCGGCTCGCCGATGTACAGCGCCCCCCCGAAGAACGCGGAGCGGAGCGGCAGGACATGATCGCCCCCGCCGCCCACGAGCCGCTCTGGCGTGAAGTAGCCGAAGACGGTCAGCAGCTGCTTCTTGAAGGCCGAGGTCGCTCCCAGCATGCCGTTGACGAACCCCTCGCGGGCCAGCTCCTCGAAGCCGAACAGGCGGATCCCGGACCGCGGCAGGTAGGTCCCCTTTCGGCGACCCTGCGCGTCGATCAGGAAGGTGTTGGAGCTCACGAAGCTGACCTTGTGCTCGCGCGCCGTGTGCATGATGGCGGCGACCCGCCCCGGCAGCGAGATGTCGTCGCCGTCGTTGGTGATCAGCCAGTCGCCGGTCGCGTTCTGTCGAAGCCAGCGGTTGTTTCGCAGCGGCCCCAGGTTCTCGGACTGCTGGTGGATGCGGAGCCGGTGGGGTCCGCTGTAGGCCTCGGCGATGCGCGAGACCTTGTCCCAGGTGTCGTCGGCAGAGCAGTCGTCGGAGACCAGCACCTCCATCGGCGCGCACGCCTGCGACAGAATCGACTCCAGAGCATCGACGATGAAGTCGCTGTGGTTGTAGGTGGCGACCAGCGCCGAGACGTCGAACCCACCCATCGGTCCCTCCGGGTCCCGCGCTTCCCCTCACGCGATGGGGCCGTCCGCCGGGAGCGCCCGCAGGTTAACCCACGGCCCCGGGCGAAGGGACCGCGGCACGGCAGAACCCTCCCCCCGACGGAGCCGCGTTGCGCCTGGCCTTGATGCAACCCTACCTCTTTCCATACATCGGGAGCTTCTCGCTGGTCGCCGCGACGGACGTCTACGTCTTCTTCGACAACGTCCAGTACATCCGGCGAGGTTGGATGCATCGCAACCGGGTACACCGGCCGGGAGGCGGCTGGCAGTACCTGGGAGTGCCGATCACCAGGGCGCCACGCTCCGCGCGCATCCACGAGGTGCGGTTGTCTACCGCCGTCGACTGGAGGGACCGCCTGCGGGCGACGCTCACCGCTGCGTACCGCGGCTGCGCGCCCCGCTTCGAGCAGACGATGGCGCTGGTCGAGGCCGGCATCGCTCCCCCGGTCACCCACCTGGCCGACTTGAACATGCGCACCTTCGCGCTGTGCTGCGCCGAGCTCGGGCTGGAGCTGCGCCCGACCCGCGCCACCGACATGACGCTCACCCGGCCGGACGACGCCCCCGTGGCTTGGTGGGCGACCGCCGCTTGCCAGGCGATGGGGGCCACCCACTACATCAACCCCCCGGGCGGCGCCGCTCTCTACCCGCCGGAGGCGTTCTCCGCGGCGGACCTGCACCTGGGGATCCTTCGTCCGCGGCTGGCGCCGTACGACCGCGGCGACCTGGGCTGGGAAGCGGGGCTCAGCGTCCTGGACGCGCTGATGTTCCTGGCCCCCGCGGACGTCCGCGCGCTGGTCGCAGCCCATGAGGTCGACTGGCAGACACCAGAAGCCGGCTGATCAGGAGCCGGCTGATCTGCGCGCTTCAGCTTCGCTTCCGCAGGATGTTCCAGTTCAGGATGCGGTTGTCCTGGCCGAACATCATCTCGTTGGCCTGAAGGTAGCTCTCCGGCTGCCCCGCGTCGGTCCAGTCGCCATGCACGATGTCGAATTCCAACGCGCTGTCGTTGATATAGCGGTTGTTGACGCTGGTGATCTCCATCTCGCCCCGGGCGGACGGCTTGATGGCTCGGATGTGGTCGAACACCTCCGCTCCATAGAAGTACAGCCCGACCACCGCGTAGTTCGACGGGGGATCGTCCGGCTTCTCCTGGATCTCGATCACGTGCCGCTCATCGAGCGCAGCCACGCCGTAGTGACGGGGCTCGTCGACGGCCTTGAGCAGCACCCGCGCCCCCATCTCCTGCGAGCGGTACCGCTCGACATAGGGGGCGATGCTGTACTGGAAGACGTTGTCGGCCAGGATCACGCAGATGCGCCCGCCGGCCGAGAAGCCCTCGGCGAGGGCCAGACCCGCCGCGATGCCGCCGGCCTCCTCCTGCACGCGGTAGGTCAGCTCGACGCCGAATTCTGCGCCGCTGCCCAGGCATCGAACCACGTCACCCATATGCTCCGTGGAGGTGATCAGGATGATGTCGGTGATCCCCGCCCCCACGAGCTGCCGGATCGGGTGGAAGATCATCGGCTCGCGGCCGACCGGGAGCAGGTGTTTGTTGGTGGCCTTGGTCAGCGGCAGCAGCCGCGTCCCCTTGCCGCCAGCGAGGATGACGCCTTTCATGGGCAGAGCATATACCATCGCCCCGCACCCTCGCGGGCTCTGGAGGCCACATGGCGCGCTCGAAGGGAATTCTCCTCCCCGGCCAGCCGAACGGGCCCGAGTGGCTGCCGGTGACCTCGCCGCTGCAGCCCGCCTGGGAGGATCTCGCCCCGCGGCTCCAGGCCGTGCTGGAGCGCCGCTGGTTGACCAACAACGGACTCTGCATGCGGGAGCTGGAGGCTGCTCTGCGCGATGTCCTGGGCGCTCCGCACGCGCTGCTGATGACCAACGGCACGCTGGCCCTGGAGCTGCTGCTCCGCGAGACGATCGACGGCGGAGAGGTGGTGCTGCCCGCCTACAGCTTCCCCGCGACCTGGAACCTGATCTTCGACAGCCTCCGCTACACGCCGCGCTTCGTCGACATCGGGAGCGACTGCACGATCGATCCGGCGGCCGCCGCGGCGGCCATCGGACCGCGGACGACCGCCATCCTGGGGGTGCATGCCTACGGCGTCCCCTGTGATCACGCCGCCCTCTCTGCGTTGGCGGGCCGTCACGGGCTGGCGCTGCTGTACGACGCGGCCCACTGCACGGGGGTGACGGTGGACGGCGCCCCCCTCGGCGGCTGGGGTACCGGCAGCGCCTGGAGCTTCCACGCCACCAAGGTGTTCAACACGCTCGAAGGTGGAGCGGTGTCGACCACCGACAGCGAGCTCGCCGAGCGCCTCACGGCACGACGCAGCTTCGGCCAGACCGCAGGGCAGCAGATCTCCTTCGGCACGAACGCCAAGATGGACGAGTTCCGCGCCGCCTTCGGCCTCGCCACACTGCCCCTGGTGGCCAGCGCCATCGCCGCGAGGGGTCGCGTCGCCGCGCGGTACGACGCGGCGCTGGAGGGGCTGCCGGTGCGCACGCTCCACCAGCTACGGCCCACCGACCGCTACTCACCGAACCACGCCTACTACCCCGTGTTCTTCGCCGACCGCGCCAGGCGCGACGCCGCCGACGGCGCCCTGCGGCAGGCGCATGCCCTCCCCCGTCGCTACTTCGACGACGCGCTGTTCGAGGGGATCGTCTATGGCGGCGCCGTGCGACGCGAGGACGTGCCTCGCGCGGCCGCGGCCTGCGGCACGGTCCTGTGCCTGCCCATCCACCATCGCATGACCCCATGCGACGTCGATCACGTCACCTCGGTCCTCGCCCGCGCCCTCACGCGCGGGGCCACCCCCTGAGCGCGTCGGGAGATCCGCATGTCCACCACGGTCCTCATCACCGGCGGCGCCGGCTTCATCGGCAGCAACCTGGTGCGCCTGGTCCTCGCCGAGCGGCCCGACTGGCACATCGTCAACCTCGACAAGCTCACCTACGCAGGGCACCGCTCCACGCTGGACGGCGTCATGGACCACCCCCGGCACCGGTTCGTCGTCGGTGACATCGCCGATCGGGCGACGGTCGAGTCGCTGTTCGCCGAGGCGCGATTCGACACTGTTCTCAACCTGGCCGCAGAGAGCCACGTCGACCGCAGCATCGACGGCCCGGCGATCTTCGTGCAGACCAACGTCCAGGGCACCCAGACGCTGCTGGACGCCGCCCGCAGACACGGCGTCTCGACGTTCGTGCAGGTCTCCACCGATGAGGTGTACGGCGCCCTCGGGCCCACCGGCCTCTTCACCGAGGACACCCCCCTGGCGCCGTCGAGCCCCTACTCGGCCAGCAAGGCTGCCGCAGACCTGCTGTGTCAGGCCTGGCATCGCACCTACGGCCTGGACGTGCGGATCACGCGCTGTTCGAACAACCACGGCCCCCGCCAGTTTCCGGAGAAGCTCATCCCCGTGGTGATCTCGCGGGCCCTCGCCGACCGCGCCGTCCCCGTCTACGGCGACGGCAGCAACATCCGGGACTGGATCCAGGTCACCGATCACTGCCGCGCCATCCTCGCGGTTGCAGAGTCGGGCCGGGCCGGTCGAACCTACAACATCGGCGCTGACGGAGAGCTCTCCAACCTCGAGCTGGTGCGACTGGTCCTCGAGCACCTGGGCAAGCCGGAGTCGCTGATATCCTTCGTGCGCGATCGGCCCGGCCACGACTGGCGCTACGCCATCGACAGCGCCCGCGCCCGCGATGAGCTGGGGTGGTCGCCCGCGCGCGACGTCGGCGCTGCCCTACGCGCCACCGTCGACTGGTATGTCGCCCACCAGGACTGGTGGCGTCCCCTGCTGGACCGCTCCGCGTCGTGATCGGGCCCTCGCCGCGGCGGGCTGAGCAGCCACGCAAGGGCCCCTCAGGTGGCGACAGCGGGTATACTGCGGGACCTCTCTCGACCCGGAGATGGCCCATGCATCCTCGTTCCATCGCGCTGCTCCTGCTCCTGGGCCCAGCGCTCGAGGCGTGCGCAGGGTGCGTAGACGGCGGTCTGACCGTCCATCCCACGCCGCCGGTCGACTTCGACGAGGACGAATGGACCGAGGACCAGGACTGCAACGACAGCAACGACGACATCAACCCCGAGGCCGTGGAGGTCTGCGACGGGGTGGACAACAACTGCGACGGCGAGATCGACGAGG
>CAYXGP010000233.1:0-12518 GCA_964464515.1 uncultured Enterobacterales bacterium
TTGGGTTGGGGGGGGGGGGGGTGCCCCCGGGGGCCGGTTTTTTGGCCCCGCCCCCCCCCCCCCCCCACCGCCCCCCCCACTACTGGCGCGCCGGAATCCCTATCGGGGCTTCCGCCGAGCGCCATCAGGAGTCCGAGACAAAGCGGTAGAGCCGGGCCGGCCGCGCGCCGGTCCGACGCCTCCCTGGCGCCTCGGTGATCACGCCGTCCTCCTGCATCCGACGCAGGCGCCGGCGGAAGTTGCCCGGATCGATGGGCGCACCCTGGACGACCTCGAACACCGCCCGCAGATCCCGGGCGGTGAAGGCGGGGGGCACCAGCGCGAAGGCCAGATCGGTGGTCTGGATCCCAGCACGGATCCGCGCCAGGGCGAACGCGACCATGTCCGCGTGATCGAACGCTAGCGGCGGCAGTTCGGTGAGCGAGCGCCACTCCACGGCGGCGGCGTCCGTGCCAGCGGTGACCAGGGGAGCCAGATCGGGGCGGACCAGCGCCCAGTACGCCACCGAGATCACCCGTCCCCGAGGGTCACGCCCGGGTTCACCGAACGTGTGGAGCTGGCGCAGCGGCGCGGCCCCGCGGGGAAGGCCAGTCTCCTCGGCCAGCTCGCGATGCGCCGCGTCGTCGATGCCCTCGTCTTCGGCGATGCGCACGAACCCCCCGGGCAGCGCCCAGCTCCCGGCGAAGGGCGGCTCCCCCCGCCGGATGAGCAGCAGCTTGAGGTCGTCATCCCACAGCGACAGCACCACCAGATCGACGGTGAGCTGGGGTCGGGGCCAGTCGGCGCTCCCCTGCGTCAACGGGTGCGGGCATCGGCGCAGGTGGACAGCCGCATCCCGCGCGCGGTGAGCTCTGCGACGAACGCCTCGCCGGCCGCCTCGAAGCCCGGCACGGAGCTGGTGGCGTCTGTCAGCAGCACCAGCTTGCCCACCGACGCGGGATCGGAGAAGCCGTCGGCCAGATCACGCACGGTGTTGGCGACGCAGTGCGACAGCGCCTCTCCCGCGATGAGCACCCGGTCCGCCGCCTCCAGACGCGCGATGAGCGCGGCGTTGGGCTGGGTGTAGGGGTCCCGCGGATCGGGGACCTCCGCGCAGATCGCCGAGAAGTGCTCGGTCCAGGGGTTCTCGCCCTTGCGCACGAAGTCTGTACGGACCAGATGACGCGCCTCCCACTCACGGACGGCTTCATTGACCCGCCTCTCCACGTTGTGGCCGGCGCTGCCGATGAGGCAATGCTCGGGCCAGATCACATGGGGGTGGCGGCCGCGGGCGGCGAGCTCCGTGAGGTAGGCCAGCGAGCGCCCGCCGTCGTCTCCTCGCGCGGGGTTCCAGTCGCCGCCGCGCACGTCGGCGGGCGTGATGACCGTAAACGGCGTCGGAGCAGCACCGCCCGGGTCGCGCCACCACAGCGGGTGCGAGATGTCCACCCGGTGGTGGCTGTCGAGGGTGACGGTGACGCCTGACAGCGACGAGTCCAGCCGGGAGATCAGCAGCGCCAGGCGATCCATGTCGGCGTCTGCGCCCGGTACCTCCAGGGATCCTCCCGAGCGGCAGAAGTCGTTCTGGGGGTCGATGATGAGCAGCTCCATGGGGCCTCCAATAAGGTCGTAACGACAGCGTTTCGGTCATTACACCGATGTTATAGTCGCATTGACCTTATTGACAAGCCCCACCGAGCAGGCGACCAGCCGTCTCCTGAGCCAGCCCCTCTTCTGAGCTACCCGGTCTTCTGGTTGACTCCCCCGCCGAAGTCGAAGGTGAGTCCGGCCCCCATGATGCGGATGGACGACTCCAGGGTGCCGTTGCCGATGGTCCGTCCGTCGATGATCTCGCCGCTGAAGGGATCTACGGCGATGGCCTTGAGCGTGCTGTCGGTGATCTGCCGGTCGGGCAGCCAGCTCTGGAAGTACCCCATATCCAAAGCGAGTCCGCGCCAGGCGTACACGCTCAGTCCGCCGCCGACTCCCCACTTGTCGCCGTCCACCAGCGACACGCTGACCGTCTCCTCGGGGATACCGGACGTCTCGTACAAGCCGCCAAGTCGGAACGTGAGGTACTGCCCGGCGTCGAACTGCCCGCCCAGCCGGACCGACCAGGAGTCCTCATAGCCAGCCGGCAGGACCACCTCGGGTCCCACCACCACGTCCTCGAAGGTGGGCTCCAGCGCATCCTCGATGTCGACGACCATGTCGACGTCGGTGACCGGCACCTCGTCGATGATGCTCCAGCCCTGCCAGACGAAGGACGCCTCGATCTCGCTCCACTCCGTCGGACGGACGAGGGCGCCGGCCTTGAGGATCGTCGGCATCGTCACGGCGAGCTGCACATAGTCGTCGGTGGCGGTCTCGGCGGCGATGATCGTGGCGTCTTCATGGAAGAAGTTGCCTCCGAAGTCGGCCTCCATGTAGCCCTCTGGCTCGAAGTTCACGGCGGGCTGCCACATCCCGCCGACGGCCCAGCGCCCGCCGGGAGGCTCCACCAGCAGACCCAGGTTGCCGGTCAGCTCAAACTTATCGACCCCCCGCAGGTTGAACCGGACGTCGTAGATCGGGGTCTCGGTCTCCAGGTTGGTCGACAGCGAGACCGCCAGCTCCTGCTCGGCGATCAGCGTGTTGTACGACAGCCCGCCGCCGATCGACACCCAGTCGAAGAACTCGTGCGCCACGCTGAGCCCGGCGATCGTCTGGATGACGAGCGTGTTGATGAGCGTGTACCGCTGCGCGCCGTCTTCAGGGTAGGCGTAGTCGGGCGCGTAGGGTGGGTAGAAGCCGATCGCTACGGTGGTGTTGGGAAGCCCGAAGCTCCACGCGAGCGCGAGGTGCGGGATCATGTAGGCCGGCGCCTCGTTCTCGATCGGATCGGTGATCAGATCAGCGCCGTCCTCTCCCTCTCCTGGGTAGTCGTCGCGGTCGAAGTAGACGTTCTGACTCACGGCCGCCATGTCCAGCTTGAATTGCCCGTCCTTGATGCGCGTGAGCGTCGCGGGGTTGTGGTACAGCGCCGTGAGATCGTCGGCGCCGGCGATATAGGCGCCGCCGCGGGACAGCGCGCGCACGCCCACCGGTGAGAAGTAGTAGGCGGAGGCCTGCGCCTCTCCTCCCGTGAGTCCCAGGGCCAGCGTGAGCAGGAACATCGCGACATCCGCTGTTGAAGGTGTGGGCGCTTGATCAGCCGCGGCTTCATACCCGGCCCGGGCGCGCGGTGGTAGGGATCGCCCCGGAGGCGCCGTGCAGTACACCGCGAAGTACGACCGTTGATCCGCAGCTTGCCCTGGCTCCGGTTCCGAGCGCGAGAGCGCCTGCGGGGTCTGCGAGATCGACTGCTGCGCGCACCGCCGATCCCGCAGCGCGTCGCCTGGGCAGTGGAGAACGCTCCGAGCGGAGATCCCGCGGCGGCGCGGGCAGCGATGGACGCCTTCGCGCGGGAGCAGCGGTTCCTGATGAACGCAGCCGACCGCAAGGGGAGGGAGCTGGATGCCCTGCTGACCGACCGCGCGTGGGGGCGCGCCCTGGAGCTGGGCACCTACCTGGGGTATACCGCGCTGCGCCTCGGGGAGCGCTGCGCCGAGGTGCACACGGTCGAAACTGACAGGTCCCACGCCGACGCCGCCGAGCGCGTCCTCGCCCACGCCGGCCTGTCGGGGCGGGTGAGGGTCCACCGGGGCGCGCTCGGGCAGGTGATCGGTGCGCTGCCGGGGGCGTTCGAGCTGGTCTTCATCGACCACGCCAAGGATGCCTACCTGCCCGATCTTGTCTTGTTGGAGGACGCCGGGATGCTGGCCGAAGGCGCGGTGGTGATCGCGGACAACACCGGCCTGTTCGCCGAAGATCTCGCAGGCTACCTGGCGCGGGTCCGCGGGCCGGGGTGGAGCAGCCGAACCGTCACCGCGCACATGGAGTACCGGCCGGATCTCCACGACGAGATGGAGATCTCGGTGCGGCTTCCCTCCGCCCGACGGTAGCGGTCACGGCGGGGACGCTACGCTCTTCCACTCTTCTCTGTGCGCTCCTGCTCCAGTCTTCTACTGAACAACCTGGCAGAACGACGGAAACTCCGGCGGAAGCCCCCCGGTGTACGGCTCGGGGAAGACCCCCTGCGGGTGATCCATCAGGAACTGGAACGCCCACGGCCAGAACTCGGCCTCCAGCTCGTGCCCCAGCCCGTGGTCACACTCCACCACGAAGCTGCCGTTGCCGGTGAGGGTGGAGATCATCTCGCCGGCGAGCGTGTAGAAGTCCTGCTCGTAGGACACGTCCTCGGGGCCGCCGTGGGTCACCAGCACGGGAATCGCGCTGGCGTCCTCCGGCAGATCGACGCCCATGCCGCCCGAGAACGGCGCGGTGGCCGCCAGCACGTCGCTGCGACGCGCCGTGAGCATGCCCGTGAGCAGCCCCCCGTTGCTCATTCCCGTCGCGTAGATGCGCTCGCTGTCCACCGAGAAGCTCTGCGGCAGGCAGAGCAGCAGATCGTCGAACAGGCGCAGATCGCGGTTGGTGCCCTCGTCGCTGAAGGCGTCGAAGCCCTCCGTCCCGCCCAGGTCGGCGCCCTGTGGCGCGACCAGGATGACCCCGAAGGCGTCGGCCATGTCGGCCAGATCGGCCTCTTCGAGAAAGCCGTCGGCGGTGCCTCCGAACCCGTGGAAGGCGATCGCCACCGGCCAGCCCTGATCGGCGATGTAGGCGGAGGGGAGCACGATCTCGAACGACCGCTCGATCTCGCCGGAGAGGAAGCCGGTGTTGCTGCCGGCCACCAGGGCGGGACACACCTCGATGGGGGTCAGATCGCCGCCGCCGCCTGAGCACGAGGCCGGGGGGCTGTCCGCGCGCTGGTCCCAGGGCACCGCGGCGAAGGTGCTCCCTGCCAGATCGAGCTCGAAGGTGACTACCTGGCCGCTCATCTCACCACAGAACGCCTCCGCGGATTGCACGGTGCCGTCGAAGCCGCCGTCGATCTCCACCTCGCTCGACGTCGGCGAGAACTCCGCGGGCAGCGGAAACACGCCTGTCTGCGCCAGGAAGCCGAGGTCGGCGTCGATCGGGATGTCGGTCATGGTGACCAGCACGTCACTCACGGAGTCCGCACCGTCGGTGGCGGCCAACGAGAACGACGCGATGGCTGGCCCGTCGGGGGTCTGCACGCTGCGCAGCTCGGCCTGGAAGGGCACATGGATGCCGCCCACCGACTCCAGCGCAGTGGTCATGAGGAACGTGCCGTTGGGCAGCGAGAGGTCGGTGGTGGTCCCACCCGAGGTGCCCGTGCTGCCACCCGTCGTCCCGCCGCTCGTCGCGCCGCCGGTGCTCCCGCCTGTCGTCGTGACGCTGGTCGCGCCGGAGGTGGGTTCGGTCGCCGTGTCACCGTCGCCGCTGTCGCAGGCGATTAGCAGGGGCAGGAACAGGAGCGGGTTCACTGTCACGGACACCTCCGGGGTGCCCGCCTCTATCCCACACCCCACGCCGCACCAGCACGGTGGAATCCGATGGACACCCCTCCCGGCCCGAGGGCCGAAGCCGAGACGGACGCGCGAGCAGCGGCGCGCGCGCGCGTTGAAGAGGCTGACGCCGAGTCCAAGGCGCTCATCCACGCGTTCCTGATGCGGCTGCTGACGACCTTCACGGTGTCGATGATCGTGATGAGCCTGGGGATACGGATGGGCAGCGATCTGCTGTTCGCAGCGGGCGCCGTGGGCGTCGTTGCGACCGTCGCCTATGCGCGTCTCGCGCGCAGATAGGGCTCGGTAGGGGCTGACCGCACGGCCACAGGTTAGGGTCTGCGCCTTCAATCGGAGACCCCATGCGCCTCATCCTCCCCCTGGCCCTCTCCCTCCTGACCATCGCCTGCACCGACAAGGGTGACACCGGCGATGATGGTACGACAACCAGCGGAACCAGCGGCGGAACGACCGCTGTGGACAGCGACGGTGACGGGTTCGACACAGCCCTCGACTGTGACGACACCAACGCGGACATCAACCCCGACGCCGCCGAGGTCTGTGACGGAGCAGACAACGACTGCGACGGCAACATCGACAACGACGCGTCCGACGCGGGCACCTGGTACACCGACGCCGACGGCGACGGCTACGGCGACGACTCCTCCACGGAGACAGCGTGCGACGCGCCCGCCGGCGCAGTGGCTGACGGCGGCGACTGCGACGACACGGACACTGCGTACAACCCCGGCGCCACCGAGGACGACTGCACCGATCCCAACGACTACAACTGCGACGGCAGCGTCGGTTACGCCGACGACGACGGCGACGGCTGGGCCGCCTGTGAGGAGTGCGACGACGACGCAGCCGAGGTGAACCCCGACGCCACGGAGCTCTGTGACGGCATCGACAACGACTGCGACAAGGCGACCGACGAGGACGACGCCGCAGACGCCGCCACCTGGTACGCCGACGCCGACTTCGACGGCTACGGCTCCCCCGACGACACGACGCAGGCCTGCTCCGTGCCCAAGGGCACCGTCGCCAACGACGCCGACTGCGACGACGCCGATCCCACCATCAACCCCGAGGGTGACGAGGTCTGCGACGGCGCCGACAACGACTGCGACGGCGCGACCGACGACGAGGACAAGTCGGTCGATCTGTCCACGACCGCCGACTGGTACACCGACGCCGACGGCGACGGGTACGGCGATCCGGCCCTGAGCGAGCGGTCCTGCAGCCAGCCGTCGGGCACCGTGCTCGACAACACCGACTGCGACGACGACGAAGAAGACATCAACCCCGCCGCGACCGAGATCTGCAACGACATCGACGACAACTGCAGCGGCGCCACCGACGATGAGGATCGGGCCCTGGATGCCAGCACCGGCACGCAGTGGTTCACCGACGACGACTCCGACGGCTACGGCGACAGCTTGACCGGCGTGTGGATGTGCGAGGCGCCGCTGGGCACCGTCGATGACGACGCCGACTGCGACGACACCGACGCCGCCATCAACCCCGACGCCACCGAGGTCTGTGACGAGGCGGACAACAACTGTGACGGGCTCACCGACGACGACGACCCGCTGCTGGACCTCACCTCCGCGCCGTACTGGTACACCGACTCCGACCGCGACGGGTACGGCGAGTTCACGCCGTCGGTGCGGTCGTGCGAGGAGCCGCTGGGATCGTTGGAGGACTACTCCGACTGCGACGACTCCGACGCGGCCATCAACCCGGGCGCCTCAGAGGTCTGCGATGACATCGACAACGACTGCGACGACGCGATCGACGACGACGACACCGATCTCGATCCAAGCACCGCGAGCACGTACTACGCCGACGTCGACGGCGACGGCTTCGGAGATCCCGACGCCTCTTCGACCACGTGCGACCAGCCGGACGGCACGGTCCCTGACAACACCGACTGCGACGACGACGACGCCGACAACAACCCCGGCGCCGCCGAGGTCTGCGACGACGCCGACAACGACTGCGACGGTGACATCGACGACGACGACTTCAGCCTGGACGCCAGCACCACCACCACCTGGTACACCGACGCCGACCTCGACGGCTTCGGCGCCGAGGGCCTGGGAGTGGACTACTGCGCGGCGCCCTTCGGCATGGTGGCGGACGGTTCGGACTGCGATGACTCCGACGACGCCATCAACGCCGACGCCGCAGAGGTCTGTGACGAGATCGATAACGACTGCGACGGCGACATCGACGACGCTGATGACGACCTCGACACCAGCACGGGCGGCGAGTTCTACGCCGACGCCGATCGCGACGGCTACGGCGACGAGAACAACTCCACGTGGGCCTGCGAGGCCTCGCCGGGCTTCGGCGACGACAGCACCGACTGCGACGACACCGACAGCACCGTGAACCCCAGCGCCGCCGAGATCACCGGCGACGGCACCGATCAGGACTGTGACGGCTACGACGCTGACTACAGCGCCGAGGACCTGTTCACCGGCGACCTCGTGATCACCGAGATCATGCAGAACCCCGACGCCGTCACCGACGCCAACGGCGAGTGGCTGGAGCTGAAGGTGGTCTTCGCAGCGGGCGACATCGACCTCAAGGGGCTCGTCCTCGCCGACGACAGCACGGCGTCGGAGACCTTCGAGATCGGCGAGCACACCGTGGTCTCCCTGGGCGACTACGTGGTGATCGGCGCCAGCGATGACACGTCCGCCAACGGCGGTGCACCGGTCGAGGTGAGCTGGGGCGGCTTCAACTTCAGCCTGGCGAACAGCAGCGACGGCGTGCTGCTCCAGACCGCCAGCGGCGCGGTCATCGACGAGGTGATCTGGGACGACGGCGCGTCATTCCCCGATCCCACCGGGGCCTCGATGAACCTCGACGCCGGCACCATCGACGCGGCGGGCAACGACATCGGCAGCAACTGGTGCGAGACCTCCAGCAACGTCTACGGCGACGGCGACTACGGTACGCCGGGTGCAGACAACGAGAGCTGCGCGCCGTAGATCGGGCTCACTCGACGAACACCGGGCTGGACCAGGCCGCCCCCCCGTCGGTCTGGACCACCCGAACATACAGGTACTCACCGGCGTGTAGACTCTGCACGTCTGCGGTCGCGACCAGCCCCCGGTCTCCGTCCCCGGTCAGAGTCTGCACAATCTGGCCGCTCCGGATGAGATCCACCTGCTGGACGATCCCGGGAGAGACCACCCGTATCGACACCGTGGCGCTGTCGACAGGGGAGATCACCGCTCCCATGGGCTGGTCATCCACCGAGAAGCGCAGCAGGATGCGCGGTCCGTTGGTGGCATAGGCCCGCCGGGCGCGGAGCGCAGAGAGCACCCCATCGCGGGTGAGATCCTCGGCGAAGACAGCCGCGAGTCCGCCGCTGCCGGACGCCAGGTGGGCCAGCCCCGGGTGACCGTCGTGGCTGTCTCCCGAGCCGATCATGCCGAGTCGGTAGCCCCGGTCCAGCGCGTCGCGGATCCAGAACCCGTCGGTCCCCCCGCGGACCGGTCGCACCGTATCTGCGCTCTCGGAGCTGCCGTGCACCGAGGCGACCTCCACCAGCGGCTCCAGGATCGGATCGGGCGGGACGCTCCAGTCGGTCGGCACCGGCTCGCCCGCGGTGTGGTGGGCGAGTGTCATCGCGTCCTGCCCCCGCAGCCGGTCCCACAGCTCTGCCGGCGTGTCGGATTCTGCAGACAGGGAGCTGTGGACCGCCGCGTCCGCCGTGAAGTACAGCACGTGTCGGTGCCCGTGGATCCAACTCGTCCACTCGTAGCCCGGTACTGTCACGAACCTGCCGGGCTCGTGCGCGGCGGCCGTGGCGCGCTGAATGCGGTCCCACAGCTCCGGGTGCTGATCCAGGAAGCGCATGCCCCAGTGGTCGTGGTCCGTCAGCGACACCACGTCGAGGGCGGCCACCTGCCGCGCGTAGGTGAAGTAGTCCTCGGGGGTGCCCGTGCCGTCGGAGAGGTTGCTGTGGCCGTGGAGATCCGCCCAGCGGATCCGCGGCGTCTGCGCGGCGACGACCAGCGGCCCCGCCTCGCCGCACAGCCCCTCTGTCGTGCAGCCCTGCACCCGAAAGATGCCCGCGTCCGGGACCGCGATCCACAGCGTGGTGTGACCGCTCGCGGGAAGGGTGATCTCTGCGGGGACCGGCAGCCCGGGCGCGGCCAGCAGCACCACGCCGGCTCCGGCGACACCCGCGTTCCCCATCGCATCCAGCGCGGCGATGGTCAGCGGGACCTCCTCTCCCGGCCGCGCCGTGGTGGGCGCGGTGAGCACCAGATGGGCCGGGGCGCCGGCCACTGTGGTGACGGCGGGGCTCTCACCGAGCAGCTCGCGGACGCCGTCGCCGTCGCCGTCCACCGCCACGAACAGTCGCTCCTCGGCCTCCGCGAAGCGATCGCCGCGCGCGCCCACCCCTGCGCCGTACGTGAACGCGATGCGCTCACCAGCGACCAGCGCTCGCCCGCCGATGTCCACCTGCAGCAGCCCGCCCGGGTGGGCGATCGGCGCCAGCGCCACCCCTTCAGCCTCCGTGCCCACCTCGGTGTACCCCTGCATCTGCGGCGAGCGGATCTGCGGCGGGCTCCATCCCCAGTACGGGCTGGTCTGCAGGTAGACGGCCCCCCCCTCGGCGATTCCCAGGGGACCTGCCTCGTAGATCACCCGCCACACCCCGGGCGCCGAGACCGTCACCGACTCCGGGGCGCCTTCCAGCCACGCGCTTCCCCCGCCGTCCGCGGGATGCCGAGGAGCCTCCAGGTCGTCGCGCATCGCGTCGCGCACGCTCCACCGCGCCCCAGGAGGACCCGCGGGCGCTTGCGTGGGCGCCTGGGCAGGCGCCGCAGGCACCTCCGCCGGCTCGCCGCAGGCCAGGAGAAGGAGGATCATCGCCGGAGCCTACCGCGCTGGACGACCACACCGGGACTACTGCGCTGGACTACCGCGCTGGGGATGCGCCGCAGGCGACCAGACATTGGCGGGGCTGACCGAGACCACGGCCTCCCGGGGGAGCGGTCCGTACAGGTGCGGGAAGGTCTCCACACGCTCTCCCTCCCCCACACCGACCGGGGCTTCCCAGCGCACCTGCGGCGCGATCGAAGCAAAGTCGATCTGCAGCACGACCAGCCCTATCTGCCCCGAGAAGAACCGCCGCAGGGTGCCCGCCACCTGCTCCGCGGCGCTCAGGTGTACGAACCCCTCGCTGACGAGAGACGCTGGGCGATAGCTCTCGCCTGCCTCCTGCCATGTCTCGGCAGCGACGACGTGGTACAGCCAGCGGTGCCTGCTCGTGCCAGATCGCGCACGCCTCATCTGGTGAGCGGCCGAAGCCAGAGGCGATCGTTGGGCAGCCAACCGGCACGGGAGAGGTGGCCGAGCAGGGTGTCCAGCTCTTCGGAGTCGGGGCCACAGGCCGTCCCCCTCATCAGCTCTCCGCCGGCGCGGGTCACGTGGCGCTCGGCGTGCGCGGTGAGCACCCGCGCGATGCCCTTGATGCGGTGCTCGTGGAGAACGAAGGTGTCGTGAAGCACGCACTCCTTGCGGCCCAGGAAGGGGTGCGGGGCGTCCATCAACACCGTGGAGTGACCGATGACCTCGCCGTCCAGCTCGGCGATGATGATGAGGTGGGGGCGGGATCGGTAGTGCGCGAGGGTGCGCGCCGCGCCGCCCTTGACCTCCTCCCAGTCGAAGCGCTCGCGCTCCTCAGGGGCGAGGGCGTCGATGTAGGCCCAGGTGTAGAATTCGATGAGATGGGGGTCGTCCTCAGTAGTGGCGCGGCGGATCTCCAGGCCCTCGATGGAGCGGACACCGGAGGGCGGCTCGGACAGGAGCTTGCAGATGGTGACCGCGCTCTGAGTCCACTCGGGGTGGGCGTGCAGCGCCGACAGCGCCGGTCCCGGGCGGTGCGGGATCCGTACATGCAGAAACTGCCACCCGAGCAGCCGCCCGCGTTCGGCGAGGGCCTCGAACAGCGCCGCCGCGGTCCACTCGGCGCCGGGAGCGTTCGGGACGTGGATCGAGTGGATGACGCCCTCGGAGCCTCCGCCGAACAGCATCTCGACGTGCTCGGCGAGGGCCACCCCCACCACCGCTCCGTCCGCCACCGCCTTGAGGGCCACCGCGCAGGCGTGGTCGGCGCCCAGCCGCATCCGCGTATATCTGCGGACCCTGCCCAGCTCGACCGTGGAGAGCTGCCCGACGTGGACACGGGCGATCGCGGCCTCGATGGCAGCGTCGACCACCGCGGTGACATCGGCGGAGGTGCAGTCCTGGACGACGGTCACGCAGCCCTCCGCGGTGAGACCTCGAGAAAAGATTCGATCCCCCATTGACACGTCAACGCCATATCGGTAATCTCATCCCTGTCAGCAGCTTCGGTGGATTCTTCGATGATCAAGCGCTCGCCCCCTTTGTCACTCAGCACAGTCGCGTCACTCAGCACAGTCACGTCGTTCAGCGCAGTCACGTCGTTCAGCGCAGCCCGGTCGCTCAGTGAAACCTCATCGCTCAGCGCGGTCCTGCCGTTCAGTATATTCCTGCCGTTCAGTATATTCCTGCGGTTCAGTATATTCCTGCGAGACCCGGTCGCCCCGTTCGCGCAGCACGCAGCACGCCTCCTGGCCCGCGGCGGCTCTACCACAGCGCGGGGACTCTACACCAGCGCGAGTCCGGCCTGACACCTCCTTCGCACCCCGGGATCACTCCGCGGGGCATCGATTGCCGAGAGGCATCCGCGGGCGCGTAGGCGTTCGCATCCAACACCCACTCAGTGTAGAGGTCAGAACAGACATTCAACTGATTGGTGTCGCTTCGGCGACATACAATTGGCGCGGGGCGCCGCGGCCGACGTGCATACCCCAACCGTCATATGGTTGGTACGGTGGGGGGAGCCGTCGGTCGCGGCCATTCGCCGAGCGCCCTGCATATTCCGCAGCTCCATCCTTGCTTCTCTTCGCTGCATTTCTTCTCCTCCATGCATTACTGTGCCTGTGAGGATGACGATGACGGAAGTGAGGCCGCTCCAGGAAAAGCAATCTCCCCCCTCGACCTGAGGGCGGTCCCACGCGGATGCCCTTCGTC
>CAYXGP010000234.1:0-472 GCA_964464515.1 uncultured Enterobacterales bacterium
CCCGGGGGGCCCCGGGCGCCCCCGGCGGGGGGGGCGGGGGCCGCGCAGGCAAGGGCAGCCGCGTGGGACCGCCCTCAGGTCGAGGGGGGGAGATTGCTTTTCTTGGAGCGGCCAAAAAGCCCGGCCCTGTGTAGCCCGGCCCTGTGTGGGGAAAACGCGAGCGGATCAAGCGGCCTGGTCGTCAGCCACACCTCCTGACCCGACTCTTGAGCTCGCGGTCTCGTGGATCGCGGTCTCGTGGATCGAGGTCTCGTGGATCGAGGTCTCGTGGATCAAGGTCTCGTAGGTCCGCGCGGGTCCGCGCTTCCGTTGCAACACGGTCAAGCAACCCGCTCGTTCCACCAGTGCGCTGCCCAGGTTGACTGCCGCGCTGGAGAGATGGAGGCCGGGGACCCTGCGCCTCCGTGAGCGTCGAGCCCGCGGGCGGGGCCCGCCCCCGCCACGGGCGGGGGGGGGGGGGGGGGGGGGGGGG
>CAYXGP010000234.1:482-12477 GCA_964464515.1 uncultured Enterobacterales bacterium
CCCCCCCGCGGCCCCCCCCCCCCCCCCCGGGCGCGCCCCCCCCCCCGGGGCCCGGCGCCCCAGGATCCCAATAAAACAAACCACGGCGGAGCGCCGCAGCGCAGGGGAAAGCGGTCGGCGAATCCCTTGCGACAGCCAGGAAAATCCCCGGCCTCCACGCATCCCCTATCGGCGCTCCCCCTACCTGCGCAACCCCTCTCCGCAGTCCTTCACAGGGAGAACAAGCGGCCCGTCACGGGGGCCGAATTCCATCCGACCAGAGAACCAGCCGACGTGCCACTTCCCGCACCAGATCGTCCGGATCCAGGCGCCGATAGCTGGCGCGTTGGTTGGCAAGCAGCGCCTCGATCTGGTGATCGGGGAAGGCGGGACCGAGCGCGCAGCTCCTCAGAACGGTCGCTCGGGGCACCGCGCGCGTGGTGATGGGTGACGTACGCGGCGGCTCGCAACGCGGCTCCCGCGTCGCCTGCTGCTGGTTGGATGTACAGGTCCTCGAAGGGAGTCTCCGCGCGGATCCGGGAATTGGCAGGCACGTTCCCGAACCCCAGCCGAACGTCGCGCATGCATACTCGCCGACGCCAGGAAGTACAGCTTGTGTTCGTCAACGAGCAGCATCAGCTCCCGAAACATCGCCGAGACGAAGCGCAGCCTCTGCACGGAGCATCCGGAGAGTCTCCAGCAGCGAATGCAACTCACCCGCCGTCGTGGACCGACCGGCGGAGATGCGCACCGCGCGATCGGCCACCTCCGGGGAGCGGCCCAGCGCAAGCAGCATATGGCTGGGGTGAGCTTCCTCGCGTGACAGGCGGAGCTGGCCGAGATGATGAACTCCGCCCGGTTCAAGCGCCGCGTCAGCTCCTTCCCGGTCCATCCCGGCACGGAGACGTTGACGATGTTGCCGACGGAGTGCTCCTGGGACCCGTGGAAGACGCAGCCCCCTTCGTGGCCGCCGCAGCCGTGCTGCTGTGGTGCCAGCTCCACGCCGCTCAGCACCGGTGGGCTCCGCTCGGCTGTCTTCTTCAGTCCGCGGCGCTCTCACCCGCGACCCACCGCAGGGCCCCGCCGTCGCGCCAGATCGCCCACAGCCGCGGGGGGAGCGTCGCCGCCAGCTCGGCGTGGAGCGCCGTGACCTCGGCCTCGCGCTCGGGGAGCGCCGCCGAGAACCGCCGCCACGCCAGCAGCTCCGCGGCGTCGCCGAGCACGTCAGCCGCCGCGGAGGTCCCCGGCGCCGCCTGCTCGAGCTGCGCCCCGATCTGCTCGGTGTCGATCCAGGCGGCGTCGGTCACCGGCCGCCAGAACCGCAGCATCACCGACATCTGCGCGCCGTCAGGGGTGTCGGAGGCGCCTCGCCGGACCTCCACCCGCTCCGGCGCCGACAGCGCGCGCGCTCCCCGCGTGGCGTCGAGGAAGATCGGCAGGTTGAGCGGATCGCCCAGCAGGTTCACGCCCACCAGCACCGGCTGCGATGCCCCCTCGGGTGGGAGCGGCTGGATGTCGATCCCGTGGACCACGAGCCCCGCGGCCTGTCCGCTGAGGCCCAGGAAGCTGCGCATGGGTGCCTCGGCGCTCGCGACGAACGCGCGCGGGCTGCGGTGGCGGTCGAGCGCGCCCTCCACGGCGTCGGTCGCCGCCAGCACGTCGAGCCCGATGAGGCGCTCGTCGATCGGCCGCGGATCGGGCCCCGCGACGTCGAGCTGCCACGCCAGCCCGCCCAGCACCAGCAGCACCAGCGCGTTGATTCCCAGCAGCACCGGCCAGGCCGGACCGGACGCCCCAGGTGGCTCGACCGCGCGACCCTTGCCGCCAGCAGGCTCTGCGCCGCCCGCAGAGCGCGGCGACGACGGCAGCCCTGATGGCAGCTCTGATGGCAGCTTCGAAGACAGAACAGAGGCCAGCTTCCCTCCCGCGGCGCACGACGCCATCATGGAGGATAGTGCGCTTACCGAAGGCCGAGCAAGGCGCCGCCCGGGACACCGTGTGCCCACGAGAATCCTCATCGCCATCGACGAGTCTCCCTGGAGCGTCGCCGCGACGTCGCTGGCGGGGTGGATCGCCGACCGCTCGACCGCCCCGCTCTCCCTCTCGCTCCTGCACGTCGTCAACGTCAGCCACTTCCGGGGGAAGCTCCTCCAGGACCTTTCGGGTCTGCTGGGGTTCGAGCCGGTGCTGGTGCCCGCGCAGGTCGAGGAGCACTACAAGCGTCGGGGCCTGAGCCTGCTCTCGCGTCAGCGCGCGACGCTCTCGGGATGCGGCGCGGAGGTCGCGACGATCCTGGCGCAGGGGGGCGTCATCGAGCGCATCGCCCACCACTCCGCCGCTGCGGACCTCCTGATCATGGGCGCGCACGGCGAGACCCAGGCGGCGTTCCCCTCTCGCAGCACAGGCGGCGCGGAGCGGGTGGTGGCTCGCTCGCCGATCAGCGTGCTCACCGTCCCCCGCTCGCTCCGGCAGATCTCCGCCGTCGCCGTGGGCTTCGACGACACCCCCGGGGGCCGCCGCGCGCTACGTCGCGGCGCTTCGCTCGCCGAGCGCTGCAGGGTGCCCCTCCACGTCATCGCGGTGGAGGGTCGGGGGGTGCGGCCCTCAGAGGTCCTGGCGACTGCGCGCCGCACCTTCAGGAGTGACCACCCTGATCCGCTTCACTTCGTGGCGGCCACCGGCGAGCCGCGGGAAGTGCTCGCCGCGGAAGCCAGCGCGCGCGCCTGCGATGTGCTCGCTGTGGGATATCGCCAGCGGTGTGCCAGAAGCGACACGGCGCTCGGGCGCACCACGGAGTGGTTGATCGGTCGCCTCGGCCTCGGACTCCTGATCGCCCGCTGAATCCGCCACTGGAGGGGATTTTCAAACCCCCACGCGGACCGGAGGCCAATTTTCGACGATATCAGCCTTACAAGGCTGGATACCGGGGCACGTTGAATTTAAGTACAAGAAGCCATTGGCCTCTGAGCGCGCACGTCGTATCTTGTCCCCGCCCCGTTCCCACGGGCCTCCCTCCGCGGACCTCCCCTCCGCGAACTCCCCTCCGCAGACTTCCCTCCGCAGACTTCCCTCTGCATACCTCCCTCCGCAGACCTCCCTCTGCAGACCTCCCCCCAAACCAGCTCTCCCACCCACGCTCGGCCGTATCAACCGGTCGATTTCGCACATGGTGTCATCGGTCGTGTACCTGAACACGTTGATGACACTCCGTGACGCGTGTGTTAGAAGCCCCCGCAGCTCCTCCTCGTCCCTCCGCCCGAATATCCCCTCGTTCGGGTTGATTACCTCGCTCCATTCTTCCCCCCGGATCGGCGACGTGTCCCCCGCGTGACCGACCCGAAGAGGCTCTCCGTGACCTCCTGCGACGCCTGGACCCTCCGGGTCTGTACGCCTGTGTTCGACGGGCACATCGATCTCCTGCTCATCCTCGTCCAGAACAAGGGGCTCGATCTCCGCGAGCTGTCCCTGTCAGAGCTCGCCGGAGCCTATCTGGAGCACTTCGACGGTGAGGCAACCGTCGATCTCCATCGCGCCTCCGAATTCCTGCTGGCCGTCGGCACCCTGTGTCGCATGAAGAGCCGCGAGCTCGGCCTCGTGCCGCAGCGAGCCGAGGACGCCGCGGGTGAAGAGCTGGATCCCGAGGAGGTCCGTCGCCTGCTCGCCGATCGGCTCCAGCGGTACCGCCGGCTCCGCGACGCCGCCAACGCGCTCGCGGGGCTCCCGCAGCTCAATCGCGACACGTTCACCCGCCGGCAGCCCCCCCGCCGGCGCGAAGAGCGCGAGGTCGATCCCGGCATCGACGCCGACGGCCTGGGCCGCCGGTACCGCGACCTCCTCCGCCGGCATGCCGCCGCGCGCCCCACCCGCCCGGTCGACTCCTACCGCTCGCTCAAGGATCTGGGCGACTGGCTGATCTCCCAGGTGGAGACCGGCCCGCGCGACCTCGCAGCGCTCCTGCGGCGCCTCGACACCCGCGGCGATCGACTGATGGCCATCCTCGCCATGATCGAGCTGAACGGCCGCGGCAAGCTCACCACCGAGCAGTCTGTCCACCTCGGCCCCATCACGGTCGCGGCGCCGCAGCCCGACGACCGGATCTACGGCCGTCCCGAGCTGGTGGCGGGAGGTGCCGCGTGACGGACACCCCCGACGAGACCGACAACCTCATCCAGCTCAACCGCTTCAACGCCGAGCCGGTCGAGCCGATCGAGGCGCCTGAGGACGGCCGAGAGACGCCCCCGCCCTCCTTGATCGAGCCCGCGGTGGAGGCGCTGCTGTTCTCCGCGTCCGATCCCGTGACGGTGAGCCAGCTCAACGGCTGGCTGGGTCGCCCCGGCGCCGCGCTGGTCGAAGACGCCCTGCTGACGCTGGCCGATCGCCTGAAGCACCGCCGCAGCGGGGTCCGGCTGGTGGAGGTCTCGAAGGGCTGGCAGCTCCGCACCGACGTGCGCTTCGCGCGCTGGGTCTCGAACATGCGGGGCCAGCGCCCCCTCAAGCTGTCACGCGCGGCGCTCGACACCCTCGCGGTCGTCGCGTACATGCAGCCCCTCACACGACGGCAGATCGAGGACGTCCGCGGCGTGGACCCCTCCGGCGTGCTGCGCTCCCTCGCCGAGCTGGGGTTGGTGGAGGTCAACGGACAGACCGAGCCGCCGAACCGCGCGCAGCTCTGGGGCACCACCGACACCTTCCTCAACCTGTTCGGCCTGCGCGATCTCTCAGAGCTGCCCACGCTGGCGGATCTGCGTGACATCCCGGAGTTCGAGGAGGCCGAGGACCCCGGTGATCTGTCCAGCGAGGCCCTGTTCGGCATGCCCGCCGTCGTCGTCGCCGAAGATCCCGAGCCGGCAGAGACCACCTTCCTGGATCCCGCAGAGACGACGTTCTTCACGCCGCCCTCCGCGCCCTCTCCATCACGCGGCGGAGCCGAGGACAGCAGCCCCGCAGAGTGATCCCAGAATCAACGGAGGCGGCGACGCACCGCGTGCGGCGCTCTCACCAGCGCGCCGTCCACCGTAGGCTCGAGCGCGGTCCTCCGCGTGGCGGAGACGAGGATCTGTAGATCCGCCAGATCGGCCTCCAGCAGCCCGGGGGCCAGCGCGATCAGGGTCTCCCCGACCAGCCGCTGCAGCGCGGGCACCCGCCGCGGGGCGCGCGCCACGACCCCCTGCGCCAGCAGCGCCGACAGCTCCGAGATCCGCCGACCGCGGGGCGCGCGATGGGTGAGGTGGGCCAGCGCGAGATCGACCTCGGCGTCGTAGATCGTGGTGTCTTCCAGCCCGCTGGCGCCGGCCACCGCAAGGCGACGGAGCGCAGCAGACCAGTCCTTCTCGGCGTGTGCCCGACCGCGCTCGCCGATGAGCCCGAAGTGCGGCGAGCGGAGATCGGCAGGAGACTGTCGCCACCGCGCCTGCAGCGCAGCGGGATCGAGGGCCGCCATGCGTAGCTTGCGCGCCCGTGCGTCGACCTTCGGCGGCAGCCGCGGCTCGACCAGGACCGCGCGGATCGCCCCGAAGGCGCTGCGCGCGTGGGGTCCGGGGGCCATCCACAGGAACGGCTGCTCGCGCTCGTACCGGGGGTGGAGCGCGCGGGTGCAGAACGTCCAGTCCGGACGTAGCCAGGGCGGCATGGCGATCCACAGCATCCGCGCGACGTCCTCTGCGGAGGACGGCTCCATCCACAGCAGGGGCCGGCCGGGCATCAGGAACAGCGACGCCATCAGTCGCATGCGCGCGTCGGGCGACAGCGCGGGCGGAGCGACGGGCGCGGGGCGCCAGTCCAGCGGCGCGCGGTACGACTCCAGCGCCCCGCGCTCCGGTCGCCGAAGCAGCGGCCACAGCGCCGCGGGATCCTCTACGGCGGCGGCGTCCGCGGGATCGAGGAGCAGGCTGTGGGTGAACACCGAGCCCTCGCGGGGGGCCTGCCGATCGTGCCAGGTGCGCGCGTAGACCGTGTAGGGCCCGCAGGGGTAGCCGGTGTGGAAGCGCTCGAAGTCCTCTCCGGGCGCCAGGTAGCCCGACAGATCGGAGCAGCGATCCAGCGTCCAGCCGAGGGCATCGGGCAGCGCCGTCGACGCCGCCAGGAGCTGGTGTCCGCCTTCTTCATAGCCGTGCAGGGTCTGCTCGATCCTCACGACAGAGCGTCCTCTCCGACGAGCAGCCACGACAGCGGCAGCGACAGATCCGCGCTCTCTGCCACCCCCGCCTCGCCGCTCCAGCGCACGCTCCCCCAGTCTTCCGGGTAGCGGTCGAGGTACTCCTCCTGGAACGCAGGATCGGTGAGATCGCCGCCGGTGGAAGAGACGCCGAAGGCCCGCACCGCCGCCGGGTGGAAATTCGTCGCCAGGTAGTCGTCGAGCAGGCCCAGACGCTGCTGGAGGTAGCCGGCAGGACCGCCGCAGCGCTCGGACTCCGGCAGGGCGTCCCAGCACGACAGCACGACCGCCACCCGGAAGGTCTCGGGCGGAGGCGCCCAGCCCGGCGCCCACCCGCGCAGGAACCGGAAGAACTGCAGCAGCTCCACGATCGCGACGGCCGTGGGCACCACGAGCCAGCCGTCGAGATCGCCGCCCTCGGAGTCGGTGAGCGGCGCGGTGCCCACCTGGCCGGCCTGCTCGATGTGCGTGAGCATGCGCTCGGGCACCAGGCGGCTGGAGGTGGGACGGATGTGGTGCTGGGGCCGGATGAAGACCGCGACGCCCGCCGCCTGGCTGCGCTTCTCCCAGGCCTCCGACCACGCTGGATCGCGCTCGCGGTGGATCGCGCGGATCTCCTCGCCGCTGTAGTCGGCGATGACCACGTCGAAGGTCGGCGCCCCGGTCCCCGCTCCGGTCCACCGCACGGGAACGCGGATGCGCGGAGGGTCGTGGAATGGGGTGGGCGGGGGATAGCGGCCGTCGATGAACGGATCGGACAGCGCGTTGAGCGCCTGCAGATCGGGCTGCCCGGCTTTCTGCAGCGGCGGCTCGGCGTCCAGCGGGGGGCGGTCGATCGCCAACCACAGGCGACCCAGCCAGGTGGTCTTTCCGGACTTCGGAAGGCCCAGCAGCGCGATCTCATGTGGGCTCGTCATCGGGCCCCCTGCGGCACGTACTCGCGGAACTGGTCGAAGTAGCGATCGCTGGCCGGCGGCAGCGGCGGCGGGCGGGCCGGCGGCGGGCGCTCCAGGGCGATGCGCAGCGGATCGATCACGCCGACCGGGGGGGCGCCGCCCGGTCCCGGGAACGCCGACGTCGGGTAGAAGCCGGTCGGGCCGCTGTGGCGCTCCAGCCGCGCCAGCAGGCGTCGCAGGGGACGGCCCAGCGGACCCCAGGCGCGGGGCTCCATCACCCTCTCGGGGGGCGGCACCTCCACCAGATCGATCTGCGTGAGGATGAGCGCCACCGGTCGGCCATCCGCGGCCTCCGCCAGCACCCGGTTGAGCAGATCGAGGGCGTCGCGATCCGCCCGGCGATCGGTGATCAGGCGCGGAGCGTCGACGACCACCCAGAAGACGTCGGTGCGCGGAAGGAACGGCAGGTGGCTGGCGTAGGAGGCGTCCTGGCTCCAGCGGTAGAACCACTCGCCGGGCATGTCCGTGAGCAGCACCTCGGTGACCTCCGGCGCCAGTCCTTCCCCCTCCCGTCGCCGAAACGACAGGTGCAGAAAGGCGGGCTCGCGGTGGCTGCCCAGGTTGGTGCGCGGCACGATGCGCTCGTCCGCCCCCCCCCTCCACTCGAACGCCGCGTGGCTGAGCTGCTCGAAGCCCCGCAGGGTGCGGCTGCCGCAGAAGCGGTACGGGAACACGGTGGGGCAGCCGCTGGCGATGCGCAGGTACTGCCCCACCACCAGGCAGGTCTTGCCGCTGGCGGCGCGCCCGGCCACCGTCACGACCACCGGCGGGTTGTGCATCAGCGTGGGCAGCATCTCGCCGCTGCCCAGCGCGAGGCCGGTCCAGAAGCGACCCACGTCGCGGGCGTCGCCCTCGATGGGGGCGTCGCCGAGCTCCGCGAAGAAGTCGCTGACGTCCACCGAGCTGCCGGCGTGGAGATCAGGGCAATCGGCCTCGGGATCGAAGAACTCCGCGGCGCGCGCGCAGGGCGTCGCGGGGAAGCCGCAGGCGGGGTTGCTGCAGGCCATCGAGGTCTACTCCGAGAGGTGGAACCAGCGGTTGAGCTGCCGCTCGCGGAAGACCTGCCGCGCCCACGCCCGCCCGGTGACGGCGCGCGCGCTGGCCATCGTGGCAGACACCATCCGGCCGGGGTGACCGCCGCTGATCAGGTAGGCGAGCGGGAGGCCGGTGGCCTCGTCCGCCACCAGCGACCGCAGCAGCGGCGAGAGCTCGCGGGCGCCCTCAGGCGCGAGGGTCATGCGCGCGGCGTGCTCGGACCAGGGGCGCTCGGCGTCGAGCCCGTGCACCAGACGGCGCGAGGTCTCCACGAAGTAGGCGACCACCGACTCGGTGACCTGCCCGTCGATGGCGTCCAGCAGATCGTCGGCCATCACCACCAGCAGATCCGCGGTGGGCAGATCGCGGTAGGCGGCTCCCCGCCGCAGCGAGAACAGCGCCTGCCCCCACCACAGCGCGTTGGTCTCCAGCGCCGCGGCCATCCTGGTCTCGACAGCCTCCATCCAGGCCCCCAGGCGGTTGACGGCGTCCGCCAGCGTGCCGGACATGTCGCTGAGGCGCTGGGCGACAGGCTGCACGGAGCGCTTCTTTATGTCCTCCAGCTTGTACTCGGTGCGCACATATTTGTGGGTGAGCCCGAAGGTCGGGTAGGTGTAGACCCGCAGCGCGCGCTCGATCTCGGGATCCAGCGGGTGCTCGGTGATGTCGCCCGGAAAGGAGAGCGCAGGCCACCGCGGCGGCGCGGAGCTGCGCTTGAGGGCCGCCGCCAGCGTCGGCGCCAGCAGCGCGCGCACCCAGGCGTGATCGCCCTCTCGCAGCGCCGAAGAGACCACGATCCAATTGGCGCTGCCGCGCTCGATCGCGATGCCCGCGGCGCACAGCGCGGCCACCTGACACCACGCCACGCCGTCGGGAGACTGCGCGGTGACCGGCGACGCCTTCGCGATCAGATCGCGGATCCCCGCGACGCTGGGCAGCGTGTTGGCCTCGGGCAGCTCGGGTCGGGCCAGCAGCGCCTGACCGAGCCGGAGCGCCGTGGGGGGCTGCTCTTCCAGACCCTCCGCCAGCTCCTCGACCACGGTGATCAGGGCATCCTCCTGGCCGTCGCTGGCCCACCGCAGCTCGACGGCGTCCACGGCTCCTCGCAGCCACTCTGCGGGGGTTCGCCCCTGCTCGGTGGAATCGACGTCGGACACTCCGCACCTCCAGGGCCCCCAATAACGGGCGGAGGCGCACCACCCAGGCATGCGAAACGGGCTACCCAGTGAGATTCCCCGAGAAGAACCGCTCAACCGGAGCCGCCATGTCGGAACACCACGAACGCCTCGCCAAGGTGCTCGCGCGCCGCGGTGTCGCCAGCCGCCGCGCCGCGGAGCGCATGATCGAAGCGGGTGAGGTGCAGGTCAACGGATGCGCCGTCGCACACCCGGGCACGCCGGTCGATCCGAACGTCGATCGCATCCTGGTGAACGGACGACCGCTGCCGGGCCTGCCCGCGCCGCTGTACTACCTGCTGCACAAACCGCGGGGGGTAATCACGGGCCGCGACGATCCCGAGGGGCGCCGCAGCGTGCTGGATCTGGTGAGCGGGCTTCCGCATCGCGTCGAGCCGGTGGGGCGTCTGGACATGGACACCTCCGGCGCGCTGATGCTCACCAACGACGGCGCGCTGGCCCACGCGCTCACCCATCCCCGCAAGCGGGTACCGAAGCGGTACCGGGTCAAGATCTGGAAGGCCCCGCCCGCGCGGCGGCTGGACAACCTGCGCCGGGGGATCATGCTGGACGGCAAGCGCACGGCCCCGTGCAAGCTGCGGATCCTCGACGCCACCGACACCGGCAACACCTGGATCGAGATCACCGTGACGGAGGGGCGCAACCGGCTGATCCGGCGCATGTTCGAGCAGATCGGCCACCCGGTGAGCAAGCTGCGGCGCGAGAGCTTCGCCACGATCTCCCTGCGGGGCCTGGAGCCCGGTCAGCTCCGCCGACTCGACGGACGCGAGGTAGAGCGGCTGCGCGACATCAGCGCCGGTGTCGAGCCGGAGCGGGCCGGTAAGAGCCGACGCTACGGAAAGGGACACGCCCGGCCGTCATCCCCGAAGCCGCGAAAGCCGCGGGGCGCGCGGCGGAGTCACAAGCCCGGACGCAAGAAGCCCGGACGCAGAAAGGCCGGAGACAGAGGGGCCGGAGGCCGGGGAACCCGAGGCAAGGGGACCGGAGGCAGAAAGCCCGGTCGCGGGTGACCGACTGGCTGTGACCGACTGGCTCTGACCGGCCGGCTCAGGCCCCTTCGAGGCTGACCACCAGCCAGATCTGCTCGCCCTGATCGGAGGCGGTCACCGACAGGGTCTGCCCGTCGTTGGTGCACTGCAGCACGCTGGAGTCGTCGGTGTCGACGTGGGTGCCGACCGTCCAGCCGGAGTCGTTGCAGTGATCGACGTGGAAAGCGACGATCTCCTTGGGGGTGCCCTCGGACACCTGGTAGGTGCGGGTCGAGGTGCCGCCGACGGTGGCCTCGGCCTCCAGATCGGCGCCCGGGAACTCCGGCACATCCGACAGAGGACCAGAGCCGCCTGCCGACAGGCCGTCCATCGACAGGCCCTCCATCGGGAGGCTGTCGAGGTCGAGGTCGCCGATGAGCTCGCCGATGGTCGAGAAGAGATCACCACAGCAGCAGCAGCTCAGCGCGGCGGTGAAGACGGTGGCGGCGGGGAGAGCGAGGCGCACGGGCGACTCCGGGGAGGGGGGAGCCGAGTGTATCGCGTTTGCGTGAAGAGCACCGACACCGACCGTTACCGATCGCCGAACACCCGACGAATCGACACACCGCCCGCCGCCGGCCACTCAGCGTCCTGCGCCCACAAGGGCACGCGCGCCTCCACGCCGACTCCGGTGCGCTCGCCGAGCAGCAGCGCCACGCCGAGCTCGCCCGTCACCTCGCTGAACGCACCGACCTGCGCAGCGCCGCCGATCGCAGCCCAGGGCACGCCCCACTCCAGGCGCCGACCGAGGCGCAGCGCGGCGGCGCCGAACGGACCCTGCTTCACGCCGTCAGAGCCGGGGTAGAGCGGCACCTGCGTGGTGACCGACAGCCCAGCGACCCAGATCGCCCCTACCTGAAGACTCCCACCGAGGGTTGGATCGACGCTGCCGGTAGATGTGGCAGACAGGCCCAGCTCGCTCCCCTCCCCCACCGGGATCGTGAGCCCGGCGCGCAGCTCGGCGGTGAGATCTCCGGTGTCGCGGGCCCGCCACGCCAGGCCGAGCCCGCCGTCGCGCAGACCGGTCGCTCCGCCGGCGATGTGCTGCGCGCCGAGGACCGCCCGCGCGGTCAGGCCCTTCGACACGCCGAGGTCGCCGGTGAGGGTGGCCTGGGCTCCGACGTCTCCGGCGATCGGCGCGGCTGACATGCTCGCCGCCACGGCGCCCTGGCCGGGGTGGAGACCGGCGTCGTATTCGTTCCTCCCGACCGGGAGCGGAGCCGCCGCTCAGAGGCTTCAGCCGGCTTCGGCAGGGAGGGAGAGAGCGATCAAGGCGGAGAGAGAGAAGGGCATCGGGTGGGGGTAACCTCTGAGGAACGCCCGGATGCGCACGGTGAGGTTCCGCTCTCACGATCTCATCGAGACGCGGTTTCGCGGCTTCGCGGTTTCACGACTTCACGTTCACACGAACCACGATCTCGCGATTTCACGATCACACGGACCACGATCTCGCGATTTCACGATCACACAGACCACGATCTCGCGGACCACGAGACACGATCAACGACTCACGATCAACGATCAACGATCAACGATCAACGATCAACGAGACACGATCAACGAGACACGATCAACGATCAACGAGACACGATCAACGATCCAAGATGAACGCTCACCGCACAACGAAACACGAACACCGCACAAAGC
>CAYXGP010000235.1:0-4121 GCA_964464515.1 uncultured Enterobacterales bacterium
CCGGGTCTCGGGGACGAAATCACCCCACGCAAAGATCGATGTCACAGGACTCTCCTTCCGGCAGGAGGTTTTTCTGAGCACCATCCGGCGTCTTGTGGGTTAAATTGCCCCCGTTGAGGGGGGGGGTCTGGTGGCAACAACCGTGCTGGTTGTGGAGGACAGTCGCGTTGTTCGGGCCTATGTCTGCTCGATTCTGCGCAAATCCAGAGCGTTCGGTCGCGTCATTGAGACCGGGGATGGCCAGGAAGCGGTAGATCTGGCGCTCTCGGAGCGACCCGATGTGATGCTCCTCGATCTCCGACTGCCCAGCAGGGACGGCCTTCAGGTCATCGGCGAGGTGATGCGGCTCCGCCCGCTGCCGATAGTGGTCCTCAGCGGTCACCTCGATCAGTCCACGCTCGACCTGTCTTTCGACGCCCTCCGGGCCGGCGCGGTCGAGGTGATCCCCAAGCCCAAGGGGCTCGCGAGCGCCCGAATGGACGCGTTCGAGCAGCAGCTGGTCCGCACCCTGAACCTCATGGCGGAGGTCAAGGTGGTCCGGCGGTATCGAACCACCGTAAAGGCCCATCCCCCCCTCCTGGCGCCAGGGCCGGTCACCGATCCCGGACGGGTCGCGCCGAAGCTCATCGCGATCGGCGCCTCCACGGGCGGACCTCCTGTGCTCGCCAGCGTGCTCTCCGCCATCCCCGCCCCCCTGCCAGCTCCGCTGCTGATCGCGCAGCACATCGCCACCGGCTTCGCGCCCGGCTTCGCCCGCTGGCTCTGTCGGACCGGCCACGCGGTCCGCATGGCAGAGGAGGGTCACCGCCCGCAGCCCGGAGAGGTGCTGGTCTCGCCGGCCGATCGTACCCTCACGCTTCGAGCCGACAATGTCATCGTCTTCCGCGATCTGGAGCGCATGATCATCGGCCCCGAGATCGACGTGATGTTCCGCTCGGTGGCGCGCGTCTACCGCGGCTCCGCCTGGGGGGTGCTGCTCACCGGGATGGGCCGCGACGGCGCGCATGGACTCAAGACCCTGCGAGACGTCGGCGCCAACACCATCGCTCAAGATGAGGCCAGCAGCACCATCTACGGCATGCCCCGTGTAGCCGTCGAGCTCGGCGCAGCGCAGCATGTGCTCAGCCCCGCGCGCATCGCGTCGATGATCAACGCCGCGTTCTCCCACAGCGCGCCGGCGCTCAGACCGCGACCGACCGGAACCTGACCCCCACTCCGGAACCCCACAGCACCGGCAACCTCAGCTCTGGCTGTCCAGGTACTCCACGGCGCCCGGGTCCTTGGAGGTGAACCGGATCCGGTAGCCGGCCGCCCTTCCCGTCAGCACCTTGGCGTACACCGTGCGAGACACGCCGCCGGAGCCTGCGTCGGGGAGTTCGATCTTGAGGTCGGTCAGCGGCTCGAGGTGTGCGTCCACCAGGAGATCTGCGGTGGTCTCGGAGAGGCGGAGTAGCCGACCCTCGGCGCTGGATGTGATCATCCGCTTGCCCAGGACCACGGTGTACCGCACCGGGATCGTGAACTCGAGCGTGGCGGGCTCGATCTCGGTGTCTACGAGGTGGATCCCGTGGCGCCCGCCAACGCCGGTGAGGTCGTACACGGTGATGGGATCCTTGAACCCCTTGGCCCTGATCTGGTTCGTTCCCTTCCAGGTCACCTGCGCGTCGATGTCCTCCAGCGTCGACTCGGAGATGAGGATCTGCTCGCCCACCGTGACCGACTCGATCCGGCCCGTGAGGTTGACGTGACTTCCGACCACCCCGTACTTCGAGCGCTGTATCGAGCCGATGTTGCCGACGACGACGTTGCCAGTGTTGACGCCGATCCCCATCGACAGCACGGGGTACCCCTGCCCCGCCAGCGTCTCGTTCACCCCGGGCATGGCGCGCTGCATCGCGATGGCGCAGACCGCCGCCCGCTCGGCGTCGTCGTCGCGCTGAATGGGGGAGCCGAACAGCACGAGGAGCGCGTCGCCGAGGATCTCGATGATCGTCCCCTTGTGGTCGTGGATGATCGTCGTCATCTCCTCGAGGTAGATGTTGAGCATCGACAGGACGTGCTCTGGCTCCAGGCGCTCTGACATGGCGGTGAAGCCACGCAGATCGGTCATCATGATCGTGACGCGGCGCTTCGCCCCCCCCACCGCGAGGCCATCCTCGGTGCCCAGGATCTGCTCGACGATCTCCTCGGTGAGGTACCGACCGAAGATCTTGAGGATGAACTGGTTGTGTTGATACAACTCGTCTTCGTACTCCTTGATCTTCAGCGCGCTCTTGAGCCGCGCCTGGAGTTCGACCCGCTCGGGGGGCTTGCGGATGAAGTCCACCGCCCCCGCCTCCAGAATCTGCGAGACCTTCGCGGGATCCTGGTGGCTGGTGACCATGAGCACGGGCACGCGGCAGGTGCGGTGATCGTCCTTGAGCGCCTTGAGGAGGTTGGGCCCGCTGACGCCGGGGAGCTCCCAGTCCAGGAGAATGGCGTCGGGGAGCGAGGAGGATAGTATCGCCAGCGCCTCTTCGGCGTCCTGGGCCTCAAGCAACTGATAGTCCAGAGACCGGAGAAGAAACCGCATCAGCATCCGCTGCGTCTTGGAGTCCTCAACGATCAGTACCGTCTTCTGGTTCTCTACTGGCATCATTCCGCGGTGGGGGCTCCCCGATCTCGGTAGCTCAGCTCCTCCTGACCGTCCACACGACTCCCCGAGGCCCTGCGACGACGACTCAGAGGGAGCGGTCTGCGGGGAGCAGAGAGCTTGTGAGGGCCAGGGTGACCGGGGTAATACCACTGGTCAGCTCAGGACCGACCGATGGACCATTGGACACATGAGTTCTGCCGTCGTCACGGCCTGCCAGAGGCGGCCCGACGCGAGCTGGACAACCTGCTCCAAACCCGGGGCCCTTCGATGTTCGCTGGCGAGCACCTTGAGGCCCTGACGTCCTTCGCGTACCTGGAAGCGGAGCTGGACGAAGAGGACAGGCGAAGCGGGTCGGGCGACCAGTCCGAGCGCTCGGTCCCGGTGGACGACGCCCGCTACACCTTCGAGCACCTCCTGGGACGGGGGGGGATGGGCGAGGTGTGGCGGGTCCGAGATCACCTGCTCGAGCGCTCCGTGGCCCTGAAGGTGCTGCGTCCTCCAGGCTCTCTCCACCCGCTGCTCCGCGCGCGCTTCCTGCGCGAGAGCACGCTGACCGGTCAGCTCCAGCACGCAGGCGTCATCCCCATCTTCGAGCGGGGGTGGCTGTCGGGAGATCGTCTCTACTACACCATGCCCCAGGTTCAGGGGCGGACCCTCACCGAGCTGATCGCCGCGGTGCATGCCGGCGACGACGAGCACTGGACCCTGCGGCGCCTGATCTCGTCGTACCTCGAGATCTGCGAGACGATGGCCTACGCCCACCACCAGGGGATCATCCACCGCGACCTGAAGCCCGGGAACATCATGGTGAGCCCCTACGGTCGCGTCCTTGTGTTGGATTGGGGACTCGCCAAGCGTCTCGACGAGGTCCCTGAGGACCTCCCCGCGGACGTGCAGGAGCCCGGTCCGAGTCACCAGACCCAGGCCGGGCAGATCTCCGGCACCCCGATGTTCATGCCGCCGGAGCAGGCCCGCGGCGAGATCGAGCGCCTGGACGCGCGCAGCGACGTGTACTCGCTGGGCGCCATCCTCTACCAGATACTCTGCGGCTATCCGCCCTACGATGGCGTCCCCGATGTGCTGGAGAGGCTGGCGACCGATCCGCCGCCGCCGCAGCTCCCGCGCTCCACGCGACCCGAGAACCTCGTGCGGATCTGTCGCCGGGCGATGCATGCCCATCCCGACGAGCGGTTCTCAGACGCGAACATCCTCTCGGCGGTGATCCGCTCCTGGATGGACGGCGCCCGACGCAGGCAGCAGGCCCTGGAGGACGTGCAGCAGGCTGCGGCGCTGGTACCGCGCCTGGAGTCTCTTCGGGAGCAGGCGCTGGTGCTGAGAGAGCAGGCCGCGTTGCTGAGCAGCGTGGTCCCGCCCGGGGCCCCCCTCGCCGCCAAGCGGCCCATCTGGGAGCGCGAGGACGAGGCGCTGAAGGCCGAGCGCGCCGCGGCGCTGCTCCTCGAGGCGGGTCGGACTCGAGAGGCGGAGC
>CAYXGP010000235.1:4131-12394 GCA_964464515.1 uncultured Enterobacterales bacterium
CCCCCGGGGCCCCCCCGCCCCCCCCCGCGGCCGCGGGGCCCGGGCGCCCCCGGGGCGCGCCCCCCCCCGCGCGCCGCGGCGCTGCTGGGGGTGGAGTACGAAGGGCGCCTCCAGGGTGCCCTGCTTCACTCGGCGGTGCTGCCCGAGGCGCACGTCGCGCTCGCCCATCGGCACCAGCAGGTTCACGCCGACGCCGAGGCCCGGGCCGACGCCGCCGCCGCAGAGCGAGCCGGCGCCCTCCTCAAGCAGCACGCTGAGCAGCTCCCCCGCGGCCACCCCGAGCGCCAGAACCTCCTGGGATATCTGACCGGTCTCGGCGCGCTCACCCTGCGCACCACACCGGCCGGCGCGGAGGTGCGCCTCCTCCAGTACGTCGATCGCGATCGGAGGGTGGTCCCGAGCGCCCCTCGTGAGCTCGGTACGACGCCGCTGGAGCGCGTCCCGCTCGAGATGGGGAGCTACCTCCTGCTGCTGACGGCGCCAGGCCACGACGCGGTACGCTACCCGATCCACATCGCGCGGGAGCAGCACTGGGATGGAGTCGCCCCCGGAGAGGACACGCCGACGCCCATCGCCCTCCCGCGCGTAGGGCAGCTCGGTGCGGGCGACTGCTACGTTGCCGCGGGGTGGTTTCTGAGCGGTACCCGGCGCCTGTGGGCAGACGCCTTCGTCATCTCGAAGACCCCCGTGACGTCTGGAGACTACGAGCGCTTTCTCCGCGCTCTGCGGGCGAGCGGCCGAGAGGCCCAGGCCCAGCGTTGGGCTTCTCGCGAGGGTGCAGGGCAGGGGATCCTCGGCCTTCCAGTGCGGGGAATCGACTGGTACAGCGCGCTGGCCTGCACGCGCTGGCGAGCGCAGAGCACCGGCCATCCCTGGCGACTGCCAGGCGAGCTGGAGTGGGAGAAGGCCGCCCGGGGGGTCGATGGTCGACAGCTTCCCTGGGGAGACCACCTCGATCCGGTGTTCTGCCACATCGCGGCCAGCGGCGCCGTAGTCCCCGCCGGTCCAGTGCCTGTCGGAGACGAGACCTTCGATGAGAGTCCGTACGGCGTGCTGGGGATGGCCGGTAACATCGCGGATTGGTGCGCGGATGTCTTCCGCAGGGAGGACCCTCTCTCGTCCGGCGCGCGGCTCCCGCAGCCGTCTCCGCCCCCCGCGCTGGGCTGGCGCTCCTCGCCCGATGAGAACCCGCGGGTCATCCGGGGGAGCGCGTTCGACACCCCGCTGCGCGAGGCCGGCCTGAGGCGAAGGCAGAGCAGTCCGCTGGCGCACCCGCGGTCTGTCGGGTTCAGGATGGCTTGCGGCTGGGCAGAGTTCTGCGAGGTAAACTGCGAGATCAGCTCTCTGCGCCCACGCTCAGCACCCTGAACGGCTCCCGTACGCCTCGAGTCACCGCGAAGTTTCGGAGCCGCTCGATCAGCGACGTGCCGAGCGGCGTCCCTCGCTGGGCCAGCAGCAGGCCGTCCTTGGAGTAGACGTGCTCGTCGAGCACCATCGCCTCGGTGAGTCGGTTGACGAACACGACCTTGGACGCCGCCACACCCCTCCGACGCGGAGCCAGCGCCTCGAGGACGCGGGGATCGTGGCCGCCCCTATCCTCACGCAGATTGGAGACCGCGTCGGCGCGCTCCAAGCCCCAGGACTCCAGGCGATCGCATGCGATCACGGCCTTGAGGACGCGGGCCCCCAGCGGCAGCGCCGTCCCCCGCACGCCGTCCAGCGGGACCCCGTTGCCGTCGTACCGCTGGAGCTGGTAGCGGAGGATGTTTCGCACGCCCTCCAGCCGCGGGATGTGGCCGAGGATCCGCTCGCTGAGCGCCTGCGCCTCGCTCACCTGACGGAGCTCGTCCCCCGAGAGTCGCTTGCCGGCCCACAGGCGCTCCACCAGCGTCTCGGGGAGGGTGACGGTCCCGAGGTGCGAGACCATCGCCGCCACCTCGATCTCCCAGCGCTGGGAGATCTCGAGGCTGTCGAGGACCTCACCCACCATGCGGCAGATACGCTTGGAGTGACCGAACGCGCGGGGGTTGGTGATCGACAGGGCATCTACCAGCGCGGAGATGCTCCCGGTGAGGGTGCGCTCCAACAGCTCGCGCTCGGCGCGGATGAGCTGGTGACGCTCGGCAGCCTGTGCCACGACCGTGCGGAGCTGAGCGGGATTGCAGGGTTTGGTGAGGATCTGGTAGACCTGCCCCTCCGAGACGGCCCGCATGGCCGCATCGAGATCGACGTGGGCGGACAGCAGGACGCGTGATGTGTCCGGCGCGACCCGGGCGACGCTCTGCAGCAAGCGGATGCCATCCTCTCCGGGCATGCGTAGATCGGACACGACCACGGCGATCGGCGTCCAGGCGTCGAGGAGCTCCATGGCCTCATGCGCGCTGGGCGCGGCCAGCACCTCGTACTCACGCTGGAGGTATCGGCTGTGGGCCTTGAGGACGAGCGGCTCGTCATCAACGACGAGCACGCGGGATCGATCGGGCGAGGAGGGGAGCATTCGCGACTCTCGAAGGACTGATTCGAATGCTCTCTCTAACCCCGCCCGCGCACGCCTCGTGGACATCTCGCCCGCGTTCCCATCGTGGGAGGGGGAGGACCCTTGACTTCCTGTGTGCTTTCCTGCACATCCTTGAGGAATGTCACTTCAAGTGAAGTAGGGAGAAGGCGCTGCTGTACTTACCCCCGTCTGGTCAATGTCACTATTTTGTATCTCACCCCACCCCAAAATGCAACAAGATTCATGATAATGACTGATTCAGTCGTTCTGGTGGTGGATGACGAACGGGCGAACCGGGAGGTGCTCAGGGTGCGCCTGCGCCACGCCGGATACACCGTGCTCATCGCAGAGGGCGGCTCCCAAGCGCTGGAGCTCATCGAGCAGCACACTGTGGATGTCGTGCTGTTGGACATCATGATGCCCGGGATGGACGGCATCGAGGTGGCGCGCCGGATGCGTGCCACCGGGCGTCGCACCCCCATCATCGCGATTACCGCCTCGCAGGAGCGTGAGATCCGTCTGGAAGCGCTGGAGGCAGGAGTGGACGAATTCCTCCACAAGCCCATCGACACCGTCGAGCTGGCGATTCGCCTCAAGAACCAGCTCCGACTGAAGCGGGCCACCGACGCCCTGGAGGCCCAGAACCTGCGGCTGGACGATCTGGCGACTCGCCGGGCGCAGCGCTGGCAGGCACTGATGTCGAGCATTCCAGCGCGGATCACGGAGCTCGATCGCAGGGGGGAGATCGCCTTCATCAATCGTTCCGGGGAGCACGAGGACGTCGGCATCAGCTGGCTGGACTCCGGCGGCCCCTCCAGCCGGGGATCCCGACGAGAGGTCTTCGAGCAGGTGCTCTCCACCGCCGAGAACACGTCATTCCACCACAGCGAAGAGCTACCCGGCGGACGACGCCGCTGGTGGACCTCCCAGGTGGGCCCGATCCGGCGGGGAGAGGAGACGGTCGGAGTTGTGATCAGCTCGCTTGATGTCACCGCGATGCGGGAGACCGAGGAGCGGCTGCGTCAGGCCCGAAAGATGGAGGCGATCGGTGCGCTCGCGGGCGGCATCGCCCACGACTTCAACAACCTGCTCACCGTCATCCAGGCCTTCACCGGCTTCGTGCGGGAAGATCTCCCTGAAGAGCACCCCGGTCGTGAAGATCTCGACATGGTCCTGCAGGCCGCCGACGGCGCGGCGAAGCTCACCAAGCAGCTCCTCTCATTTTCGCGCAAGCGCGTGGAAGCGCCTCGCCTCATCGATCTCAACCAGGCCGTGCAGAACATCTCGATGATGCTCGGCCGCAGCATCGGCGAGCGCCACAACCTGTCGATTCACCCCTGCGCAGAGTCCGCGCAGGTGCTCATGGATCCCTGGGCGCTGGACCAGATCCTCATCAACCTGAGCGTAAACGCCCGGGACGCCATGCCCGACGGCGGGACGATCGCGCTGCGGGTGAACATCGAACCCCGCGGCGCCGACGGCATCCTGCAGGAGGGCGACTACGCCGTCCTCGCGGTCACGGACTCCGGGGTGGGGATCCCCGCCGAGCTCCAGGAGCGGATCTTCGAGCCCTTCTTTACGACCAAGGGCGAGGAGGGGACCGGCCTGGGCCTCGCGACCTGCTACGGCATTGTTCGGCAGGCGGGGGGAGATCTCCGCGTGGAGAGCTCACCCGGGCGCGGCAGCACCTTCTCGGTCCTACTCCCGTACCGCGTCGATGAGACCAAACCAGAATCGACCTCCGACGACCGGGTGCCGAATCTGCGCGGCCTCTCAGTGCTGGTCGTCGAAGATCGGGCCCCGATCCTGTCGATGATGGTTCGGTGCCTCCGAGAACAGTCTGCCGAGGTGAACGCCTCCCGAAGCGCCGAGGAGGCGCTCGCGTCGCTCGAGGACGCACCCCCGCCCGACCTGCTGATCACCGACATGATCCTCCCGCGCATGAACGGCGCCGCCCTCGCCGAGCGACTTCGCAGTGCCCACCCGAGCCTGCCAGTGGTCTTCATCTCAGGGCGGATGGATGAACCCACGGCGCTGGTTGATGGCCGGACCACGTTCCTCACGAAGCCATTCACGGCTACACAGCTCCTCCATCGACTCGGAGCTCTGCTGTTCGCGATTTCGAGGGCGAGCCTGGACCTTGACGGCGTTGGCCGCAGACAGATTGAGACTCAAGAGTCACAGTGAACCAATCTGAGATGTTTCACTGCAGATATATTTGAATCTCACAGCAGATCTGCGTCGCTCATTGATACAGAGAGAACTCGAAGTACACTGGTAGATATATATTCGTTCTCGAGGAATCAAAGAGTTCGCATCCCCATGACTACACAATAGGGATGACTTCGAATATTCAAGGAAATCACATACTTTCCGAACCCTCCAGGTTTGAAGGCTCTCTTCAACACGCTGAAGCACTCATTTCAACCAGGTTGTGGTGAGCAAGGTGGTCGGGTATGCACACCCTATCTCCCCTGCACCAAGCTCATGACAAATCCACCCGTCTGTGACTCCAGAGACCTGTTCACCCGCTTCGCGGCAGTCACGCCCCATCTGCTTCTCTGCGCGGTCGATGCCGATGGTTGCTTCCGCTACGTCAACCCGGCGCTCTCCGCCGCTCTGGGGCTCCCCGCGTCCGAGCTCGTGGGGCGCACCGTCATCGACGTCATCCACCCCGATGACGTCGAGTACACGCGCTCCTGTGTAGAGAGGCTGAGCGCCGGCACGCCGACCATCACCTTCAAGAACCGGTACCGTCACGCCGGAGGCGACTACATCACACTGCGCTGGCGCTCCAGCCGGGAGGCCGAGACCGGGCTGCTGCTGGGCGCCGGCAGGGTGCTCCCCGCGCGGGAGCTGGAGCGAGAGCGCCTGACCCGGGCCACGCTGGCGGTCGCCGCGACCTCGCTCGCCATCGTCTCCCTCGACGCCGACGGTCGGATCGTCGTGTGGAATTCGGCGGCCAGTGATCTCTTCGGGTATACAGAGGCCGAGGCCCTCCAGCGCTCGGTGTTCAACCTGATTCCCGCTGACTGCGTAGAGCACGAAAACGCGGTGATGCGTCAGGTGGTCTCTGGTGAGCTGGTCAGCTTCGAGACAGAGCGTCTACACAAGGACGGCCGTCGCCTGCGCGTCTCGATGACCGTGTACCCCGAGACGGACGAGACAGGTCGCGTGGTTCACACGACCGCGGCCGTGCGAGACATCTCGCACCGCGTCCAGCAGGCTGAAGAGTGCGACCGCCTTGCCGAGCGCCTCCGGTTCGCCACGGAGGCCGCAGGGATCGGCATCTGGGAGTGGGCTCCGCAGACGAACCGCCTCGTCTGGGACGAGCAGATGTACCGTCTCTACGGCGTCCTGCCGCAAAACTGTCCGGGGGCCTACGACGCCTGGCAGGCGGGGCTGCACCCGGATGATGCGGGGCGCATCTCCGAAGAGATACGGCGCGCCCTCAACCGCGATTCAGCGTTCGACTCCGTCTTCCGGGTGATCCATCCCGGGGGAGAGGTCCGTCACCTGCGAGCCCGGGCGGTGGTACAGCGAGGCGACGACGGAGCGCCGCGACGCCTCATCGGCACCAGTCAGGACATCACCAGACGGAAGGCGGCAGAGTCGCTGCTGGCGCAGAAGAACCGAGAGCTGGAGGCCTCCGCGCGCCTCGATCGCGCGACGTCCCGGCTGATGGTGGCGCTCAACGGGCAGAGCGAAGACGGGCCGACCCTCCTGGCGCTGCAGATTCTGTCCGAAGAGACCGGCTGCCGCCCGCTCGCTCTGTACACCCATGATGACTGGAAGGGTGGCCTCACCCGGACGGCTGCGTTGGGGCTGCCTGCCCGGAGCCCGTCTTTCTACCGGCTGGGGCAGGGTCTGGTCGGCGAGGCCGCCAGCCGCCGCACCTCGCTCTTCCTCGGCGGTGACGCGCACGGACTCCAGCTGGATACCGGCGTGGGTGTCCTGCAGATGGCCGAGGTGTTCGCGCTGCCCCTCGTCCAC
This sequence comes from uncultured Enterobacterales bacterium, assembly GCA_964464515.1. Lineage (GTDB taxonomy): Bacteria > Myxococcota_A > UBA796 > UBA796 > UBA2385 > CAYXGP01. The sequence continues at coordinate 10,622 of CAYXGP010000235.1, forward strand.
CGTCAGCGCCTGGTGGGCGTACTGACCGGCGCCACGACGAAGCACCTGACGGACGCCGAGCGGAAATGGCTCGGTCAGATCGCCGCCCAGCTCGCCGCGGGACTGAGCGCGCTCCGGCAGGTCCAGGAGCTGCGCGACCTGTCGACTCAGCTCAACGAGCGCTCACGACAGCTCAGCGAGAAGAACCAGGAGCTCGAGCAAGCCAGCCGCCTGAATTCCGAGTTCCTGACGAGCATGTCGCACGAGCTGCGCACCCCTCTGAATTCGATCATCGGCTTCTCCGACGTGCTCCTCGACGGGTTCATGGGCGAGCTGGATCCGCAGCAGCTCGACTACATCGACGAGATCCATACCAGCGGGCAGCAGCTCCTCTCGTTGATCGACGACATCCTCGATCTGTCGAAGGTCGAGGCCGGAAAAATGGATCTGGCTCTGGAGCAGATCACACTCAAGGAGCTGATTCGGGGCGGACTCACGGTCGTTCGGGAGAGCGCAGCCCAAGCCAGGGTGAGTCTGGAACACGACATCGATCCGTCGTGTCAGACCATCATCGCCGATCCCCCCAAGCTCAAACAGATCCTGTACAACTACCTCTCGAATGCTGTGAAGTTCTCTCCGGAGGGTGGAATCGTACGGGTCGAGGTCCTGCCCACAGACGACGGAGTGGAGATCGCTGTCTCGGACGCCGGGATCGGCATCGCAGAGGCCGATCTGCCGCGCCTGTTCAAGCCGTTCAGCCAGCTCGAGAGCGGCAACGCTCAGCGCACAGAGGGCACCGGGCTGGGACTCTCCCTGGTCAAGAGCTTCGCGGAGCTGCACGGCGGCTCGGTGGGGGTGTCCAGCGTCCGCGGGAAGGGCAGTCGGTTCTGGGTGCGCCTCCCCCACGGCGGCGTCCCTGCGCCTGCCCCGCTGCTCGTCGAGACGCCGGCTCAGGTGTCCCCCTACCAAGCCATGGCCTCGCCCCTGCTCCACCTGGTCGAAGCCGATCAGGCGGCCATCGACCTGACCCGAGGCTGGCTGGAGCAGGCCGGGTATCGGGTGTCGATCACCAGGCACCCCGCGCAGGCGCTGGAGGCCCTCTCTCTGAGCAGACCCGACGCGATTCTCCTCGACATCAACTTCTCCGCGGGCAAGGAGGGTTGGGCGTTCCTCGGCTCTCTGCGAGGGCGGGCGGCGGCCCTCAAGATCCCCGTCATCATGGTGTCCTTCGATGCGAGCGCAAAGCGTGGGTTCGCGCTCGGCGCCTCCACGTTGCTGCAGAAACCCGTGAACGGCGAAGAGCTGATCGCCGCGCTGAGATCGAGCGGCGCCGTCACCGGCCAGGCCGACAGGCATCTTCTGGTGGTGGACGACGACCCACGGGCCGTCGACTTCATCGCGCGGCGTCTGGAGCGGGAGGGTGTCCGCGTCCGCCGCGCCTATGGCGGCGCAGACGCGCTCGACATGCTGCAGACAGAGCACTTCGACGCTGTCATCCTCGACCTGCTGATGCCGGAGGTCTCTGGATTCGACGTCGTCCGACAGATGCGAGAGGACCCGGTGCTGGCAGAGATTCCGGTGGTGGTGGTGACCGCCAGGCACCTGGACGCCCACGAGCGGCAGCTCCTCGAGCAGGACGTAGCCAGCGTGATGACCCGGGGGGACTGGGACGAGCAGCACTTCCTCGCCACCGTCCGCGCGGCCCTGCAGCGCGTCGTTCACGGCGACAGCTCGGATGACTCAGGCCGGCCCAGAATAAGAGCCTTCCAGAACGGGTTATGAAGGTCAGGTTCC
>CAYXGP010000236.1:0-12325 GCA_964464515.1 uncultured Enterobacterales bacterium
CACCGCAAGGGAGCTACAGGGTTGCGGCATCAACTTGAAGCCGCGACCCTGTACCGCTGCTGCCTCTGTCAGCGCTGCCAGCCGACCCCGGCCGAGAACATCGTGTGTAGATCGGACAGCGTGCCCACGGAGTCGCCGCTGGAGTCGGCGCTCGGATACACGTCGGTGCTCCGCTGCATCCAACCTCCGCCGACCCGCGCGAAGAGACTGTCGGTGAACGCGTAGCCGAGCTCGCCGCGGCCCTCGGTGGAGAACAGCCCCAGCCCGTCCGACAGCCCCGCGTCGAAGACGAAGACCGCGAACAGTCCGAAGTCGAGCTCCACGCCCAGCTCGCCGCCGACGCCGAGGCTGCTGACAGGGAGCTGGTAGTACGTGAGCTGCGTCGCGCCCTCATCCGTCGACTCGATCGCGTAGTACAGGAAGTCGTTGAAGACGTACCCGACGCGCGCTCCCGCGTGGATGCGATGCGTGCCGATGTCGAGCGGGTATCGGCCGATCCCCGTGAGCGCTGCGTTGTGCAGACCGTCCACGATGGGCTCGTCGAAGCCTGCGTCGAGCTGCATGCTCCAGAAAGAGGTGCGGTATCCTACCTCGGCGCCGACGTACTCCAGGAACGGCATCCACATACGGCCGCCGATCGCGAAGCCGGCCGTCGCCCCGGGAGCGGTCGCGCCGCCGCCGACCGTGATCGTCTGCGGATACAGCGGCCCCGTGGAGGTCGCGGGCTTCTGTTGGTAGCTGTAGAACCCGCCGAGATAGCCCAGGCTGGCCCGCGCGATGGGGTGCTCTCCAGCGGGTTTCTTCTCCCTCGGCTCCTTCTCCTTCTTCTCCCTGGGCGGCTTCTCCGTTTTTTCCTTGGGCGGCTTCTCTTCTTTGACAGGCTCCTCGATCGCCGTCGGGGTCGGGTCCACCGCGACGGCGCCCCAGGCCGAAGAGGCGCCGATCGGAATCTTGGCGAACGCCGCGGCGCCTGTCTCTGCGCTGGCTACGGAGACCTTGATCTCCTCGGTGGTGCCCGCGGGCACCGTGAGCGTCGTCGAGTAGCGTCCACCGCCGAGGTCCTGCACCGCGCTGAGATCGCCGGTGGAGACCATGAACTCAAGGGTCTCTCCGGTCTTTCCGCGCCCCTGGGCGTCCTGGGCGATGACCTGGAGAGTCACCGTGCCGCCCGCGGAGACCGAGGCGGGAGCGGCCATGGAGATCTTCGTGACGGGCCCCGCTGGGGAGGCGGCCACCACCGCTCCACCGCCGCCCTCGCTGGCGACGTGCAGCACGCCGACGCCCGCGGCCCATGCGCCGTCGCGCTCGCCAGCGGCAGTGGTCGTGGCGCTGAGCGGGATGTCACCGCCGCCAGGGAGCTGCAGGAGGTTCACGGTGCGCTGCGCGTCCTGGACCTGCGCGACGATCTGCACCGCGCCAGCGGTGGTCCCCGCCGTGTAGGGGACGAACGCGATCCCGCTGTCGTCGGTGATCAGGTTGGCCTTCACAGAGCCGTCGCCCTTCGCCACGCGGAGCACCACGGGGGTGGCCGGCACCGGGTAGCCGAACACGTCATGTGTCAGCACGACGAGGGTCGTGGAGGTCTCTCCGTCGGCGGGGACCGCGTCGCGGACGGCGATCAGACGCACGCCATGGAGCGGGTTGCCGCTCACCGCGCCGCGCACCACGCCGACGACGTCTGCGGAGCCGGTCGCCCCCGAGAACGTCGCCTGGTAGTCGCCGCCGCCCAGATCGCGCGGGGTGCCCTTCAGCCGGGCGTGATCAGAGTGGATGAGGAGATCGGCCCCGGAGAGCGCGACGCCGCCGCGTCCGGTGACCTTCGCGTACGCCTTGAAGGAGCCCCCGCCCTTGCCCAGCGACGCGGGATCGGACCGCAGCCCGATCGACGCGGGCGCTGCGGGGAGCAGCTCCACGCGCTGGCTGTCGTTGTAGGTCCGCCCGCCGCTTCGCGCGGTGATCTGGACAGAGACGTCGGCGGCGGAGGTGGCGCGCGGCGGCGTGAAGACCGCCCGATAGACCCCGTCCCCCTCGTGGACGGCCTTCGAGATGGCGCCAGCGCTGACGGAGAACGAGACGGTCGGCGCCGAGCCGCCCTTCGGAATGTAGACCACCGCGCGGATGGGCACCTGCACGCCGGTGTCTCCTGGGATGGACTGGTGGAGCGGCATCAGCCGGGCCCGCTGGGACGGCGGCACCTGGAGGTCGATCTGCTCCTCGTGCGCGCGACCATCCAGGACGCTGATCGAGGTCGCCTTTTCGACGCCGGGCGGCACGATGATCGGCACCTGCGCGCGGCCGTTCGCGTCGGCCCGGACGGGACCGAACTCCCGCTCGTCGATGCGGATGCGGACGTCGCTGCCCGGGAGCCCGGTGACCGGGAACTTCGCCTTTCCGACCAGCGACAGCGTGAGGTGACCCCAGGAGCTCGCGGGATCCCTGCGATCGGCGACGGTGATCACCGCGAGGTGTGGAAACCGCTGATCGGGAGCCTTGAACGTGGCCTTGTAGCGACCGCCGCCCAGCGCCGTGACGCCCTCGATCCTGCCCGAAGACACCCGGAACACCAGATCGGCCGGATCGGGGGCCCGCTCGGCGCCGCCGGGCAGGCTGATCTCGACGCTCGCGGTGGTGTCGACGCCGAGCACCAGCTCGGTCTTCTCGGTCTTGAGCGTGATCTGCCGGGCCCGCGTAGGCACCACCTGGACGGTCCAGGAGTGGTCGATGTCGGCCTTGTTACCCGTGCGCCCCTTGAAGGTGAACTCGACCTCTCGCGACGACTCCACGCGCGGCGGCGTCCACTTGACCTCGTAGATCCCTGGCGCCACCTCCTTGAGGCCGCCGACCTTGCCGGCGCTCGCGGACACCGAGCCGCTCAGGCCCTTCATGGCCGTGCCGTCGGTCTCCAGGGCCAGCAGGCGCACCCGCGCGGCCGTCTCACCATCTCCGATCAGCTCGTCGCCCGGTAGCTCAGCGAGCATGGGCTTGGTGAACGCCTTGCGGGCGGCCTGCGCGGTCGCGGGAGCGGTCGCGATCACGACGCTCATCGGAAGCGCGAGGGACATCATCAGTAGGAGCCGCTGTGCTGTGTTGTCGCTCATCTTGCACTCTGCCTCAATTTGCGTCGGCCCCGCGCGGGCCTAAGCTAGCGAAGCCTTAGCGCTACGCTCCAAACACCGCCACGCCAAGCCCCGGCCATGCGACCCACGACTCCCGCCCCAGCCGAGCCGGCGTCGTCGCCGTTCGATCGGCACGCTCGGCGCTACACGCGGGTGTGGGATTCAGATCCCGTCGCCGTTGCGCTCCGCGCGGAGGTACACGCCGCGGCCCTGCGGGTCCTTCCGCCCGGCGGACGGGTCCTGGACGTGGGGTGTGGGGTGGGCACCGACGCGGCCTGGCTGCTCGCGCGGGGGTTTCAGGTCCACGGCATCGACGCCTCGGAGGGGATGATCTCAGCGGCGCGGGCGCGAGCAGGCGGGGCGACCTTCACGCGGCTGCCTGCGGAGTCGGTGGGGAGCCTCTCTGGACCCTTCGACGGCGCGCTGCTCGACTTCGGCGTGATCAACTGCGTGGATGTCTCGCGGGTGGCCGCCGGCCTGTCGGCGGTCCTGCCGGTGGGAGCGCCGCTGATCGTGGTGACGATGCCGCGGCTGGCGCCGGCCTGGGTGCTCGGGGCGCTCAAGCGCGGAAGGGTCCGCGCGGTCCGCCAGCGGCTGTCGGCCACCGCGCGCGTCGACGTCGAGGGGCAGACGGTGGAGACGCGGTACCTGGGCGGCGCCGCGCTCCGGCGGGCGCTCCGGCCGGCGTTCGTGCTGGAGGAGCAGCGAGGCCTGGGGTTCCTCCTGCCGCCTCCTGGGAGCCGACGCAGCGAGGGGGCCGTAGACCGGCTCGACCGCATCGAGCGCCCCCTGCGCGGGCTCCCGGTCGTCCGACGGATGGGCGACCACGTCTTGCTCGTCTTCCGTCGGGCGGGACCCCACCGTCGGGCGGGCCCTGCCCCGCGGAGGGTGCGCTCGGCGGGGCCCGTGGCGCGGCGCCTCAGAACGCGCCGCGCGCAGCGGACCGGGCGGGTCCACCCGCTGCGCCTCGTCGTGTTCGAGGTGACGCGGGGGTGCCAGAGCGCATGCACGGGCTGCTCCCACCGCGGACCTGCCGGCGGAGAGGCCCTCAGCGTGGAGCGCTGCGGTGCGCTGGCGCGAGACGCCTGGGCGGCGGGCTGCCAGCGCGCGGTGATCACAGGCGGTGAGCCCCTGCTGCGGTCGGATATCTCCGCGCTGCTCGCGGCGGTCCGGGTCGCGGGGCTGTCGATCACACTGCTCACGAACGGGCTGGCCCTCCGGCGCACCGCCGACGTCGTCGCGCGCTGGTGCGACGAGGTGGTGATCTCGCTCGACGGCGCCGATCGCGACAGCTACCGGCGCACCCGCGGGGTGGACGGACTGCCGGCGGTCGCGGCGGGTGTGGCGGCGGTCCGGGAGCTCGCCCCGGGGATGCGGATCACCGCGCGGGTCACGGTGAGCGCACAGAACGCCGGCAGCCTCCGCGCGATCGCCGAGGCTGCCCGGGGGATGGGCGTGGACGGTGTGAGCTTCCTGGCGATGGACACCCGTAGCGGCGACGCCTTCGGGCGCGATGCCTTCGGGAGCGACGCGTCGGCATGGGAAGCCCCCCCGCCAGCGGAGCCGGAGGCGCTGCGGGCGGAGCTGGAGGCCCTGCGCGCGGCGCTCCCCTCGGGATTCCTGGTGGACAGCGACGGCGCGCTGGAGCGGATCTGGCGCCTCGCTGCGGCCGCCGCAGGCGGAGGGCCGGCGGGCCCGCCCCGCTGCGACGCCCCCTGGACGTCGGCGGTGATCGGCGCAGATCTCTCGCTGCGGCCCTGCTTCTTCCTGCCGCCCAGCGGCGGGGTGGAGGACGGACTGGCGGCCGGGCTGGCGGCTGCCGCTCCCACGCTGGCAGAGCTCGATCTCCGGCGGGAGGAAGCATGCGGGCGGTGCGTTTGCTGGGGGAGGTTCACCTGAGTCGGTTTCGCGTGTCCACGCTTGACGGCACCGCGACTTCACGATTGCGCGGTTTCTCGATTTCGCGAACCCCGATTTCGCGATCCACGTTCCCTCGAAACCACGATCCGCGATCCACGTGTTGGGTGGCGGGCGCCGACGTCGGTGGTTGTTGCGGTTCGGTGTCGTCCGCCTCGTCGCAGCGGCCTTCTCCTCCGGACCACGCGGACTCGTGGACCGCGGACTCGTGGAGACGGGGCCGTTGTGGAGCAATCGTGAGATCGTGGCAGCGTGAGATCGCGGTTCCGCGGACTGGTGAAATCGTGGTGCCGATGACACGCGGAGTCGAGGAGACGTGAGAGCGACCGGCCCCGCGTGTCCATCCGGAATTACACGAGCAGCATGCAGGTCCTGCTCATCAACCCCCGCGCGCAGAAGGCGCACCGTCGCTTGCCGCTCTCGGTGCTGTTCGTCGCCCGGGGGATCCCAGCGGGGACCCCCTGGCACATCCTCGACGCCAACGTGACGCCGGGCGTCCAGGAGGAGGCCGAGCGGCGCATCGCGGCCTACCCCGGACGCACCCTGCTGCTCGTGACGGTGATGCCTGGGCCGCAGCTCCGCTGGGCGGCGCCGTGGTGCCGCTCCCTCCGGGCGCGCTTCCCAGACCTGTTCATCGTGTGGGGTGGGTACTTCCCGTCGGTGTACCCCGAGGCGGTCGCCGCAGATCCGGCGATCGATCTCATCGCGCTCGGTCAGGGCGAGGACACCCTCCGCGAGATCGTGACGACCCTCACAGGCGGGGGGGATCCCGCAGGCCTGCCCGGCACCGCCGCGTGGCGAGACGGTCGTCTGCTCCGCGGGCCTGACCGCCCCCGCCGCCTGTCTTCCAGCTACGGCACGCCGCCGTACCATCGGCTGGACATGGAGACCTACGCGGCGCGGACGTTCCTGGGCGCGCGCACCTACAACCACCACTCGTCGGTGGGCTGCCCCTACACCTGCAATTTCTGCGCGGTCACCAACCTGTTCGAGGGGCGCTGGCTGGCCGATCGTCCGGCCGACGTCATCACCGCCGTGCGCCACCTGCACGAGACGTGGGGCGCCGACGCCGTCGAGTTTCACGACAACAACTTCTTCGCTGCGGAGGCGCGGTGTCGCGAGATCGCCGAGGGCATCACGGGCCTGGGGGTCTCCTGGTGGGGCGAGGGCCGCATCGACACCATGCTCGCCTGGAGCGACGCCACCTGGGAGGCGATGGCCCGCAGCGGGCTACGCATGGTGTTCTACGGCGCCGAGAGCGGTGATCCCGAAGCGCTGGCGGCCATGAACAAGGGCGGGCTGGTGATCGACGAGACCCGCGCGCTCAACCGCAGGGCCCGCAGCTTCGGGGTCATCCCGGAGTTCTCGTTCGTGCTCGGGAACCCCCGCGATCCGGCCAGCGACATCGCTCGCTCGCTTGAGCTGATCCGCGATCTCAAGGCCGAGAACCCGGCGTGTGAGATCATCTTGTACCTGTACACCCCCGTGCCGCTCCCCGGTCTGTACGACGAAGCGCAGGCGCAGGGGTTCGCGTTCCCCACGACGCTCGACGAGTGGCTGTCGCCGCGCTGGGAGCGCTACGAGGATCGCCGAAACCCCGGCACCCCGTGGCTCACGCCAGGGCTGGTGCGGCAGGTCCACGACTTCGAGACCGTCCTCCACGCGCGCTGGCCGACCATCTCAGACCGCCATCTCCGCCCCTGGCAGCGCCGCGTGCTCCGCACACTCTCGGCTCCCCGCTACCGCCTGGGGTGGACCCACCGCCCCGTTGAGCTGAAGGCGCTGCAGCGTCTGTGGCGCTACCGACGCCCTGAAGAGATGGGCTTCTGAGCCCTTGCGCTCGCCTACCGGCCCGAGAAGACATAGAATTCCCCTGCCCTACATCCTGCGACCCGCCCCCGCTATGCGCCGTCCTGCTCTGTTCGAGAACATCCTCGACGCCGGTCTCCGGCCGGAGGTCTGCCGAACCTTCCTGGGCGGCCTCGTCGAGGTGGCCGGTGGAGACGCCGCGCTGAACGACGATCAGCGCGCCCTGCTCCGCAAATTCAAGGAAGTGCTCAGCCCGGCTGAAGAGGCCGCGCCGTTCGAGTCGCTGTGGCCCCACGCCGAGCTGTTCCTGCGCTCCTGCCTCTACATGGCCGTGATCGACGGGCAGTACGACATCGAGGAAGCTCGACGGGTCAGCAGCTTCGCCCAGCGCCTCGGCCTGAGCGTGCGCCAGCTCTCGGTGCTGGAGGGCAAGGTCTTCTCAGAGCTGAAGCGGCGCAGTCGAGGAGACTCCCAGAAGCGCGCACCGGAGCGCCCCCACGCCGGGATGCCGGTGTTCACGCGCAGCGCTCAGCTCAACACCGACGCCACCGAGTCGTTCCCCGGCTGGTACGACAACGAGGTCACCGAGGTGGGCAAGCACCGCGATTGATCTCTCTGTTGAGCTCAGCGTCTCGCCGGCATCGCCTCACTGGAGGACGCGCCGGTGGAGCTGTCGCCCCACCACCTCCCGAATCACCCCCGACCTCGTCCGTGGTTCATCGCGGAGGCACACCCCCTTCTCCCACGGGTCCCGGGAAGCGCCTTCGATACTCGTCGCTCTGAGCCTGCGGTCCCGTGATGTGCTTGAGCGCAACGTCGTCACCCTGTGCCGCAGTATTGGACGCCAGCTCGTGCCGAGCCTTCCAGACGACCCCCATCCCGCCCTTGCCGACGAAGTCACCGAGCTGGTACATGCCGATGGACTCCGGGCGGCTCGGCGGTCCTCCGCTGCTGGGGGAGCCGCTCGAGTTCCGCAGATGGGCCTTCTCCTCCTCGTACTCTTCGCGGGTGAGCGCCCCCTCCTTGAACATCTCCCATAGTCTGTGCAGTTGGTCAGCGTTGCTCGGCATCAGCGGGTCTCTCCAAGGGCACCGACTATCCCGCCCGACCAGACCTCGCCGAACCCCACGAAGATCGCCGGGCATCATGTTAGGCTCCTGCTTCTCGGAGGTTTGTATGTCGAAACAACACAACACTGGAGCGGCTGTCGCCGGCGGCGCGGCGGCAGGGGGGCTGGCAGCGGCCGGCGTCGGTCTGGCGATGGCGGAGGAGCTGGAGGCCCGGCTCGAAGCTCGGATGCAGGCGCTGCTCGAAGCCGCCCAGGCGCAGCTCACCGCGGCTGTCGAGGAGGCCCGCGCGCAGCTCCAGCAAGAACTGGAGCAGGCACGCACCGAAGCCCAGGGACTGCAAGACGAGCTGAACACCGGCCGAGAGGAGGCGGTCACCGCCATCACGGCTGCCCGAGACCAGCACGAGCAGGAGCTGAGCCAGATCGGCGACCAGCTCCGGAGCGAGGCCAGCGAGCTCCAGGGGGTGCGGGCCGAGGTCGATGGGTTGGTCGACACCGCCCGGCAGACCATCGACTCTGCCGCCGGCGCTGCTCGAGGAGAGCTGGACTCTGCCGCTGACGCGGCCCGCGGAGAGCTGGACTCCGCGGCCGATCAGGCCATCGCCCGGGCCGATGAGAACGTCGAGCGGGCCATCCAGCTCATCGACGAGCGGGAGCAGCGCGGCGCCGACGCCATCCAGCAGCACGCCGAACAGGCCACAGACGAGCTCTCCAATCGCTTCGAGCAGCGCGCGCAGGAGATCTCTTCGCAGATCGATCAGGATCTCCAGCGCGCAGAGTCGACGCTACGCGACCTCGCCTCAGAGTCGGAAGACCGGCTCTCCGAACTCGCCCGAGAGGCCGAGGAGCGGGGGCAGACTGCTCTTAACGAGCTGGAGGACCGGGGCCGGGAGCTGACCCGCGAGGTCGACGCCCAGGCCCAGAACGCTCTCGAAAACCTCGACCGGACCACACAGAGCGCGCTCGACCAGGCGGACCGCGCCGTGTCCCATATCGGAGAGGAGTTCGACCGGGCGACGGGCGAGATGAGCGAACGCAAGATCCGGCTGCGGGAGGCGCTCGAGGACGTGGTGCAGACCGTCGTGGGCGTCGTCCCCGGGGTAGGACCGCTCCTCGATGGGGTCACCGACCGTATCAACCCGTTTGATTGAGCCAATCCAATGGACGACAGACAGCGGGCGAGGGAAGAGTCTCGTCTCAAGCGAGAGCGCGAGCGAAAAGAGCACCATCGTACCCGAGAGCTGGAGCGCCAGAACAAGGAGACGGAGCGCCAGCGCCTGAGGCTGCAGCAAGAGGCAGACCGCAAACAAAAGCAGGCTGAGGAGCAGCGTCGCAAGGACGCGGAGCGCCGTCGCGCCGATCTGGAGAAGTGGGCGGCGGGGTTGAGGCTGTCGGGAGCGGACATCCCTGCAGTGCCGTCAGGGGCGCTCGACGACTGGTGGGCAGCAGCCGGTGCGGCCCTCGATACCGCCCAGGCCGCCATGCAGCGACGCCTGACCAGAGCCCAGCGAGCCCTGGACCTGCCCGTGCTGGATGACCGGGCCTGGGACCGCCTGGAGGCGGCATGTAAGAGTCTGGACTCGATGCTGATGAGCACGTCCAACCTGAAGAACCGCCTCAAGCAGGGGCGGGCCAGCCTCGATCCCCGCATCGAGAAGCTCATCGCCGAGAAGCTGGAGCCAGATATCCACGAGGTCGGCAGCCAGTGGGAGGCGACCATCACGCCGGCCGGCATCACCGCCATTCGACAGGAGCTGCCGGCGTGGAGCGAGTCGTGGTCGCGGTATGCCTTCCAGTGGGAGGCCACCGATCTGGAGCAGGAGATCGAGGTGCTGTGGCGACCGCGGGCGGGCACGCTTCCGGTCCCGCCTCCGAGCATCGACGCTCTCAAATCGACCCCGTTCTCGGCGGATGGTTTGGAGCTCCCGGCGCTGACCCAGACGAAGGAGCCGACGAGCCTGGCCGGCCGGGTCTACCGCAACGCCCGTTCGCTTATGTACGGTCTGATGTCGTTCGGTGTGCTGTTCGGGCTGCGTGGCTCCGGGAAAGACGCCAGCCCCTGGCTCACGTTAATCATGGTGGCTGCCGCCCTGATGGCAGTCATCTTCGGATTCGGGCAGGCGCGGAGTGAGCGGGAGCGGGAGAAGGAAAAGCTCCGCGAAGAGCTGGGCAAGAAGGCCGAGTCTGCGGTCGGCCGCGCCGTCGGGCATTGGCTCAGCCGCGTCGAGATCAAGATCATCGATGGGGCGCAGCGACAGATGGTGGAGCGTCGAGAGGACTTCGTGCGCTGGTACCAGGGCGAGGTCCAGCCCGCTCGGGCTCGGGAGAAGAAACGGCAGGAGCGGGCGAAGGTGGCGTTGACCGCCGCGCAGCAGAAGGTCACCAACCTGGAGCGCCAGATCCGGGAGCTGGAAGCTGCAACCCAGAAGCTGGCGCAGCTCCGGGCAGGAAGCTGATGTCGTCGGATCTGCTGCAGCAGCTCAAGAGCCTGGGAGAGCTCCGCGACTCCGGTGTGCTCAGTCTCGAGGAGTTCGAGGCCCAGAAGGCGCGGATCCTCGGCAGTAGTGGCGGGAGTGGGCCTCCGTCGCGACCGGAGTCGATCGGTGCCTACCGGTTGGGCGACTTTCTCGGCAAGGGCGGGATGGGTGTGGTCTGGAAGGCCCGGCACAAGCTGGCGTCCAAGGCTACCGCCCAGGGCGGAGATGTCGCCCTCAAGCTGATCACCGGGCCCCTCGCCCAGAGCACTGAATACCGCGGACGGTTTGAACGGGAAGCAGACCTGGGGATACGGCTGGACCACCCCGGCATCGTTCGGGTGTTCGACCTCGTGGTGGATGGGGACCAACTGGCTCTGGTGATGGAGCTGGTCGAGGGGCGCTCACTGCGGATGCTGATGGAGGCCGAGCCCTGGGAGTGGGCGACCGTCCTGGCCCGAGCCGACGGTCTGCTGAACGCCTTGGCGCACGCTCATCAGCACGGCGTCATCCACCGGGATCTCAAGCCCGACAACATCCTCGTTCCCGATGACAACACCCAGCCGTGGAAGATCGCCGACTTCGGCCTGGCGCGTGACCTCACCGCTTTGGCAGGAAGCGGGAGCCTGTCGCAGGGTCGCTCGGCGGTGGGCACCTACACCTACATGGCACCCGAACAAGAGGCCGGAAAGCGGGTCGATGCGCGCGCCGATGTCTATGCGTTCGGCCTCGTTCTCTACGAACTCATGGCCGGTCGCCTGCCGTGGGACCACGACGCCAGCATCGTCGCCATCGCTCTGACCAAGATGCAGGGGCTGCCGCCGCTGGACAGGCTCAATCCCCAGGTGCCCCGGGGTGTCTCCAGAGCGGTGATGACCGCGCTCGCCGCTGAGCCGAGCGCCCGCCCCCGAGACGCCGGAGCTCTTCGCTCGGAGCTGGCGCTGGCGCTCCGAAAAGCCAGGCGCGCGCTGCCCATCGGCTCCGTCGAGAGTCCCGTCGAGCGCAGAGCCCGTGAGGCGGCGCAGCGACAGGTCGAAGAGGAGCGGAGGCACCGAGAAGAAGAGGCGCGGCGCCACGCTGCGGAGCGAGAGACCCGAGAGCGGCGAGCCCGTGAAGCTGAGCAGCGGGCGCGGGAGGAGGCCGAGCGCGAGGAGGCAGAGCGGCGGGAGAGAGAGGAGAGACAGCGCGCACAGGTGACCGCCCGGCAGATAGCCGAGCGACAAACGCGCGACGCTGCCAAGCGGGAGGAGCAGGCGCGACGAGACGAGGCTGCACAGCGAGACGAGGCTTCACGGCGCGACGAGGCGGAACGGAAGGCCCGAGAGGCCGCCGAGCGGGAGACAGAGGCGCGGCGCGAGACCGCCGAGCGAAGAGCCCGAGAGCAGGCGGAAGCAGCCGCTGCTCAGCGCGCCGAGCGGGAAGAGTCCGAGCGACGTGCACAGCAGGAAGCAGCGGACGCCGCGAGGCGGGCCCACGAAGCTGAACAACGTCGGGAGGCGCGTCTCCGGGCAGAGCAGGAGGCAAAAGAGCCCGACGAGGATGCCGCCCCGCGCAGGTCCGGGGCCGGCAAGGTGCTCATCGCCGGGGGGCTGTGGACGGTCCTGCTGGTGTTCTGCTGCGGGGTGATGACGCACGACTCTGAGGAGACTTCGGCTGGCGACGAGGCCGCGACTCTAACCGCCGCGCTGAAGCCAGCTCCGTCTGTCGCAGTCGCGCCGAAGTGGAGCCCACCGTTGGACTACGCGATGGTGGAGATTCCAGCAGGCAGCTTCACGATGGGCTCACCCGCGTCAGAGGACGGCCGAGATGACGACGAGACCCAGCACCCGGTGACGCTGACCCGAGGGTTCTGGCTTGGCAAGACCGAGGTGACGCAGGGTCTGTGGGCCTCGGTGATGGGGGACAACCCGTCAGAGGCAGAGTACAAGGGCGTCTCGCTG
>CAYXGP010000237.1:0-12277 GCA_964464515.1 uncultured Enterobacterales bacterium
GACGCCCGCTGCCCCGAGGGGCTGGGCGCAGAGGCGGGGTTCGTCGGCGCGCTGGAGCAGACCCGGCCGCCGTGGACCGATCTGCTCACCGGGCCCGCTCCGTCGGGCGCCGGGGCGCAGCGCGCCGTGATGCTCGCTCTGCTGGCGCAGCGGTATCGGCTGGTGGTGCGGGGCTGTGTCGATCCCGCGCCGCTGCGGCGGGTGGGCATCGACGCGTCCTCGGCCCCCGCGCCGACCGGCCGGCAGTGGCTGGAGGTCCCCGCGCCGTTCACCCGGCTCCCGCAGGTCTCCACATGCGCAGCAGACTGACCGCTATCCTCCTCGCCCTCGGGGCGGCCTGCGGAGGGCCTGCGGCGTCGGACCGCGCTGCGTACCTGGCCGCGCTCCAGACCGCCGACGCCGACGCCGCAGAGCGGGCCTGCGGCACGATCGAAGACCGGGTGCTGGCCGGAGAGTGCGCGCTGTTCGTGGCCCAGGGGCGGGCGCGGGGCGGCGACGCCGATGGCGCAGACGCGACGTGCGCGGGCATCGCCCACGAGGGCTGGCGGGAGGTGTGCCACTTCGAGGTGGTGGACGGGCTGGCGCTGTGGGGCGAGGAGGCCATCACCGCCTGCGGGCGGGCCGGTGCGTTCTCGGACCGCTGCCTGTCGCATGCCCTCCAGCGGCACGCCGGTCGGATCGCCCACCGCTACGGGATGGGGCAGGAGGCCGACCTGTTGGCCTGGATCTCCGCGCGGCGGGCCGAGTACGGGCTCACCGAAGACACGGGCGTCGCCAGAGCGATCACGGCGCAACACATCGCATGGAGATCGTGCCCTGATCGCGCCGCGGGGTGTGGTCCGTTCTCCCTTGCATTGTGCGGGACCGCGCCCGAGGACACCTGCCGGCAAGCGTACAAGGTCTACGTGCGCAGCGCGGCTCAGGGCACCGATCGGGTGGCGGGGGCGTGCGCCGCTCCGATCACCCGGAGGCGGGTGGCTGAAGCAGGACTACCGGATTGGACGCCGGACGCGGAGTCGCTGGCGCGCGCGGTCTGGGAGCAGCTCTGTCGGGCTGCGCGGGGGCGTCCCGATGCGCGCGGATCTGCTCGACCAGGCTGAGCACCCCGACGTATCCGAACCCCCAGCCGAACAACAGCAGGAACGGCACCGAGCCCCAGGCCTCGACCTGAACCGCGCGGACGGCCCCCAGCAGGTTGTGGCCGCAGATGGCGAGCTCCAGGACGGGCAGCGACGTGTCGGGCGGGCGGTACTCTCGCTCGCCGGAGCCGCGCTTTGGCGTGCGCAGGAAGACACGGTCGTCGGACAGCAGACCCCGCAAGACGGCGCGGCTCTGCCCGACCGACATGCCCAGTCCCAGCCCCATGACCGGCAGCAGCCGCCCCAGGCGTCCCTGGGTGGTCCCGGCGGCGAGGCGCGCGGCCACCCCATAGAACAGCGCCACGGAGAACGTGGAGAAGAAGAACGCGGGCACGTCGAGCAGCAGCATCCACGGCGAGTCCAGGGCGGCGCGAGCCATCACGGAGGGCGGCATCAGCGCGGCGAGGACCAGCACGAGCGGGTAGGCGATGTTGCTGGTGAGGTGGACGGCGGTCTCCAGGCGGACCGCGGCCGGCAGCGGCGCGCACAGCAAGCGCGGCAGCAGCTTGCGGGCGGTCTGCAGGGTGCCCTGAGCCCAGCGGCCCTGCTGGAGACGGAACGCGAGCATGGTGTCGGGCAGCTCAGCCGGGCAGCAGACCTGCGGCAGGAAGACGAAGCGCCAGCCGGCGAGCTGCGCGCGCAGCGAGAGGTCCAGGTCTTCGGTGAGGGTGTCGGCGCGCCAGCCCCCGGCGTCAGCGACGCAGCTCTTCCGCCACACTCCGGCGGTGCCGTTGAAGTTGAAGAAGCGACCGGAGCGGTTGCGGGCGCTGTGCTCCAGCAGGAAGTGACCGTCGAGCAGGAGCGCGCTGAGGCGGGTCAGCAGCCCGGCGTCCTCGTTGAGGTGGGTCCAGCGCGCCTGGACCATGCCGATGCGCGGATCGCTCCGGAACGTGGGCAAGACATTCCGCAGGAAGTCCCGGGGCGGGACGAAGTCGGCGTCGAAGATGGCCAGGAATTCGCCGCGTGCTCTGGCGGTGCCGGCCGCCAGCGCGCCGGCCTTGTAGCCCTGGCGGTCCGCGCGGTGCAGCACGGTGATGTCCACGCCGAGTCGCCGCCGCAGGTCCGCGGCCAGCTCGCGGGCGTACCAGGTGGAGTCGTCGGTGGAGTCGTCGAGGACCTGGATCTCCAGGCGGTCACGCGGCCAGTCCAGCTTGGCGGCGGCACGCAGCAACCGGGAGATGACGTTGCGCTCGTTGTACACCGGGAGCTGGACGGTCACCGTCGGGAGGTCGTCTGCGTCTCCGCCCCTCGGCGGGAGCTCGGGCGCGGCGCCCCGGTGGCGCCACCACAGCCACAGGATCTGCAGCCGGTGCGCGCCGTAGAGGGAGAGCACGCCCAGGGTGGCGAAGTACAGCGCGGTGATCGCGATCTGGAGGGGCGTCATGCTGGGCTTCGACTATCGTGCTGGGCGCGCGGCAGCGGCTCTGCGACCACACTCGAACGGATATGAAGGGCGTCCCCGTGTCTGCGATCCTGCGCGAGTCAGGGTCGGCCTGCAACAAGACAGGATCAGGGCGTCGAGACCTCCATGTAGGCCATCTGCGAAGCGAACAGCAGACCGCAGTCAATGGTGCCCTCGTCCAGTGGATCGACCGAGCCGTCCTCGTCTTCGTCGTAGCCGACCAGCGCGTACCCCAGGTTCTCTGTGGCGTCCTGCAGCAGGCCGTCGCAGGTCTCCTCGGCGGCGCAGACGGTGGCGACAGCGGTCTTCGATGAGGCGGTCTCCGCGAACTCCTCGATGCGCTGCGTGCAGTCGTAGGCGTAGTTCGCGAGATCCTTGATCGGGTGGCCCGGATCGACCGATGAGCTGGCCGTATCCAGGTGCGAGAGCACCAGCTCCACCAGCCCGTCGTCGCCCAGGATGGGCTGGATCCCCTCCACCGTCTCGACCGAGCCGTTGTCGTTGAAGTCGTTCTCGGTGCCGTCGATGGAGTTGGTGAGCGCCTCGGCGCGCATCCAGTACATCCCCACCTCGGTCTTGTTCTTGATCGTCTCGTCGGCGTAGGCGATGAGGGTCTCGACGGTGGCGGAGATGCTGCGCAGCGATCCCTCGCCGTCGACCGTCTCGGAGCTGGTCAGCAGGAGCGCCTCGTAGGCGCCGCGGAGCTCTTTGTCGATCTGGCCGGTCCACAGGTGGGTGCCGCTCTCGGGGGTGCTGGCGTCGGTGGTGGCCCAGGCGTCGAAGCGATCGTAGCCGGCGGTGAGGCCGTCCAGCCCCAGCTCAGCCTCGAACACCACCGAGCTGCCGTCGACGGTGATCTCTCCCAGCTCGATGGCGTCGCCGCCCGCCGTGCTGATGCGCCCGACATAGACTTCGCCGTCCCGCGGGGGGATCGTGTCGGACAGCTCGAGGTGGAGCAGGGAGTTGTCGGTGTCGCCGTCGATCAGGTAGGCCTGTCCGCTGCCGGTGGGGGCCCAGAAGGTCGCGGTGGTGGTCTCGGTGCCGCCGCCGTCGTCGTCGTCATCGTCGGTGAGATCGCCGGTGGTGGTGGTCCCGGACCCGTCTCCCTTGTCACAGGCGGCGACGAGCGACGTCGTTACGATACACAGAGCAGCGGCCAGGGCCTGACGGACGACCGGTCGTCGCTGCGGAGGGGGGGCGATCTTGCGCATGGGGGACTCCATCTTCAGCGAGAACTGTACTCCTCACCCCGGGCTCTTGCCACCGGGGTCGGATCTCCGCGCGGCGCGGGCCCACGTGTTGCGGATGGTGCTTTACTTCGACGTCTTTGCCCACCCGCTGACCGTCGGCGAGCTGGAGCGGCTCGTGGCGCCGGGCCGGCCCGACGTGATCTCGATCGTCTGCGAGGGGCTGGAGGCCGAGGGGCTGCTCATCTGTGAGGGGCGCTTCCGGTTCCGGCCGGGCGCAGAGGCGACGGTGCGGCGACGGGCAGGGCGAGCGGCGCGGGCGGAGCGTCTCTGGCCCCAGGCGCGTCGCGCGGCGGCGATGCTGTCTCGCCATCCGTTCGTGCGTGGGGTGCTCGTGACCGGGAGTCTCTCGAAGAACAGCGTCGCGACGGACGCGGACGTGGACTTCCTCCTGCTGGTCGAGCCGGGCCGCGTGTGGACGCTGAAGACGATGCTGCAGGCCCTGCGGCGCGCCCTGCCGCGCTCCGCGCGCGAGCTGCTGTGCACGAACTACCTGCTGGACACCGCGCACCTCGCCATCGACGATCGCAACCTGTTCACCGCTGTCGAGCTGGCGACGGCCGTGCCGCTGGCTGGTCGCGAGGCCTGCGTGGCGTTCCTCCGGGCGAACGCCTGGGCGAGCCGGTACGTGCCGGGCCTGGGGTGGTCCATCACCCGAGCGGCGAACCTCGCGCCGGGTTCGGTGGGCGCGCCCGTCGCTGAGTCGCGGCTCGGTCCGCTCCTGTCCCTCGCGGGCGTAGAGGGGCGGGCGATGACGCTGTGGAGCTCCTACTGGAACCGCAAGTACTCCTGGCTGGGCCGCGGGGTGCGGGCGCAGCGCTTCAAGCGGCGGGCGGAGATCTCCACCAACCACCTCCACGACTTCCAGGGCTATGTTCTGCGCGAGGTTGCGTCGCGGGTCGAGGCGGCGGGGTTGAACGGGGAGCTCTCCCGGCTCGACGGTCCCGTCGACGCATGATGCTGCGGTCCCGCGGACGGATCCACGGACTCCGCGCATGAAACCGCGGGTGGCGATGCTCGGGCTGCGCGCGCCCTGGGGCGCGGAGGGCGGCGTGGAGCAGGCGGTGGGTGCGCTGGCGCCGCGTCTGGCGGAGCGGGGTTTCTCCGTCACCGTCTACTGCCGGCGTCGCTACAACCCCCACGGAACAGGGATGCACAGAGGGGTGCAGCTGGTGGACGTCGACACGGTGTACAGTCGGCACCTCGAGGCGTTCGCGCACACCGCGCTCGCGGCGCCCCTGGCGAGTCTGCATCACGACATCGTGCACATTCACGCCGCCGGTCCGGCCCTGCTGGGATGGGTCCCGCGCCTGGCCGGGCGGGCGACGGTGGTCACCGTTCATGCGTTGGATTGGCAGCGGGAGAAGTGGGGGAGGAGCGCCTCCGCGGTGCTGCGCGCGGGCGCGTGGAGCGCGGCGCGGTTTCCCCACCGGGTGATCGTCGTCGGACGCCACCTACGCAGACACTACCGTGAGCGGTACGGGGTGGACGCCACCTGGATACCCAACGCCGTCGATCCCATCTCCGCGGCGCCGCTGGCCGACGCCGGGGTGCCGGGGCTCACCCCGCGGGGGTACTTGATGTTCATGGGGCGGCTGGTGCCCGAGAAGGGGATCGAGCGCTTGCTGGAGGCGTACCGCGAGAGCGGGGTGCGACTGCCGCTCGTGATGGTGGGCGGCAGCACCCACATGGACGGCTTCGCCGAGCGCATGCGGCAGCGGGCGCCTGCGCGCGTCGTGTGGACCGGGCCGCGCTATCGGCAGGAGAAGAGCGCGCTGCTCACGAACGCGCGGGCGGTGGTGCTGCCGAGCCGCCTGGAGGGATTCCCGCTGGTGCCGCTGGAGGCGATGGCCGCCGGGCGGCCCGTGCTGCTGAGCGACATCGCCCCCCATCGAGAGATCCTGGAGGGGGCGGAGCGCGCGGGGTGGCTGGTGCCGGACGGAGGGTGGAGCGAGGCCCTGCGCGCCGCCGCTGGTGCCTCGGACGCCGCCCTCGAGGCCCGGGGAGCGGCCGGCAGCAGACACGTCGCGCAGCGGTTCAGCTGGGCGCAGGCGGCCGATGCCACCGCCGCAGTGTATCGGGACGTCTTGTCAGAGGTCGGGGTGTTGCGGACGCCGAAGCTGCGGGTATGATGGTCTCACCCTGCCGGGTGCGTGCTTCTGACCATTCCTGACCTCCGTTACCCATTCCCTGGGATCCGTTCCTCATCGATGAAGGCAAGCCTTTCTGCCAAGGAAGCCTGGAAGCGATGACCATGGAACCCCCCTTATAGAGGAGGGGGTTCTGGAATCCGTCGCCACGGCCATGGCGGGCTCCCCCCTCCCCACGACTCTGCTCTGGGGAGGGGGCTCACCCGCGCCCACGATCCATCGATCTACAACCGCGTGCGCCTCACACGCAATAGCCGACGCGTGATGAGAGAGCGCAGCGAGACCCCCCGCATCATCGCCATCGCCCTGGTCCTGATCGCGCTCTTCGCGGGCACCTCTCCCCTGGAGATCGCCTCGTCGCTGGCGCTGGCCGCGGCGCTGCTGTGGGGGGATCGCAGCCGATGGCCCCTGCTCCCGCCGCTGCTGGCGTTCACTGCGGCCTGGATGGCGTCGGCGGCGCCGGATGGTCTCCTCGGTCTCCACGCGGCGATCGGGAAGAGCTGGCCCTGGGTGATGGTGCTGGGCATGCCGATCCTGGTCGGCGATGGGCTCAGCGAGCGGGGGCTGGCCCTGTTGGAGCGGATCGGCCTCGGCGCGGCGGCGGCGGCGGGTCTGTGGGGCTCCCTGGAGGGGCTCTCCGGTCCGGCGGACGGGCCCTTCTCCCACCACCTGACCCTGGGATACGCGCTCCTGATCCCGCTGGCGCGGGCGGTGCATGTCGGCGCGTGGCCGGCGGCGGCGGCCATGGCGGCGGGGGTGCTGGCGACCCGCGCGACCGGTCCGCTGCTGAGCATGGCGGTGGTGCTGGCGGCCCTGCGCGTTCCTCCCGCGGCGGCGCTGGGCGGGGGGCTGGCTGCGGCGCTGGGCATCATCGCGGGCCTGCAGGGAGACGATGAGCTGACCCAGCGGGGCGTGCTGTGGGCGACGGGAGGCGGGCTGGCTACGCAGCACCCTCTCGGGGTGGGCCCCGGCAATTTTCGCGACGTCGCGGCGGTGCTGCAGGACGCGCTGGTCCCCGGGTTCCACTTCCCGCTGCATGCGCACGACGCGGCCCTGCAGGTGGCGGCGCTGGCCGGGCCGGGCGTGTGGATCGCGTGGGTGTGGCTGGGTCTTGCGTTATGGAGGAGGGCGCCCCGGCCGGGACGGGCGGGGCTGGTGGCTCTGCTGGTGGGCGGTCTGACGCAAGACACCCTGGGCGATCTGGAGGTGGTCCGGGGACTGACGGTCTGGGCGCTGCTGCCTCTCACCGGGGAGCGAACCGCGATCGCTGCGCGTTGTCCGCAGTCTGAGCCCCCCACGGAGGAACCATGAAAATCCGCACCGCTCTGTTCGCGATCCCGCTGGCCGGTCTCCTGCTCGGCCTGCAATCCACCGCCGTAGCCGGCGAAGACCCCATCCCGCTGGGGGGCACGCGCGCGGAGACTGGAGGGATCATCCCGCCCACCACCGCACCACCCGCTCCGCCCCCGGCACCGAAGACGCTGGAGGAGGTCTGGGCGGGCCTGTCGCCGCAGGTGCTGCTGGATGAGGCCGTGCTGCATCGCCAGCGCGGCGATCACGTGGGGGCGCTGGGGCGGCTTGAGGTGCTGCTGGCGCGCGAGGAGACCGCGCGCGCGCTGTACGAGCGCGGCCTGGTTCACGAGCTGGAGGAGCGGTACGCGGAGGCCGTCAACGACTTCGACGCGGTGACCGGCGGCTGGCCGGGGACCGCGGAGGCCGCCGAGGCGGCGTTCCGCCGAGCGCTCTGTCTGGGCGACATGGGGCAGCATGCGGAGGCCCTGGCGCAGATCAAGACGCTCCGTCGCGGCGGGGATTGGGAGCCGGCGGTGCTGCTGAGCCTGGATCTGGCGCAGGGGGTCACCGAGATCGGGCTGGAGCGTGAGCGGCGCGGGGTGCGTCGGATCCAGCGGGCGCTGAGCGCGCTGGAGGGGGCTCCCAGCCACGCGTGGATCCGCGCTCGGGCGCGCACGGCCCTCGCAGCGGTGCAGATCGGCGCCGCCGATGATCTGAATCTGGAGGGCGATCGCAAGGCCGAGCGGAACCTCGTGCGGCGGGTGGCGCTGCTGAATGGAGCGCAGCTCCAGATCCTCGCGATCGCGAACCTCAACGAGCCCGAGTACGTGCTCACGGGGCTGCTGATGCTCGGCGACGGCTACGTGGCGCTGCTCGACGACTTCCGCGCGGCACCGCCGCCATCTCGCCTCACCACCGCGCAGGCGGAGATCTACCGCGAGCGTCGTGATGAGGAGGCCGAGCTGATCGCAGAGCGCGCCTGGAAGTACTACGACGAGGGCGTGCGGGTGGCGGCCAATAGCGAGTGGACCGGCGCCCTCACGGAGCAGCTCCAGGCGCGTCGGGCGGCGCTGCAGTAGCCCCGGGCGCAGCAGTAGCCTCGGATGCAGGAGGGCTGGGCGCGGGCGTCGCGCTGGCTGGCGCCTCTGCCCGGAGCTGGCGCAGGAAGCGGTCGCCGCCCTCCATCGGCGCGAAGCCGCAGGTGATCTCAGCCTGCGCACCCCGCGCCGAGACCGTCCACGAGCCGGCGTCCTCCGCGCCGGTGACGGCGGTCATCTCCGCGTAGGGCAGGGTCGTCCCCGTCTCGCCGATCACCTGTACCAGCCGGTCGGACATCAGGGCGCAAGCGCGGGTGCCGTCCCGCCTCGGGCTGGCGTCGTGGTAGGCCAGCGGCACCTCGGTCAGCTCCACCACGCCGCTCTGACGCAGCGGCGCGAGCTGCCACACCGGCACCTGGTTGCCTGGCCGCAGGGCCTGGGGGAAGGTGGACGACTCGGCCTGGATCAGCGCGAGTGTACTGAAGAGGATGCCCAGCAAGCCGACGCTGCAGCCGATCGCGAGCACTCCGGTGTACAGACCCAACCCGCACCCCGGGAGGGCCTGGACGGCGTCGATGTACTCTCCCTGGTCAGGCATGCCACGGAGCTATCCCGGTCGGGCGGTGCCGGGGGAGGGCGCAGTGGGCTATCGGGTGACATGGCCGATGCCCTGTCAGCGTGCCGCGTGGCCTTCTTCGACCTCGATCGCACACTCATCGCCACCAATTCGGCGAAGGGGTGGATGAAGCGTGAGCTGAACCTGGGGCACATCTCGCGGCGCCAGGGGCTGCGCGGCGCGGTGTGGATCGGCATGTACCACCTGGGCTTCTCACGGATGGAGGCGCTGATCCGCGACGCCGCCATGACGCTCAAGGGCTCCGACGAGGCGGTGGTCCGCCAGCGCGCCGAGGAGTTCTGGGCAGAGGAGATCGCCCAGAGCGTGCGACCGGGGGCGCTGGAGGCCATCTCGCGGCATCGCGCGGCGGGTGATCTGCTGGTGTTGCTCACCGGCAGCAGCGATCACATCGCGGAGCTCGCGGTGTCCGCGCTGGGCCTCGACGCGGCGCTGGCGAACGTGCTGGAGTCGCGCGGCGGGACGCTGTCGGGGCGGGTGCGAGAGCCCATCTGCTTCGGCGCCGGCAAGCTGTACTACGCGCGCATGTTCGCGGAGGATCGGGGGATCGCGCTGCGCGACTGCCTGTTCTACACCGACAGCTTCAGCGATCATCCCGTGCTGGACCAGATGGGCTGCCCGGTGGTGGTCAACCCCGATCCCCGGCTGGAGCGCCTCGCCCGGCGCCGCGGGTGGCCGGTGGAGGACTGGGGCCAGCCCGCTTGAGCTTGGGCCCCGGCCCGGCTCGGTCTGTGCCTTGCCTGGACCCACCCTCTCCATGATTGGAGGAGAGCAGCGTGACGATCCCGAACGACCCCCTCACCGACGGCTGCAGCGTCCACCGCGAGCTCCGAGACGGCGGTGAAGATGGGCTCACCCCGCTGGAGTCGCTCGATCTGTCCGCGATTCATGACTGCGACTCCCTGCTGGAGGCCATGGCGCTGACGGCGTTCGGCGGTCGGCGGCTGGGGGAGGCCGCCGAGGTGCTCACGCAGATGGTCTGCGATCCGAAGTGCGCCGTGGTGCTCACGCTGTCGGGAGCGATGACCGTCGCCAAGATGGGGCTCGTCATCACCGAGATGATCGAGCGCGGGTTCGTCCAAGCCGTCGTCTCGACGGGCGCGCTGATGACCCATGGACTCGTGGAGCTGGCCGGGATGCAGCACTACAAGGCCGAGCCCCACAGGGACGACGCTGAGCTGTTCGCGGCGGGGTACAACCGCGTCTACGACACCTACGAGATGGAGAAGAACCTCGACGAGGTGCAGCGTCTGCTGGATGGGGTGTTCGCCCGCTGCGCCGCTGAGCGCGAGCGGTTCGCCAGCCGTCACCTCTGCAGCGCTGTGGGAGAGATCCTCGATCGGCCGGGGTGTCGTGGGATCCTCGTCTCTGCATACCGGGCCGGTGTTCCTATCTACATCCCCGCGTTCACCGACTCTGAGATGGGGCTCGATCTGGGCACCTGGATCGTCGCGCATGCCCGCGCGAAGCAGCCTGATGCATCCATCGACGAGCTGCTCCGATCGCTCCACTCGCCGTTCGATCCGTTCCTCGACCTGGGGCACTACTCCGCGGGCCTCAGCGGGTGCGAGCGTCTCGGCATCGTCACCATCGGGGGCGGGGTGCCGCGCAACTGGGCTCAGCAGGCGCCGCCCTTCGTCGATGTGCTGAATGCAGTGCTCAAGATCGACATGCCGCTGCGCAGGTTCCGATACGGCGTTCGGATCTGCCCCGAGCCGGCCCACTTCGGCGGGCTCAGCGGGTGCACCTACAGCGAGGGGGTGAGCTGGGGCAAGTTCGTCCCGCAAGCGGAGGGCGGTCGATTCGCGGAGGTCCACGCCGACGCCACCATCGCGTGGCCTGTCTTGATCAAGGCGGTGATCGAGCGGCTGGAGAGGACAGGTCTGTCTGCCTCGGGTCCACGTTGGACGTGATTGGGTAGAGCAGAGTTCAATCTGCAGAGCCAGCAAATGGAAGCGCCCGAACGGTCGCGCTCCACGACCCCGCGTCGGTGTGAAGCTCCACCGCAGTGCCGGCCTCCCAGGCGCTCTTGCGTAGAATGCCCAGGCCCAGGTGTCGTCCGTCGATCGTGGCTGCGCTGGTGACGCGCCCGATCTCCCGATCGTCGAGGTGTACGGCTGTCCCGACAGGGATCGGTCGGTCCGACTCGACACCGGTGAGTCGTTTCTGCACCTGGCCCTTCACGTCGATCCGGTTGATGACCTCCTGCCCCACGTAGCAGCCCTTCGAAAAATTGCAGACCTCGCCCTCCAGTCTCAGCTCGTGGACCAGTGTTCGGTCGCTGCCGTCGGCAGGCCAGGCAGCCCGGCCGGCCCGGATACGCAGCGCATCCAGCGTCTGTGCGCTGATCGCGGTCGCGCCAGCGGCGAGCGCGGCCTCAAGCAGCTCGCTCGAGCGTTCGGTTGGGACCAGCAGGTCGAGCCCGCCCAGTCCGGTGCGGTCTCGCCGGCAGACCCGGACCCCGGCCCAGGCGCCGTCAGTGGCCTCGACGTGGGCGTGGTCGGCTTCGGGGACCGACAGCCCCAGCGCTCGGGCGACATCGTCGGATCCCGGACCGGCCACCGAGATCACGGCGAGCTCGACGACCTCCATCTCGATCTCGTCGAGCATCAGGTACATGCGGTAGCGCTCGGCGAACCAGTCCGATCCGGCCTCCAGCACCACCAGCAGGTGATCCGGCCGCAGGCAGCAGACATCGCCCAGCCCGAGCACCCGCCCCCGGTCGTCGCACATCGCGTTGCGGGAGCCCTGTCCGGGGCGAACCCGCTTGATGGCGTTGGTGAACATGCTGTTGGCCCAGCGACGGACATCATCGCCGGTGAGCGTGATTACCGCGACGTCGGAGAGCGCGACAGCGCCCGCGCCGGTCTGAGCTGCGGAGGCCTCGGCAGCGCTCACGAGCCGCCGCCCCGCTTCGGCGGGGGACGCCGCAGCAGGATGGTCTCGTCATCGAGATCGTCGTCGATCCAGTCTTCTTCGGGGATGAGGGTGGCGCCCGGAACGAATGGGCTGCCCGCCGGCACCTGCGGGATGGGCGGGTGCTTCAGCGCCGGGAGGGGAGGCGGCGCGGACGGGGCGGGCGGCGGCAGCATGCTGGCGCTCATGGGCTCCTGGAAGGGCACCGGCGGCGCCTCGCTCGACGGCGCGGGCGGAGGAAGCGTGGGCGGAGCCGGGGCGGGCGCTGGAGGAGCGGGGGCGGGCACCGGTGGAGCCGGCGGCAGCGCGGATGCCCCAAGGGGAGGCGGCGCGCTGAGCGGAGGCGGGCTCAGGGGCGGCGGGGCGGAGATGGGGGGGGGCGCTGGCGGCGGCGCGCTGGCGATCGGCGGCGCGGCTGGGGGGGCTGGCGGCGTGAGCGCTGGCGGCGCGAGCGGGGGG
>CAYXGP010000238.1:0-12098 GCA_964464515.1 uncultured Enterobacterales bacterium
GACGCTGTCCTGCTCTGCCTCGGCGACCGACACGGACGGCGACACTCCTGCGATCTCCTACGCCTGGGTGAACACCACAACCGGCGACGATCTGGGCGAGGACAGCAGCCTTGAGCTGAGTCCTGCCACCGTCACGCCGGGGGACGTCGTGCAGTGCACCGCCGCAGCGACCGACGCGCACGACGGCAGCGTGACCAGCACAGACAGCGTGACTGTCGCCAACTCAGATCCACTGATCGCGTCGGTGTCCATCGACCCGTCCAGCGGTGTGGTCACGACCGCTGAGCTGACCTGCAGCGCCGACGCGACGGATCCGGACGGGGGGAGCGTGAGCGCCGCATATGCCTGGTCCGACGACACCACCGGCGCTGCGCTGGGAGCGAGCACCGTCTACACGGTCGACGCTGACGAGACCGATCCTGGCGACACCCTCTCGTGTACGGTCACCGTCACCGACGCGCACGGCGGCACAGCGACCGATATCGCCACGGTCCAGGTCGATAATACCGCCCCCTCCGTGTCGATGGTATCGGTCACCGATCCCGTCTTCGCTGGCGACACCATTTCCTGCTCCTGGAGCTTCTCGGACATCGACGGTGACACGGACCAGTCCACCGTCTCTTGGAGCATCGGCGGCACCGAAGTCACCAGTGGCGACACGCTGAGTACTGGCTTTGTTGGCGACGACGAGGTGACCTGCACTGTGACTCCCTATGACGGCACCGACGCTGGAGATCCCGTCGCCGTCAGCGTCACGGTGAGCAACACCGCGCCTGCTATCAACGCGGTCTCCATCAGCCCGGACCCAGCCACCTCAGAGGATACGCTCACCTGCAGCTACAGCGGCTTCTCCGACGCTGACGGCGACGCCGACGCCTCGACCTACGCCTGGACGGCTGACGGCACCAGCGTCGGCGCCGACAACACGCTGGCGGACGCGTTCAGCCGAGACGAGACGGTCACCTGCACCGTCACACCCTACGACGGCGAGGACACCGGTGCGCCGGTCTCTGCCAGCCTCACCATCTCGAATAGCCCGCCCGAGGTGACCGCTGTCAGCTTGAACCCCAACACGGTCTATACCGACGACACGATCTCCGCCTCCATGAGCACTAGCGACGCCGACGGGGACGCGGTCTCGCTCAGCTACGAGTGGATGGTGGACGGCGCCACGGTCGCCGAGACGGGCAGCACCCTCGACGGCGCTGCGTACTTCGAAAAGGGACAGACGGTCGCCCTCGTCGTCACCCCTACCGACGGCGATGAAGACGGCGATACAGCAGCGTCCGAGACCCTCACTGTTGCCAACTCCCTCCCCACCGCGCCGGAGCTCAGTATCAGCCCGGAAGCCCCGCTTGCCGGCTCTGACGACCTGCTGTGCCAGATCGCGACAGTCAGCACCGACGATGACGACGACCCCGTCACCTACTCCTTCGCCTGGACGGTTGATGGCACCACCTTCGAGGCGGGCAGCACAAGTTCCAATGGCCTCGCTTGGAGCGGGCCCGAGACCACCTCCTGGGACGGTGACACGGTCCCAGCCGACGATGTTGTCAGCGGCGAGGAGTGGACCTGCACCGCCATCCCTGATGACGGCGAGACGGAGGGGAGCTCCGCTTCGGTCACGGTCGAATTCTGCCCCGAGGCGACCTACTACGCTGATGCCGACTCCGATGGGTTCGGCGACTCGGACTCCTACACAGTCTCCTGCGATGGCGACATCCCATCAGGATACATCGACGAGGACACCGACTGCGATGACGACGACGCCAGCATCTCTCCTGCGGCCAGCGAGAGCTGCAACGGAGAAGACGACGACTGTGACGGCTCGACCGATGAGGGTGTGACCACCACGTACTACGAGGACGACGACTCTGATGGGTACGGCGACGCATCAAGCACGACGGAAGACTGCTCGCGACCGTCTGGCTATGTCACCAACGACGACGACTGCAAAGATAGCGCCGCAAACACCTACCCCGGTGCGGCTTCCAGCGACTCGGCCACCGCCTGTATGACCGACGCCGACGGAGATGGGTGGGGCAGCGACTCTCCCTCATCCGGTGTGACGGCGGGCTCGGACTGTGCAGACGGGAATTCTTCGCGGAACCCGGACGCCGACGAATATTGTAGTACCTCCTACGATGACGACTGTGACGGGACTTCGAATGAGAACAGCGCGGTGGACGCCTCGACCTGGTACACCGATGCCGATGGCGACGGCTACACCACGAGCGGCTCGACCAAGGCCTGCACTGAGCCCAGCTCGTACAGCGCCTATAATCACACGGACTGTCTGGACAGCGATGCCAATACCTACCCCGGGGCCGCGCCCAACGACTCAAGTTCAGCCTGCATGACCGACGCTGATGGTGACGACTATGGTGATGACTCCGCAAGTTCAGGGGTGACGGATGGAACCGACTGTGATGACTCGGAGGCGAGTGCATACGTGGGGAGCGGGAACGAGGATGATGAGGACGGAATCGACAACGACTGCGATGGCATATTCGATGAGAATGTGACCTTCAATTGGGATCAGAGCGTCACGATGTCTGGAGGCAGCCCGATATACATCATCGATCTTTCGCCCGGTTCACAGAGCGCTCGCCACGTCTTCATTTCTGGGTATGACAATCAGAAAATCTATGGGTTCAATTACAACACATCGGCAGTCTCGGGCTGCTCTGGGCTGACCAGCACCCACGACAGCTACAACAGTAGTGGAACACCAAAAAATTGCTTCACCAGCAGCGGAACAAATGGCAGCATGGGGCACAATCCGAGGAGTATCTCGAAGGGCTTCGTCAACAGTGATTCCTATCGCGATGTCGTCTCTGTGAATGCCGCTATCGATGGAGGGACGCCCAAGGTTCGAAGCCTCCTCCTACAGTCCGCAGGGAATCCAGGCACTCCCAGCAGTAACGTTCAGACGGACATCAGCAGCTATGTCAGCGAACCGCGAGCGGTCGCACTGCTGGATGACTGCTCCTCCGGCTCCAGTCCAACTGCTCACTTCATGGCGATTGGCGACAATGCCGGTTCAAACATTACGTTCTGGGATAATACGGGGAGCGGGACATGGGCCTATGTCAAGTCTGTCTCCACCGGAGGTTCCACTGCCGGGCCAGTCCGATTCCGTGAGGTGGACGTGAGCGGTGATGGAACCAAGGACATCATTAGCGCAAACGGTGAGGATGATAGCGTCACCGTAGTCAAGATCAGCTACTCGGGATCTTGTAGTTCGAGCAGCTCACTCTCAACATCCAAGAAGACCTACTCCGGTTTCGATCGGGTGTCGGGGATCGCAGTTGATGACTTCACCGGAGACGGAGCCGCCGATATCGCGTTGGTTTCCTATAATGACCACTACTTGTACATATTGGAGAACAATGGGTCAGGGACATTTTCATCCGGTGAATCATACGATATCGATTCTGACTTTGGATTGAGCTCCTGCTCACCTGATGGCGTTTCGTCTGGAGATTTCAACGATGACGGAAATACCGACCTTGTTGTCGTCTGTAAGGGCCAGAACAAGATCACTTTCTACATGGGGTATGGGGACGGGAGCTTTGATCCCACAACCAAGAAATCGACTGGAAACAGTCCGCGCGAGGCGGTAGTTTACGACTTCGATCAAGATGGATACGATGACATCGTTGTAGTCAATTACGGTGCGGAAACGGCCCAACTGTTCCATCGATTCTAGGACAGCACAGAGGTTTATTGGATAGCACAGAGGGAGCCACTCACCTCCCTGGGTGATGAGCAGCGTCGAAGCCCACCTTACGACGCACCAGCCGCGCCGCGGCGTCCGTGCCGACCAGCGCGCCCGTGTGCCCCCGCGCGATCTCGGCGGCGTTGGCCTCATCGGTGTCGAGGTGCATCTCCAGCCGGTACTTGGCAGAGACCCGAATCAGCACATCTCCGAACGTGAGGTCGCGCCCGTCGCTCTGCACGGCGACCTCGACCACGTCGCGATCGCGAACGCCGAACCGGGCGGCGTCCGGCGGCGTCATGTGGATGTGCCGCCGGGCGCAGATCACGCCCTCCTTGAGCGCGAGCCGGCCCGCAGGACCGATGAGTGTGCACCCGGCGCTGTTCCGGACGTCGCCAGAGTCACGGACCGGCGCGTCGATGCCGAGGTGGAACTCGTCCGTCCGGGAGATCTCGACCTGGCAGGCCGGCCGCGCGGGGCCGAGCACCCGAACGCCCTCGATTCGGCGCTTCGGTCCGACGATCGTCAGCTTCTCCTCGCAGGCAAACTGCCCCGGCTGTGACAGCGGCTTGTACGGGGTGAGCTGGTGCCCGGGGCCGAACAGCGTCTCGACGGCCTGCTGTGACAGGTGGATGTGGCGGGCGCTGACCGCGATGGGGATGGTGCCGGTCGAGACCCGGTCGCGGTGGGCCACGAGCGCGGCCGTCTGCCGGGCGATCTCGCGGGCCTCGTCGGCGGCGACCACCAGCAGCCGCACCCGGCTGGTGTCATCGTGGATGGAGGCGACAGGCGTGCTGGGACCGACCCGGGCGTCGCGGTTGCGATCTTCGTCGAGCCGGGCCCCCAGGAAGCCCAGCCGCTGCAGCGTGCGGTGCCGAACCAGCGCGCTGTTCTCGCCGATGCCGCCGGTGAACGCGATCGCATCGACCCCGCCCATCGCGGCGGCGTAGGCGCCGATCTGCTTGCGCAGCCGATGCGTGAACACATGGATCGCCAGCCGACAGGCGTCGTCGCCCTCTGCTGCGCGGGCCTCGATATCGCGCAGGTCGCTGCCCGCCCCAGACAGCCCGGAGAGCCCGCTGCGGCGCCCCAGAAGGTCGTCCAGCCCGTCGGCGTCCAGGCCGGCCTCGCGCATCAAGAGGATGAGGACGCCCGGGTCGATGTCTCCGGAGCGCGTGCCCATCACCAGCCCCTCCAGCGGGGTCATCCCCATGCTGGTCTCGACGCTGCGGCCGAACTCGACGGCGCAGGCGCTGGCGCCGCTGCCCAGGTGACAGGTGATGATGCGCAGGTCCCGGACGTCGGTATCCTGGTGGCGGGCGACCTGCTGACTGCACCATGCGTGGCTCGTGCCGTGGAAACCGTAGCGACGGATCTCGTAGGCCGCGGCGACCTCGGCGGGCAGCGCGTACGATCGCGCGCGCCGGGGCAGCGTGGTGTGGAACGCCGTGTCGAACACCGCGATGTGTGGGGCGTGCGGCAGCAGCGCGCGGGCCGCGGCGATGCCCGCGGCGTTGGCCGGGTTGTGCAGGGGCGCCAACACGCGGAGAGCGCGGATGCGGGCCAGGACACGATCGTCGATGGGTGTCGGCGCCGTGAAGTCCTCGCCGCCGTGTACGACGCGATGGCCGACCCCGGCGATGGTCCGGTCGCTGACGAGGCGGGGCAGCACCCGCGCCAGCGCGTCTGCGCAGGAGAGCTCTCCGAGGGGCTCGGCGTGGTCGGTCCATTGCGCGACCGCACCCGGCGTTCCCAGGCGCTCCACGCGGACGGTCGCCGCGCGGACGCCGCTGGCGGGATCGAGCACCGTCGCCTTGATCGACGAGCTGCCACAGTTGATGACCAGGATGTCCACGGTCGCTCCAGTCCCGACGAGGGGCGCGCGGGTGGCGGTGGCTACTTGTGCGGCAGGAAGACCGGTGTCCAGTCCGGGCGCGGCGGCTGCTCGGCGAGCAGGGCGGCCCAGCTGGCGTACTTCTGCGAAGGCTTGTCGCCGCCCTCGCGCTTGGCGTCCGCCGCCTCGAACAGCCGCTGCGCCTCCTCGAAGCGCCGCGCCTCGAACGCCTCCAGGCCGGCGTTGAACTCCTCCAGCCACTCGCCGACCTCCGCCGGCCGGAACGCCTCGTAGGCCGGGGTGATCTCGCCCTTTCCGTGGACCCGCAGGTTGCCAAACCGCCGCCAGGTGATGTCGACGCGCTTCCCCACCATGTCGTAGGTCCACTCACAGAACAGGTTGCGCGTGCCGCACTGCCCACAGGCCGCCTCAAGGCGCGCCGCGAGGTTCACGCGGTCGCCGAGGATGGTGTAGGCCAGGCGGTGCGAGGTGCCGAAGGTGCCGATGAGCGCGCCGCCCGACGAGGCCCCGCCCACCTTCACCGCGGTGAAGAAGGGATCTCCCAGGGCGTTCAGAGCGGCCTGGGTGTCGAGCGCCGCCTGCACCACACGCAGCGCGTGATCGGAGGGGTCGCCCGGAACGAGGTTGCCGCCTCGGAAGCTCATGACGGCGTCGCCGAGGAACTTGTCGACGATGAGGTCGTAGCGCCTGTGGACCTCCACCACCTCGCTCATGGCCGCCTCGAGGTGCTTCTGGAGGGTGTCGAGATCATCCCCCAGCTTCTCGACGCAGGCGGTGAAGCCCACCAGATCGCAGAAGATGACCGACGCGGGCATGCGGGTGGTGTCGCCGTAGGCCTCGGGGTGCGCCAGGAAGTGTCGGGCGACCTGCTCGGGCAGGGCGATGTTGAGGAGCGCCTGCATCTGCCGGGCGGAGATCTCGGGCACCAGCGCGCGGATCACCGCCAGCATGATCGCCATACCGAGCACGCTGCCGAGGGCGAGGTTGAGCTCCTGACCTGCGCGGGCTGCGTACTGAGAGGGGTCGTCCACGCCGCCGTGGATCGCGTAGGCGAGCAGCAGGAAGATGAGCGCGTACCCCACCACCACGATCGACAGCGTGCGCTCGAACGCCTGGCGCTGCGGGAGGGCATCTTCGTCGACGTAGTCCCAGCGGATGGGGAGCATGCTCTGCACGAGGCGCAGCGCGCGGAGCGTGCGCAGCACCCGCAGCCCCCGCAGGATGCGGAAGGCGTACAGGAAGCCCGCGACCTCCCAGAAGTTCGCCAGCACCGGCACGGTCGAGAAGAAGTCGATCAGGAACCACGGCGACATGAGGTACCGGCCGCGGAGCCACGCCGACTTGACCCCCAGATCGATCACGAACAGCAGATCGAGCAGGAGCACGACGGTGGCGAGTCCGCCGATGGTGTGCCCCCGCGACGTCGCGCGCAGCTCCACGAGGTAGAGCGCCACGGCGAGCACCGCGGCGCCCAGCATCACGCGCTCGGCGTTGATGAGCCGCGAGTCGACGCTCTCGTTTGGATCCAGGCTAGCCACGAGCCCGCCTAACCGGTCCGCGGTAGGATCACCGCATGCTGCCAGGTCGCGACAAGGCTACCGAAGACGCCTGGATCCAGTCCCTTGACGGGGGCGCGGTTCCGCACCTGATCGACGCGTGCCTGGCCGCGATGGACGCCGGCCGGCCAGGGCTGGCGGCGCGCGTGCTCAGTCTGCTCGAAGATGAAGACATCCCCGATGTCCCCGAGCTGGAGAGGGCCCGGCGGGCGGCGCGCCTGCTGCTGCTCGCGCCGGTGGATCGGCGGGGTCCGATCATCGCTGAGCTGGAGGCTGAGGTGGCGTCTCTGCGGCGCGCGCACGTGGCCCGCGCGCGGGCTCGACAGCGGCGACGGGCGCGGGGAGACGACGCGTCACCGCTGCGGCGGAAGCCCCGGGGCTCCCGCTGATCGCCAGGCTCACCTCCAGGCCCGTGCTCAACCTTCCGGGTCGATGCGGACGACCTCGGCGCGAACCGCGTCGACGTACCACAGTTTGCCCTCGGGTCCGAACTCAAGCCCCATCAGACCGTTCGCGCCGGTCTCCATGCGGCCGATCTCCTCACCTTCCCCCGTCAGGGCGATGATCTCTCCGGTGGCGTGATCGCCGATGAACACCCGATCGCCGTTGAGCGCCAGCCCGGAGGGCTCGCCGAGCCCCTCGATCACCACCTCGACGGTCGCGCCGGTGTACTGCGAGTGCTCCGCGAGGGGCTCGTTGGTGAGACGGAGGCTCTGGTTGAACTTGCCGGTGTTCGTGTCCAGCCGGATCACCCGCCCCGCGCCGGTGTCGGCGACGTACAGCCAGCCGGTGTCGTGGTCGAGCTCCATGTGCCCGGGGACGTCGGCCAGGCGCGTGAGCGCTGCGTCGGTGTAGCGTCGGATGACGCCGTCGGAGTGGTCGTCGTAGCCGGCGTCGTGATCCTCGGCGAAGTCGTAGTACGCGACGTGGCCGTTCATGCCGTCGAAGACCCAGTAGACGTTGTCGGTGTCATGCGCGATACCCATGCACAGCGGGCTCGCGTGGAGCATGTCGAGGTGGCTGCCGAGCAGGCTGCCCCAGGGGTCCTGGTTGACCATCGCGTAGACGTCGAGGTCTGCAGACCACAGGGTGGGCCCCATGAAGTCGTTGGCGGCGTACTCATCGTTGTAGGTGTTCCGTGACTCCTGGCACGTCCCGAAGGTGCGATCGTCACCGTAGGTGGAGTCGCCCATCGCCATCGAGCTGAGCTCCTCGGCGAAGTGGTAGCCCCAGACGTCGACGTACTCCTCCGCGGTCTGGTCGCCCGTGCCGGCGCTGAAGTAGATCACGTGCCCGTCCAGCACGCGGTCGGCCACCCACAGCTCGTCGGTGCGATCGGGGTGGAACTCCAGGTCGCGGGGCAGGACCAGGCCGTCGGCGCGGCCGCCGATCTTCGTCAGCGCGCGGACGTCGTCCATTCCGAATTCTGCGACGTCGGCGACGGGGGTGGTGCCGCCCGTCGTGGAGCCGCCAGTGGTGGTGCTGCCCGTCGTAGAGCCGCCGCTCGAGGAGCTGCCGCCGCTGGTGCTTCCACCGCTGGTGGAGGTTCCACCGCTGGAGCTTCCGCCGGTGGTCCCGCTTCCAGATGAGGTGGTGGTGCTCGTGGGGGCGTGATGCCCGGCGTGAGCGCCCGTATCATCGGAATCGCCCTGCCCACAGGCGAGCATCGAGAGGGCGAGGAGTGGCGTGATCTGAGACATAAAAACTCCAATCGGCGGCAGAATAGTCGCGATTGGGAGTGGACGCCACCCACAAGTCAACCTCGGTAGAATCAGTCGAGGTAGCCCAACGCTCTCAGCGCCGCTTCGGTCTCCGCGTCGTACTCGGCGGGCCGGAAGGCTGGAGCCGCGCCGTCCCAGGCTTGAAGCAGCGCCACCATCTCGCCGACCCGCGCACTCTGCGCGATCTCCGGGCCCCCCGCAGCGACCGCCGAGAGGCGCGCGCGCCCCCCCTCCAGCGGCGCAGCGGTGAGCTGCGCGCCGTCCAGCACCACCGAGCGCTCGAACGGCAGGTTGTTCCAGCGGTCGGTCGCCTCGCGTGACATGGGCTTGGTGGCCTCCGAGAAGATGGGCGACGGCGGCGCGACGCGCAGATCTGCGCCGTCTCCCAGGCCGCCCTCCAGCCCTGCCCACGCCAGGATTGTGGGGCCCACATCCAGCAGGCGCGCGGGGGCGTCGCGGACCCCGGAGGGACCGGACAACCTCCCCCGACCGGAGAAGATCAGCGGCACGTGGATGGCGGTGAGACCGACGGACGGCCCGTGGGTGTACGGCGCGCTCGGAGACTCATCGAGCACCTCTCCGTGGTCGGACAGCACCACCACCAGGCCCTCTGCGCGCCGCCCGCGCTCGTCGAGCCCTTCCAGCAGCGCGCCGATCTGCCGGTCGACCCAAGCCACCTGGGAGAGGTACAGCGCGCGGGCCTGCCGAGCGTCGGCCGCCGTCAGCGCGCCGGAGAGCCGCGCCGCAGTGAGGTGCCCCACGCCGACCATCGTGCCGTCGACCGGTCCGCTGTACCCGTCGCCAGCGATGTCGCGGACGACGTCGGCAGGGGCGGTGAACCAGGGCATGTGCGGGTCGTAGTAGTGGACGAACAGCAGCAGCGATCGCTCTTCGTCGGTGGCGTCGATGGCCGCCAGCGCCCGACGGGTCACGTCGTCAGCCCCCCGCATCAGCATGCCCCCGGCGGGACCCTCCCCCGGATCGTCGTACCGGGAGAAGCCGCGATCGAGCCCCATCTTGCGCTCCAGCGCGCTCGCGCCGATCACCGCCGCGGTCGCCCAGCCCGCTGCGGCGAACCGCTCCGCCAGCAGCGGCACCTGCGCGGGCACCGGGTAGCCGTTGCGCACCACGGAGTGCCGGTGCGGGTCGCGCCCCGAGAAGATCGACGCGTGGGAGCTCAGCGTCGTCGGGGCGTGAGCCAGAGCCCAGCGAAACCGCAGCCCCTCCGCGGCCAGCGCGTCGACGTTGGGTGTGTGGGGTGACGGTCGCGTAGACTCGGGGAGAGATCGGCCCCAGTGGTTCTCTCCTATGTAGCAGCCGAACGCATCAGCACGCGCCGTATCGACGCTGATCACCACGACGGTCGTTGGGGGGGGCCCCGAGCACGCGAGCAGCCCCGCTGCGGTCAGCGATGATGCTCGCGCGGGCAGCAGTGAGCTCAGCAGAGGTGATCCCGGAGGAACGGAATCAGCCGCTCCAGCACCGCCGCCGGCTGCTCGGCCTGGATGAAGTGACCCGCGCCCTCGACCTCGACCAGCTCCATGGGCCCGGTGAAGCAGCCCTCTACGCCCGCGTAGTCGAGGGCGATGCGCAGCGCGCCGTCGTCGGCCCCTGCGAACAGCAGCGAGGGCTGGCTGATGCGCCTGCGGACCACCGTGTTGGCGACGGTGTTCGGCAGGAACGCCGACATCGCCTGGTAATAGGACAGGGCTGCCTTCAGCCGACCGGGGCGCCGCAGATCAGCCTCGATCGCGTCGCGATGGGATCGAGAGTCCGTCCACGTCGGCGACCAGATCGTGTACAGGTGATCGATGTATGCCAGATCGCCCCGACGGGCGTACCAGCGCGACAGCGGACCGAGCTGAAACGCGGCGAAGTGGGGAGCCCGAAAGAGCAGGCCGAGGGACGGTCGGATGATGCGCGGGGGCGGGATGGCGAGGGTGACAAGGGCCGTGACCCTCTCGGGGCCAAGGTTGGCCGCAGCGTAGGCCGCCGTAGCGCCCCAATCGTGACCGATCACGGCTGCGCTCTCCACACCCAGGGCGGTGATCAGGGCCAGGGCGTCGCGCCCCAGGGTGGGGATGCGGTAGTCGCCGTCTTCTGGGATGTCGGTGGGGTGGTAGCCGCGCATGGCGGGTGCCACGGCGCGGAAGCCGGCGTTCGCCAGGCCCTCCATCACCACAAGCCAGGTGTGTGGTGTGTCTGGAAAGCCATGGAGGAGGAGGGCCAGCGGGCCGTCACCCAGGGTCAGACACGAGAACGAAAGACCGTTCGCGGTGAGCTGGAGCATCTCAGGTGTGGGCATCACGCCAGGATAACGTGCTCCTCGCGGTGAGAAACGGACAGGTTCTGACCGGGCTCTCGGCACGATCCCAGATAGACTGCCCTCGTTCCCCGGATGAGTCCTGTTCCCTGAATGAGCTCTGTTCCCTGAATGAGCTCAGGAGGTCTGTGATGGCACGACGCAACCTCTCCCCCCCTCAAACCGCCCCGAACACCTTCCCAGATGGTGATGGCCAGCCCATGGCGGACAACACGCTGCAGTTTCAATGGTTGGCGATGCTCCAGGGCAATCTGGACGCTCTGTTGGAGAGCGCGTTCGTTGGGGGAGATCTGCTGTGGTACCCCACGTCCTCCTCCGACGCGGTGCGGATGGCGCCCGACATTCTGGTGGCCTTTGGCCGGCCCAAGGGGCATCGCGGCTCCTACAAGCAGTGGGAAGAAGGAGGGGTCGCCCCGCAGGTCGTCTTTGAGATCATCTCTCCGTCAAACACAGGGCCCGAGATGGAGCGCAAGCGAGCCTTCTATGCATCCCACGGCGCCCGCGAGTATTACGAGATCGACCCGGATCGGAACCGCATGCGCGGCTGGCTCCTCGACGGCGACCACCACACCCCCGTCGCTCAGATGAACGGATGGCAGAGCCCCCGGATGGGGGTCCGCTTCCGCGCGGGTGCCGCCGAGCCCTCACTCGAACATCCGGACGGCGCCCCCTTCCGAACATTTCGGCAAGAGCGCCAACACGCGGAGGCTGAGCGCCAGCGCGCGGAGGCTGAGCGCCAGCGCGCGGAGGCTGAGCGCCAGCGCGCGGAGGCTGAGCGTCAGCGCGCAGACGAGCTCAGCGCACGTGGGCAGCGCCTCCTCGCGCAGCTCCGAGCGGCGGGAATCGAGCCCGAGCTATAGCGTCAACCCATGCGTGACCGGTTAAGTGATTCACCACTTAGGCCGCCTGTTTTTTACGATTC
>CAYXGP010000239.1:0-12066 GCA_964464515.1 uncultured Enterobacterales bacterium
GCTGCCGGTGAGGAACCGCCGCTCTGCTCCACAGCTGTGCTCCACACCGGGGGGAGGCGTCACAGCAAGGAGACGAGACGCGACCAGGGGTCCTACAGGCCCGGTCTGCGAGACCCGGTCTGTCTGGACCGGGCCCGAGGGCAAGCGAGGGGTGGTCAACCTGAACGCTCACCGCTGTCAGGGCACGTTGCCGCTGATATCGATGGACCCACCAATATTGCTGACTCCGATGGCGTCTCGGAGGGCTTCGGCGTCGGAGGTGGCCAGGGAATCGTTGTCGGTGATCGTGAGGTCGTCTCCAACGGAGGTGACGTTATGAAGAGCAGTGACATCTGAGAGGGAGGCGTTCTCGTCGATGGTCAGATCGGTTCCGATTTCTGTGAGGCTGCCCAGACCAGTCAGGTCCGCCAAGGAGTCATTGTATCCGAGGTACAGATAGCTTCCCACGGATTCAACACCGCCGAGGCCCGTCAGGTCCACCAGGGAGGTGTTGTGCTCGATCTGCAGATATTCTCCCACGGAAGTGAGACCATCGAGACCAGTCAGGTCCACCAGGGCAGAGTTACCCTTGACATGCAGGTATTCTCCCACAGATGTAAGACCGTCGAGACCAGCCAGGCCCACCAGGGAGTCGTTGTTTTCAATATGTAGATATTCCCCCACGGAAGTAAGACCGTCGAGACCAGCCAGGTCCACCAGGGCAGTGTTGTCTTCAATGTACAGGTATGTACCCACGGAAGTGAGACTATCAGTACCAGTCAGCCCTTCCAGAGCAGTGTTTCCCCTGACATACAGGTGTGTACCCACGGATTCAAGATTACCGATACCACTCAGGTCATCCAACTCGTTGTTGCCTTCGATCAGCATGTACGTTCCCACGGAGGTGAGGCTGCCGACACCACTCAGATTCTCCAAAGAAGAGTTGTGATCGACTTCCAGATAGTCTCCCACGGAAGCAAGACTGTCGAGACCAGTCAGGTCCACCAGGGCAGAATTGCCCTTGACATGCAGATAGTCTCCCACGGAGACAAGACCATCGAGACCAGTCAGGTCCACCAGGGAGTCGTTGTCTTCGATCTTCACGAAACCGCTGACCTGCGAGAGGCAGCTCAGCGCGGACAGGTCTTCAATATTGGTCGTTTCAAGGTCGAGGTCACCATCGAGCTGAGTGTAGCAGGGGCAGAGCTGCCCCAGATCGTCTTCCGTCGAAGGGCGCATGTCACCAGTCCAGGTCAGACCGCCGACCGACACGTCTGCGTCGCTGTCGTCGCAGTCATCTCCCTTGTAGGCGTCGCTGTCGAACCCATCACCGTCGGCGTCATAATCGGAGCCGCCGTCACAGTCCGTGTCGACACCATCGTACCAGACCTCAGGCTGAGCGGGATTCACGTCGGCGTTGGCGTCATCACAGTCGTCGCCGTCGGCGGCTCCCAGGGCGCTGTATCCATCCCCGTCGGCGTCGTGGTCATCTGCCCCATCGCAGTCGGAGTCGATGCCGTCATACCAGATATCATCTGCGCCGGGATGCACTGAACCGTTGTCGTCGTCACAGTCGACCGCCTCGGTGTGCCCGTCGCCGTCAGCGTCGATCGGGCCAGATGTCGTCGAGCTGGAGGTCGTCCCACCACAGGCGTCCTCGTCGACCTCACCGTCACAGTCGTCATCGATTCCGTTACACACCTCCGGCGCGCCGGTGTACACCGATGCCACAGCGTCATCGCAATCTCCAGCGGTCTCCGCGAAGCCGTCTTTGTCGAAGTCGTGGTCCTGGTCTTCGACGAAGTCTCGTGGTTCGAGAGGGGCCGGACACGCCAGCAGGAACAGAGTCAGAATCGAACCGACGCGCACCACTCCTCCGAAGCCTCTTCTCCTGATACGTATCCCGTGGCGAGACCGGGTTGAACCCGAGCCCGGTGATGGAGCCGGATCGCGCCGTGAACGGCGGGCTGAACGGTCCGTCGCGCGGCCTGGCTCAGTCGGCTCGAGCCAGGAGGCTTGAGCCGCAGTCGGCATGGATTCGACGTTCAACGGAGCAGCTGCACAGACAGTCCGGGCTGTCCTGCAGCCCATGGTGCCATCCGAAGAGCTCCATCCGTCAACAATACAAACCCAACTCCGCCTGCGACAGCTCCAGCGCCGACCAGCGCCCATCCCACCTGGACCCGTCGCGTCGCGGCCAGATGGTCGGCCTCGGCCGAGTTCCAGTCTACCCGTGTGGCGGCGCCATCAGCACCGGCGCTCGCCTGGGCAGCCTGGCCGAAACCTACCGCAGTCAGCACTGCACCGCCGACCGCGAAAGCCCCGCCCCCCGCAAGCAGCCCGGTAGGCAGCAGCGGTCGCCGGGTGGACGCAGCGACTTCGTTCTCTGCTGGCGCCACGTCTTCGAGCACGGGTGTGCCGTCAGGCAGGATCCCCGACCACCGCCCGTCACCGACACGGAACTTCCAGATCGTCCCGTCCAGGGGAATGAACACCGTATCTTCAGGATCGAGGAGGGCCGTGAGCAGGGCGCCGAGTTCATCTCGACGGGTCGGCTCTGCGGCCCAGCCGACGTGCTCGGGCTCGAACGCCTGCGGAAAGACGAGTGCCGCGTCGTCGCTCATCTCCCACTCGACCCAGAGGGACGTCATCTGCTCGGTCCCCCGCTGTATCAGGTGCCGTCCCGGTAGAATCTCGGGGCGCTGTTCTGCAAAGACAGAGCGTCCGTCGACCCACAGCTCAGCGCCACCGGCCGGGGCGATGATGCACGGCATCGTCGGCGTGCTGGCCAGCTCGGAATTGGTCCCGTCGAACAACGGCTTGCCCTCGGGAACGAACTCGTCGGGCCAGACCATCTGCGGGGCGATGATGTGCGCCTGGCGGAATTCTGCCCAGGCTGTGGCGCTGTCGTTCAGCGCGTGGTGGGCGACGCCTCGGAGCATGTGGAGCCGCGCCCCGGC
Organism: uncultured Enterobacterales bacterium; assembly: GCA_964464515.1. Lineage (GTDB taxonomy): Bacteria > Myxococcota_A > UBA796 > UBA796 > UBA2385 > CAYXGP01. Next base: position 2,940 of record CAYXGP010000239.1, read on the forward strand.
TTCGGGGTGAAGCGTCTCGGTGAGGCAGCCGATGCGCCCGAGCGTCTCTTCGACGCCCGTGATCAGGGCCTCGTATTCCATGTAGTTGACTCGTCCCTCGGCCCGACGCAGGAGCGCCTCCACCTCGCTCCATGTGGCCGGCTCTCCGTCACAGGTCTCTACCTGCCCGACACCAGCCATCTGTGGCCTCTGTCCTTCCACCAATTCCGAGAGAGAGACCACACGAAGTTCACTCGCGGGGAGTCCGGTGGCGACGAGCACCTGGGCGGGAGCCTGAACGGGGGCGCTCCCGTCGTGGAGGACCACCGAAGCGGCCTGTGCGGTGAAGAGCAGGGCGTGGAGCACCAGGGCCAACAGGACACCTCCTTCTCTTCTCGCACAGCTCTGTCTTGAGGGAGTTGCAGCCCCTGGGACAAGCGGGAGTAACGCGATGTCCTGGAATTCGGAAGCCGATGCCCGACGCGCGTGTCTACGGTCGATCGTCACCCGCTCCCGTCACGTCGCGTCTCTCTCCCCTTCACGAAGCGACTCCCTCAACCGGTTAAGCCGCGCGCCCATCCGCGAGCCCTCTTCCCATGTACGACTTCGATGAACGGCGCCTCGCCAAGCTGCAGGCCCTCCGCGAGGCAGGCCACGCGCCGTACCCGCACAACCTCGCTCCACCGACTCACACCACGGCGGCGGTCCTCGACCTGATCGGCGACCGCGGCAACGAGGCGCTGTCGGCCGACGCCACGACGGCGCGCATCGCCGGTCGCCTGATGTTCAAGCGCGAGATGGGAAAGGCCGGCTTCGCCCGCATCCAGGACCGGAGCGGCGCGATTCAGCTCTTCATCCGCAAGAACGATCTGCCCGCCGAGACGTTCGCGCTGTGGAAGAAGCTCGACCTCGGTGACCACGTCATCGCCGACGGCACGCTGATGCGCACCCGGACCGGCGAGCCCACCGTGCGCGCGACCAGCCTGACCCTGGCCAGCAAGTGCATCGGCTCGCTGCCCGACAAGCACAAGGGCGCGACGGGCCCGGAGTTCCGATACCGCCAGCGCTACGTCGATCTGTTCATCAATTCCGACAGCCGGGCGGTGTTTCAGCGCCGCAGCGCCGTCGTGCGCGCCTGCCGGGAGTTCTTCGAGGCCCGGGACTTCATCGAGGTGGAGACCCCGATGATGCAGTCGATCCCCGGCGGGGCCGCGGCCCGGCCGTTCTCGACGCACCACAACGCCCTCGACATCGAGCTGTTCCTGCGCGTGGCCCCCGAGCTGTACCTCAAGCGGCTGGTGGTGGGCGGCCTGGAGCGGGTGTTCGAGATCAACCGCAACTTCCGCAACGAGGGCGTGTCGACCCGGCACAACCCCGAATTCACGATGCTGGAGTTCTACCAGGCCTACGCCACCTGGCACGACCTGATGGACATGACCGAGGCGCTGGTGAGCGGGATCGCCGCGGACGTCTGCGGCGCCACCGCCCTGCCTTTCGGCGACCACATCATCGACTACGCAGCCCCCTGGCGACGGCTGCCGATGGAGGAGGCGCTGAGCGAGGGCACGGGGCTGTCAGTGGCGCAGCTCCGCGACGCCGACGCGCTGCGAGCGCGCTGGCTGGAGCTTCATCCAGATGAAGACAGCAAGCTGCCGACCACGGTGGGCGGCTGGCTGGAGTGGTTCTTCGACGAGCTGGTGCAGCCCACCCTCATCCAGCCGACGTTCATCACGCACTACCCGGCGGAGATCTCCCCGCTGGCCCGCCGCAGCGCCGAAGACCCCTACCTCACGGAGCGCTTCGAGCTGTTCGTCGCCGGCAATGAGCTGGCGAACGGCTTCAACGAGCTCAACGACCCCGAGGATCAGGCGGCGCGGTTCGCCGCACAGGTCGCCGCGCGCGACGCAGGGGACGACGAGGCGATGTACTTCGACGCCGACTATGTGCGCGCGCTCACCTACGGACTGCCGCCGACGGCCGGCGAGGGCATCGGGATCGACCGGCTGATCATGCTGCTCACCAACCGCACCACCATCCGGGACGTGATCCTCTTCCCCACGCTGCGTCCGGCCTCTTGAAAGTGAGCACCTGAAGCGATGCGCTTCGCCCTCCTCATCGCCCTGAGCCACCTGCGCTCGCGGCGGCACGAAGCCGGGATCAGCGCGATCACGCTGATCTCCATGATCGGCGTGACCGTCGGGGTGACCGCGCTGATCATGGTGCTGGCGGTGATGGAGGGGTTCGAGGTCGATCTGCGCGACAAGATCCTGGGCAGCAACGCCCACCTGGTCGTGCTCTCGTACGCCGGACAGTTCTCGGGCCACGAGGGCGCCCTGACGAAGCTGGACGAGGTGGAGGGCGTCACCGCCGCCGCGCCGTTCGTCTACACAGAGGTGATGGCCCGCAGCGAGTGGTCCAGCGCGGGGGTGATCCTCAAGGGGATCGACCCCGAGCGCACCGGCGCGGTCACCGACGTGGTGGAGAACCTCACGAAGGGCCCCGACGGCCTGCTCGAGGACGAAGAGGCCCGGCAGGCGCTGTTCGCAGATCTGGGCACCCCCCTGGTACGCGTCGAGGGCGAAGCCCCGCTGCCCGGGATGCTCATCGGCCGCGAGCTCGCCGATCAGCTCAAGGTGGCCCCGGGCGACCGCGTACACATCGTCAACCCCATCGGCGGCGGGCAGGGGCCGTTCGGCATGCCCATCCCCAAGGTGCGACCGTTCCACATCGCGGGCGTCTTCTACTCAGGCATGTATGAGTACGACACCAAGTGGTCCTACGTCACCATCCCCGCCGCGCAGGAGTTCCTCCAGCAGGGCAGCCTGGTGACGGGCATCGAGGCCCGCGTGGACGACATCGACGGCGTGGATGACATCGCAGAGGACGTCCAGGAGGCGCTGCCCTACCCCTTCTACGTTCGCCACTGGAAGAACCTCAACCGCAACCTGTTCTCCGCGCTCAAGCTGGAGAAGATCGTGATGGGGCTCATCCTGTCGCTGATCGTCGCGGTCGCCAGTCTCAACATCGTGGGCTCGCTGATCCTCGTGGTTGTCACCCGCTCGCGTGAGATCTCCATCCTGCGCGCGCTAGGCACCCGCGCGGCCACCATCCGGCTCATCTTCATGCTGGAGGGACTGATCATCGGCGTGGTGGGCACCACCCTGGGCACCGTCCTGGGCCTTCTGGGCTGCGCGGGTCTCAAGGAGTACCGCTTCCCGCTCGACACCGACGTGTATTACCTGGACACCCTCCCCGTGGTGGTGGTGCCCGAGACGGTGGTCATCGTCGCGGTGAGCGCAGTGCTGATCGCCTTCCTCGCGACGATCTATCCCGCGACGGTGGGCGCGCGGATCAACCCTGTCGACGGTCTCCGGTACGAATGAGCAGCGCCACGACGAGCAGGAAGGGGCTGGCGGTGCGGGTCGAGGGCCTGCGGAAGGTCTTCCGCAAGGGCACCGCGGAGCTGGAGGTCCTGTCCCACGTGGATCTCACCATCGAACCCGGCGAACAGATCGCGATCCTCGGAGAGTCGGGGTCGGGAAAGAGCACCCTGCTGCACCTGCTGGGCACATTGGACCGCCCCACGGCCGGGAGGATATGGTTCGGCGACCGTGAGGTGTTCGCCCGCTCAGCAGCGGAGCTGGACGTCCTGCGCAACCGCGAGGTCGGCTTCGTGTTCCAGTTCCACCACCTGCTGCCCGACCACGACGCGCTGCACAACGTGATGATCCCCGCGCTCATCTCCGGCACGCCCGGCGCGCAGGCGCAGAAGCGCGCGCGCATGTTGCTGGAACAGGTGGGGCTGGGCAGCCGCCTGACCCACCGCCCGTCTGAGCTCTCCGGCGGCGAACAGCAGCGCGTCGCCATCGCGCGGGCGCTCATTCAGGACCCGGGGCTGATCCTCGCCGATGAGCCCACCGGAAACCTCGACCCCGCCACCGCGCAGAAGGTCTTCGATCTGTTCTTCGAGCTGAGCGCCGAGCGCAACCGCACGCTGGTGGTGGTGACCCACTCCCAGACCCTCGCCAGCCGCCTGTCCCGTCGCCTGCGGCTGAGCAGCGGCCACCTGACCGAGGAAGCCCCGTGATCGCCGCCCGCCACGCGCCGCTGCTCGCGCTGGCTCTGTGGACCCGACCCCTCGCTGCGCAGACGCCGGAGCCAGCGGACGCGCCCGCAGAGTCTCCCACAGCAGAGTCTCCCACAGCAGAGTCTCCCACAGCAGAGTCCCCCACAGCAGAGTCCCCCGCTGCAGAGTCTCCAGAAGAGGACGCTCCGACAGAGGACACCTCCGCAGAGACTCCAGCAGAGACTCCAGCAGAGACTCCAGCAGAGCCCCCCTCCGACGAAGCCCCGACGCCCCCCGCTGACCCGGCACCTGAGGGGCCTGCCGCTGAAGCTCCAGCGGCGCTTCCCGCGGGGTCTCCAGCAACACCACCAGCGGCGCTTCCCGCGGGGTCTCCGGCTGGGGCTCCCGCGGAGGCTCCGTCCGCTCCTGCCCCCTCCGAGCCCGCTCCTGCCGCTCCTCCCGAGCGCAGAGCACCTGACCGCAGCGCCCCGCCTCGCATCGAGCACGGCGCCCCCGCGGCAGCGGTCGGGCGGGTCGACGCGATCGAGATCGCCGGCCTGCATCGCGTCGAAGAGGCGGTCATCCTGTCGGCCATCGGCCTGCACGTCGGCGAAGACCTCGCCGAGTGGAAGGTGCAGCGCGACGTCCGCGCCATCTGGAACACCGGCTTCGTCGATGACGTGCGCGTGACGATGGCGCCCTACACCGGCGCGCCCCTGCTCGACGGCTCCGGTCCGATGGCGCCGGGGGTGGCCGTGACCTTCACGGTGGTCGAGAAGCCCGCCATCCGCGAGGTGGCGCTCCAGGGCAACAAGAAGTTGGACGATGAGGCGCTGATGGAGGTGATCGACATCACCCCGTTCAGCGTGCTCAATCAGGCGGAGCTCAAGCGCAACATCACCCGGATGCGCGACAAGTACATAGAGAAGGGCTTCTACCTGGTGGAGATCGAGCCGGAGATCCGCGAGGTGTCCGACGGTCTGGTGGCGCTCACCTTCGACATCACCGAGAACCGAAAGGTGCTGGTGCAGAAGATCGAGATCACCGGCAACAACAGCGTGCCCGATCGCAAGATCCGCCGGTTCCTGCAGACCAAGCAGGCGGGGATCCTGCCGTGGCTCACGTCGTCAGGCACCTTCGACGAGCGCGCGCTCGATGACGACGTGCAGATCATCCGCTCGGTGTTCCTGGAGGAGGGCTACGTCGACGTGCGGGTGGACCCGCCGCGGGTGTACCTCACGCCGGACAAGCGCTTCATCAACATCTCGGTGAACGTCGAGGAGGGCACCCGCTACCGCCTGGGCAAGCTCAAGGTCGACGGCGACTTCGTGCCCGAGGAGGGGCTCACCGCCGCCGCGGTGCGCCAGGTGCTGGAGGGCCGCTCAGCGCGGTCGGTCTCCGAGCAGTGGGCCCACGCGCTGGATCAGGCCGAGAGCGACCACGGCGAGGGCGCGCTCCCCAGGGAGGGGTGGGAGAGCCAGGGCCTGGCAGCCCGGGACCGCTTCGGCCAGGATCGCCACCCCCCGCTGAAGACCGGCGACTGGTTCAAGCTCACCAGCCTGCAGACAGCGCTGCAGGAGATCAGCGATCTGTACGGCGACCAGGGCTACGCCTTCGCCAACGTGGTGCCGCTGACCGAGACCGATCCCGAGTCAGGCGTGGTGGACATCACCTTCGATATCCAGCGCGACGAGAAATTCCGCATCTCGCGTATCGACATCACCGGAAACGACCCCACCTACGACAAGGTGGTGCGCCGCGAGATCCCCATCAACGAAGGAGACACCTACTCGGGCAGCCGCATCAAGGAGGGCCGTCAGCGCATGGACCGCCTGGGCTACTTCGAGGAGGTCAACATCTCCACGCCCAAGTCCGGGCCGCAGACGCTCGACATGAAGGTGGAGGTCGTCGAGCAGCCCACGGGCTCGTTCTCGGTGGGCGCCGGGTTCTCGAACATCGAGAACTTCATGCTCACCATGAACGTCTCGAAGAACAACTTCATGGGCCTGGGCTACGTCATGAGCGCGATGGCGAACGTCTCGCGCCGACGCCAGCAGTGGAACCTGCAGCTCTACGATCCCTACTTCCTCGACTCCCGCTGGACGCTGCGGGTCGACGGCTACTCCATCGCCCGTCAATTCATCGAGGACGAGTACCAGCGCGGCGGCTCGATGGCGGTGGGTCGCTACCTCGACCGCCGCGACGACCTGCGGTTGGTCTTCGAGTACACCTTCGAAGACACGGGCCTGACCAACATCGACCCGTACAAGCAGCGCCTGCTGGGCGGAGAGCTGTACAGAAACGGCCTCACCTCCACCGGAGGCCTCTCGTTCATCGTCGACAAACGCAACAACCGCATCCAGGCCACGCGCGGTGTCTTCACCACCGCGTCAGCGGAACTCTCGGGCGGCTACCGGATCGATGAAGAGACGGTGCAGACCGTCTTCGGTGGCGACTTCAACTTCTACGAGCTGCGCTACAACCTGCGCGCGTTCCAGCCGCTGCTCAAGAGCCGCGAGTGGCCCATCTTCAAATACAACGGCACCATCGCGCACATCGGCAGCACAGACGGCACCACGGTGCCCTACATCCACCGTTTCCGCGCCGGCGGCATCCAGTCGGTGCGCGGCTACGACTGGTACACGCTCGGTCCCTACATGCGCGCCTCAGGCTACAAGGCCGGCTCGCGCGGCATCTTCGTGGGCTCTGACGATCCCACCTCCGCCGAGGACCGTCTGGTCATCGGTGGCACCGAGACATGGATCAACAACTTCGAGATCGAGATGGCGATCATCCCCCAGGCGGGGATCAGCACCGTGGTCTTCTTCGACGCCGGCAACGCCTTCGGCGACGAGCACGGCAACGGCCACATCTCCATCACCGGCCTGCGGACCGCCTACGGATTCGGCCTGCGCTGGTTCTCGCCGATGGGCCCGCTGCGCTTCGAGTGGGGCTTCCCGATCAACCCCTACGAGGATGAACGTCGAGCTGTGTTCGACTTCTCCATCGGCTCTCTCTTCTGATTCGCTGCTGACCGCCGCGTCCCTCACCCAACGGAACCCACGGACTGCATCATGCACCTCCTCCGCACACTCGGCATCGCCGCCGCGCTGACGTTCGCCGCCCCCGTCGCCTCCCCCATCGCCGCTGCCGCGGACATGAAGGTCGGCGTGGTCGATCTCCAGCGCGCCCTCAACGAGGTCCGGGAGGGCGAGCTGGCGCAGGCGCGCCTGAAGGGGATGTACGACGCCAAGCTGGCCTCGCTCAAGCAGATGGAGGCCGATCTCCAGGCCCGCGCCGCGGAGTTCGAGAAGCAGTCCGCCATCTTGTCCGAAGCCGCCCGCCAGGCCAAGCAGAACGAGCTGATGCAGCAGCAGATGGTCTTTCAGCAGACCTACATGCAGGCCGAAGGAGAGATGCAGCAGGAGCTGGCCCAGATGACGCAGACCCTCGTCACAAAGATGAAGGCGGTCGCCGCAGAGATCGGAAAGGAGAGGGGCTACACCATGATCCTCGATGTGGGCGGCGCCGAGGGATTCAACGTCGTGTACCACCAGGACGGGATGGATCTCACGACCGAGCTGATCAAGCGGTATGACGCACAGTCGGGTGGCTGAGCCCGAGGGACTCGGGGGTCTCTCCGTGCGTTCCAGCGGGCGAATTCACCGTGTTCGAGGAGGGCGAGTTCGAGGAGGGCGGGATCGCGGATCGCGGATCGCGGACCGCGCGAGCGTGGTTCGCGGGATCGTGGTTCCGCGGAGTCGTGAGGTCGCGGGACCGTTCTCACGCGGGATCCGCGGACCCGACAGACCGACCACGTGTCCACGGTATATCAGCGCCACGACCTCGCGTATCCGCGGTGCCTCGATTTCACGTCTCCTCGGTTTCACGATCCACGGCTCCACGCTCCACGATCCGCGATCCACATTGGGAGCGGCTGTTTCAACGTCGAGTTGTTCCCCCAGCGATGTCTGACCCCCGCCCACCCGCTGGTCCCTTCACCCTGTCCGATCTGGCCGAGCGCCTGGGCGGTGAGCTGGACGCCCCCGCAGACTCAGCTGATATCCTCATCCATGACGTCGCTGGATTGGCAGACGCCGGCCCCGAGCACCTGAGCTTCGTCTCCAACCGACGCTACGCCGCTCGTCTCGCCACCACCCGCGCCGGCGCCGTGCTGCTCGATCGGCGCACGCCGTCCCGAGGCCGCGCCGTGATCCGCACAGCCGATCCATACGCCGCGTTCGCGAACGCGCTGACACTGTTCCACCCACCCAACCGTCCCGGCCCGCGCATCGATCCCCGCGCCGCGATCGCCCCCGACGCCGTGGTCACCGGCGCCACCATCGAGGCGTTCGCGTTCGTCGGGCCCCGCGCCCGGGTAGGACCGGGCACCTGGATGCAGGCGGGCAGCTACGTCGGCGAAGGCGCCGCGGTGGGCCGAGACTGTCGACTCATGCCCAACAGCGTGGTCTGCGCTGGCAGCGTTGTCGGCGATCGGGTCTGGCTCAACCCCGGGGCGGTGGTCGGCGCCGAGGGGTTCGGGTTCGCGCCGACAGCCGCTGGGAACCTCAAGATCCCCCAGGTCGGTACGGCCGTGGTCGAGGACGACGTCGAGATCGGGGCCAACTCATGCATCGACAGGGCAGCCATGTCGCAGACGGTGGTGCGTCGGGGCGCAAAGTTGGACAACCTGGTGCAGATCGGGCACGCCGCCGAGGTCGGAGAGCACTCGCTGCTGGTCGCCTACTCAGCCGTGGCCGGCAGCTCGAAGCTGGGGCGGCGGGTGGTGCTCGCTGCGCGGGCCCTTGTATTGGGTCATGTCGAGGTCGGCGACGGCACGCAGGTGGGCACGACGAGCGTGGTCACCAGGGGCACATCGGCTGGCGCCAGGGTCTCGGGGATCCCCGCGATCGAGCACGGGAGCTGGCTGTGGGCGGCTACGGCGCTGCGCAAGCTACCGGAGCTGGTCCGCAAGGTCCGGAATCTGGAGGATAGGCTGGCGCGGCTGGAGCGCTCGGAACGTGAAGAATAACAGTGACTCCGAATACGGCTAAAACAGCTCGGTGTAGCGCTGCTCCAGCT
>CAYXGP010000240.1:0-12054 GCA_964464515.1 uncultured Enterobacterales bacterium
ACTCGGCGAGAACAGCGGCTACGTGGGCCCCTCAAAGTGTCTGATAGACCTCCTGTTGTCGCGGCTGGTCGCTCCGCCGGGATGATGGGCTGACCCACAGCGCGCGCGGCCTTGATACCCATCGCTGCCATCACCGCCATCCGTCGTCGTGGGGCTGCTCCCCACACTCAGGACCGAAATGTCGATCAAGTCCACTCTTCGACCGCTCGCGCAGCACATCCGCAGTCGACAGAAGCGTCGCCGACGATCCGCGTTCCTGAAGCGCATTCCTCCAGGCGGTCTCTGCGCTGAGATCGGGGTCTGGAAGGGTGAATTCAGCCGGCTCATTCTGGAGGTGTGCCGACCGCGCGAGCTCCACCTCATCGATCCCTGGGCGTTCCAGGCAGACGTGCCAGGGCGCTGGTACAGCGGCACGATCGCCCGGAGCCAGGCCGACATGGACGCCATCCATCAGGGCGTCGTAGACGCGCTGGGGAAGGTGCCGGGGGTGTCCATCCATCGTCGGTTCTCGCGCGACGCCGCGGAGCTGTTCGAGGAGCGCTCTCTCGATTGGGTCTACATCGACGGGGATCACTCCCATGAGGGCGCGCTCGATGACCTTCGAACCTACGCCACCCGGGTGCGGCGGGGCGGCTTCCTCGCTGGCGATGACCTGTACTGGAAGCCGCAGGACGGCCACCCGGTGAAGCGGGCGGTCGATGACTTCGTTGCGGGTGGCGGGGCTGAGCTGATCGCCCTGGTCGACGATCAGTTCCTTCTGCGCGTCCCCTGAAGCTGGAGCCTGGCCCGATGATCGGGCATCGCGATCAATAGGTGAAGGTCACGCCGAGACTCAGCTCGAAGTCGTCGAACTCGACCTCCGGATTGGTCTCATCCGCGCTGGCGCGATGGCGCCAGATCGCTCCCATGTTGAAGTTGAGGTAGTCGGCAGCATTGTATCGAAAGTCGGATGTGGCGATGAGGCGATGGTCAGTGCGTTGGACGTTTCCGCTGTAATTCTCAAACCGATAGCTCAGCGCCGCTGACACACCATATCGACTCTCGAACAATGCGTTGTAGGAGAGCTCGAGGAGGTTGTACTGGACCTGGTTGGTGAAATACACGTCTTGAAAGTCCTTGCGATACCGGAGGCTGACGTCCTGACCTCCCGCCGTGCCATAGGAGACCTCGACGCTGCCCAGCAGCCCCGCGGGAAAGCCGCCGATGTTCTGGGTACTCTCCTCCTCGCTCAGTATCTCTTCCTCGTAGATGGTGGTTCCGTACCCGACGAGCATGCCCAGCGTCAGCCGCTCGATGATCTGGGCCTTTACCCCACTCTCGGCCCGCAGGCTGCGCCCGTCGGCCGCGTCCGGGAGGGTCGGCTCGCTCTCCTCGGTGCCCTGCCAGCTGAACCACTCCATCCCCCAGTTCGCGACGAGGCTGGAGGCAGGACGGAACTTCCATGTCAGATCCGCCTCGGGTCCGATGCCGGTCCGGGCATTCTGGGAAGTCGGCTGGACGTAGGTGCTCAGTGAGTGGGTCACTCCGGTGTTCACGTCGATGGTGGCGCCAGGGCGAATGGCCAGATAGCCCGACGCGCTGTTGCGGATGACCTGGGTCTTCGGATCGTCCGCCTTGTCGGCCTCCACGTCTGCTCCGTTGATCTGGAACCGATCGCTGACGCGCGCTCCGACGACTGCATCGGGGAGGAGGGTGAGGTCGCCTCTGAGGTTCATGTCGCGGAATCGGTTGAGATCTGCGAGCTCCTTCTGCAGGTACTTCCGCGCCGAATAGGCCGCCTCTGTTGTCAACGCCACCCGCTTCCCGTTCAACTTGAACTCAAGGGCCGGACTGAGGTAAAGCGCTGTCCCCGGAGTGACGTTCTCACCGCCGTCCTCAGAGCCCGCCTGCATGTAGACGTTGGTCCGCTGGTGCCCCATGAGTTGGACCGAAGGGATGAGTTTGGTGGTCTCGGTGCCGATGTGCGAGCCCGGCCCGGCCGCCGCTGTCTGCGTGAAGCACAGCGCCACTAGCGACAGGCCCGCGGTGCTTGGTGGTTCCAGGGGGCTTATCCCCCGGCCTTTACACCCACCGGAAGTGCGACGACGCCGCTGAGTCCCTCCTGAGGCACCATATTCGGTATCCGCGCCGAATCGTCGCCGAAGGACTCCGGAGCGAGGTGGGTGTAACGATGGGTCAGCTCTGCGCTCCCGTGCCCCAGGATACGGTTCAGGCGATGGAGGTTGCCGCCGCGCATCATCCAGTGGCTCGCGAACGTGTGCCGCAGGTCGTGGAAGGTCATCTGCTCGTAGACAGGCTCGCCCGTGCACGCATCTCCAGCGACGAGATTGGCCTCCTGCAGGCAGCGCTGAAAGACGCTCTGCAGCACCGGTGACGCCGGCTGTCGGGGCGCGTCGCCGGCCCCCGGGAAGGCGACCTCGCTGGCGCACCGAAGTCGCCAATCCCGCAGCACCGGCAGGAGCGGGTTCAGGATGGGTACGTAGCGAACCTGCGACGTCTTGACCCAGCGCTGATAGTGCCGCTGAACCAGGATGACGCGACGATCGAAGTCGACGTCGACCCAGCGGAGGCCCAGCAGCTCGCCCGCCCACATGCCGGTGTAGCAGGCGGTCGCATAGAGCTGCATCACGCCGTCTTCTCGGTTTCGCGCCGCTCTCAACAGCGAGCGGACGTGCGAATCGGCGCGGAGCCAACGGAAGTCCCGGTCGGCAGGGCGCGGTGTGCGGATCGTCGGTAGCTCTCCAAGCCAACCCAGCTCGCTCGCGTGTCGGAGCATCGTCCGCAGCAGCGTGAGGCGCGCGCGGACGGACTTCGGGCTTCGCTCCTCCCACTCCTGGAGGACCAGCTCTACCGACGTGGCGGTGATGTCCTCGACCTTCAGGTGACCGAAATTGGGCCGCAGGTGTTGCTGGACGCACGCGCGATCCGCCGCACTCCGCTTTCCATTCACGGATCGGCTCCCATTCACGGATCGGCTCGTCCAGGTGTCACAGAGCTCGGCGAACGTGTTCGAAGAGCCGGACGCGATCACCAGCGGGGCCGTCGAGGTAGGGACCGAAGGGCGCTCGGGGGCGCGTCGCGGCGCTGTCGCGGTCTGGCTGCTGCCCCCTCCCTTCTCAGACCGGCCTGCGCCCGTGACGGCCATCCGCTTGAGCAGGCCGATGAGGCTGAACCCGGGGGACGACCGCGGCGCCGTGTCGGCGGCTGAGTGGCCTGCCCCGGTGGGCGTCTCCATGGCCTCTTCCGTCGGCTGTGCTTCGTTGAGGGGCGTGCTGGACGGCCTCTCGAGGGGCTGCTCGGATCGGGACGGTGAGTCCTCCAACATGCGCTCGAAGAGGAGCTGTTGCCGAAGGTTCTCACGCGCCGGACCCAACAGCGGCTCGATCCAGGCAGAGAGCGCGGGGCCGTTGAGGAGCAGCTCCAGTTCCCGGAGCTGGGCGGCCACCTCATGCGCAGCCGGCCGGTCGGCCGGGTCGAACGCCAGACACCTGCCGACCAACCCGCTCAGGGCCGGCACCGCATCCTGGACCTGCTGGGAGATCACGGCTGCCACGGCCTCGTGGAGAGCTCGCTGGGGGGACGCGAAGGACGGCTGTGCGCCGGTGAGGAGGTGCGCAAGTACGATGGCGCAGGCATAGACATCCGAAGCCGGGCCGCCGCCGGCCAGGCGCTCGGGAGCGCGGCACGGCGTGGGTTGAACGCTCGGACGTTCGGCGCGCGCGCCCAGACCGAGTAGCTGGACCCGTCCGTTCGCACCCACCCAGACATGGCGGAGGGAGATGGCGCCGTGCCACAGCCGGCGCTCGCTCGCCGCGGCGAGCATCTCCAGCACCGGAGCCACGATGCGACACGCCACGCCGCCGGGCACCGCGCCCAGGCGGGCGAGCCCGTCAACGTCCGTGCCGTCGAGGTCCCAGGCACGGAGCAGGCCGTCGGCGTGCGCGACCACCGTCAGCGTTGGGGCGGCTAGCGGGTGGTGGAAACGCTGCGCAGACTGCGGTGCGAGGGTGCGACGGGCAGCGACCGGATCACCGCCGCGCACCAGCTCCAGTCCCCCCGGCTGCTCTGCGGTGCGATAGAGCACGCCGTCGGGGCCATGCCCGATGGCATCCGAAGGGGCGAGCTGTGGCGCCATCGCTCACCAGCCCCGGGCCAGGCCGGCGCCCGGGAGGAAGGGGGGCTGTTGGTCCCGCAGGCGCCCTGGATGAAGGATGTCACTGTGGCTCATCCACCCATCATACCCCCATCCCAACGCGATATCGACATGCTTGAGAGGGGCTCACCAAACCCCCACTGTCAACGCCTGAATCCGATGTCTGGAGCGGGGGCGGAGCCCGCGGAGCAGCCTGGACACGGCGAGGAGCGGAGCGGGCGCGGGGAGAGCTCCAACGGGCTGTCTTCTCCGACCGGATAGAGCCCGATCCCACTCCCGGATCCCCATGGCTCGCCCCCCTGCCCGACACCCTCTGCGAGAACGTATTCGGCGTCGGTTTCACGCGCAGGTGGCTGATCCGTTCGACCGCAGCGTCGTCGCCCGCGTGCGCCGCGCTCGAAATGCCGATCGCGTGTACCGACCGGTGTTCGTGGCCGGCGTGATGGGCAGCGGGACCAGCTTCCTGGCGCTGCTGCTGGCGCAGCGCGCGGACTGCGCCGGGGTCATCTACGAGAGCGGTCATCAGGTGCGGGAGCGGTCGTTCCTCCGGACCGAGGGCCCGCGCGACTTCGCGTCCGTTCAGGGCTTCATGGAGTCGATTCGCCCCCGGCCCGAGTGGTCTTCACAGGCGGGCCGGGACGACCTCATGCGTATGTACCGCTCCCACGCCAGCGGTCCGAGCGACCGCATCATCGACAAGGGGCCGAACACCAACCTCGTCCGCGCCGCGTTCCTGGAGCGGTGCTGTCCCGGCGCTGGCTTCATCCACCTGTTCCGCGATCCGGTGGCGAACATCGAGGGACTGCGACGCAAGTGGCCCACATTCGCTGCAGACTCGTTCGAGGAGAGTCTTCGCTTCTATCGCACGCTCCACGAGGAGTTCCTGGACTGGTCGGAGGACCGGACCGACATCCCCGCGGTCTCGTACTCTTCGTTGATCGCCGACCCCGAGGGGCGCATCGAGTCGATTCGACGCGAGCTGGGGATGCGGCCGGCGGACCGGATGCGCGGGCTCCGCACGCGCGGGAACGTCGAAGGGCGGGGGATCAGGAATGTCTCACGCAACCGGATCGGCGTGGTGCGCGACGGCAACCGACGCTCGATTCAGCGCCTGGAACCCGCCGAGATTCAGCGGATTCGGGATGCGCTGGGCCCCCTCCACCAGCGCCTGCTGCGCCGACAGAGCGAGCGCTGCCCCATCACGTCGCCTGAGCGATGACTCATCGTGACTCCAGCCAGCTCTGAAACATCAACACGTCCCACAGGTGGCCGGACCAATTGGCCTGGCCGGCGCGATGCTGCGCCCAGCGCCGCCGGATGACCTGCGGCGCGAAGAACCCCTCGCGGCGCAGGCGGGGCTCGTCCAACAGAGCCTCCGCCCAGTCGCGGAGGGGGCCCCGGAGCCAGTCGCCGATCGGCGCCCCGAAGCCGCGTTTGGGGCGATCGATGAGCCCACGCGGGACGTGCCGATCGAGCACTCGGCGGAGCAGCCACTTGCCCTGCCCGTTTCGGATCCGAACGTCCAGCGGCAGGCGCCACGCCAGCTCGACCACCCGATGGTCCAGGAGCGGGGTGCGGCCCTCCAGGCCAACGCCCATCGCCGCGCGGTCGGTCTTCACCAGGATGTCGTCCGGTAGGTAGGTGACCATGTCGAGCCAGGACAGCGTGTCCTGCAGCGTCGGGAGATCCGGCCAGTCCTCCGCCGTCGTGAGTCGGGTGGGCGGCTCGCTGCTGCCGAGGACCACGGCGCAGGGCCGGCGCCAGTGTGACACCAGCGCGTGGTACACCGGCTCCGGTCGCCGGGCGGGGAGCACCGCGGCGATGTCGTGCAGGCGGGCGCTCGGCTCGGGCCCGAGCGGCCCGCGTGCGCGCAGGGGTGTCAGGAGCGCGTCCCAGGCCGACCGTGAAGGTGTGGTGATCAGTCGGCTGATCATCCGTCGGAGCAGATGCGGAACACGCTCGAGTCTACGCCATGCGTCGGCCATGCGTCGGTAGCGCCGATACCCGGCGAACAGCTCATCGCCGCCGTCTCCGGTGAGCACGACCGTGACCTGCTCCCGGGCCAACGCAGACACGATGGCTGTGGGGATCTGGGATGGATCGGAGAACGGCTCGTCGTAGAGCACGGGTAGTCTGGGGACGACATCCAACATCTGACGGGGTGTGACGGTAAGCTGGGTGTGGTCGGTGCCCAGGTGCCTCGCCACCGCGGCTGCGAACGGCGCCTCGTCGTATTCGCGCTGACTGAAGCCGATGGTGAACGTTCGGATGGGACGGGAGCTCTGTTGCTGCATCAGCGCCACGACCAGCGACGAGTCGACCCCTCCAGAGAGAAACGCGCCCAGCGGCACGTCCGCTGCCATGCGCAGACCGACTGCGTGGCTCAGCAGCGACTCCAACGTGTCGGCCAGCTCCTCCGCGTCGGCGGTCAGGGGCATCGCGGTCCCGGCCTCCGCCACCGCGCGCAGATCCCAATACACGCGCGGACGTCCGGACCCCGCGTCGGCGTCCACGGTCAGGATCGTCGCGGGTGGCAGCTTGTAGATGCCCTCATAGATCGAGTACGGGCCGGGGATGTAGTTGTGGCGGAGCAGCAGCGCCAGGGCGTCGCGGTTGACCTCCGCGCGGAAGGCCGGGTGCGCTCGAAGCTGTTTCAGCTCCGATCCGAACAGGAGCGTGTCTCCCTGCCAACCCCAATACAGTGGCTTCTCACCCATTCGGTCACGGGCGAGGTGCAGGCGCCGCTGCTCGGTGTCCCAGAGCGCGAAGGCGAACATACCGTTGAATCGTTCAACGGCAGCGACTCCCCAGCGGGTGAACCCGGCCAGCATGACCTCCGTGTCGGAGGTGCCGCGGAAGGTGTGCCCGCACGCCGAGAGCTCGGTCCGTAGCTGACCGAAGTTGTAGACCTCACCGTTGTAGGTGATCACATAGCGCCCGCAGGCAGAGGTCATCGGCTGTGCGCCGGCGTCGGAGAGATCCAGGATGGCCAGACGCCGGTGAGCGAGCGCCAGACCCCGGCGGGGATCCGTCCACAATCCTCCCGCGTCCGGGCCGCGATGGCGCGCCGCGTCGGCCATCGCCAGCGCGATCGCGGACATCGACTCCGCGCTTCTACTCCTGGAACGCTCCCAGAATCCGCTGATGCCGCACATCGACGCGGGTTATCCCGACCCATTGGCGCCGGCGAGCGCTGGGGAGAGGGCTCATGCCGCTGCGGCTGCTATATGTTCTCACCAGCATGGGGGTGGGCGGCGCCGAGACCCAGGTGCTCGCGTTGTCGGAGGCGATGCGTCGCCGAGGTTGGACGGTGGGGGTGCTGGCGTTGGCGGGTGGACCGCTTGAGAGCGCCTTCCCCGATGGGGTATCTACGCAATCGTTGGGTCTCCAACTCGGGCGAGTGACGCCGCGGCTCGTCACCCGAGTCTGTGCGGCGGTCCGTCGCTGGCGGCCCGATGTCGTCCACAGCCACACCCTCCCCGCCAACCTGATCAGTCGGGTGGCGCGTCCGCTGTCGCGGGTGCCCGTGCTGGTGACGTCCTGCCACGCCATGGAGGCCGGGGGACGCCGGCGATTGGTGGCCTACCGGCTCACCGATCGCCTCGCGGATTGGACCACGAACGTCAGCGAGGCGGCCCGGCGGGCGTACATCGCGGGGGGGGCGGCGCGGCCCGACCGCATCGGGGTGTTGCCCAATGGGATCGACGTCACGCGCTTCCGACCCGGCCCGGATGCGCGTCGGCGCACCCGCGCGGCGCTCGGCGTCCCCCCCGCCGCGTTCCTCTGGTTGGCGGTGGGGCGGGTGGACGCCGGCAAGGACTACCCGGGGATGCTGGACGGCTTCGCCCGCAGCCTCGCCGACGGAGCGGACGGCTATCTGCGCATCGCGGGGGTCGGCCCGGACCTGTCCGCCGTGGGCCGCGCCGTCTCGGAGCGGGGGCTCGGCCAGCGCGTCGCCCTCCTCGGTCTGCGCGGCGATGTCCCTGATCTCCTCCGGGCCTGCGACGGATACGTGATGAGCTCTCGGCACGAGGGGCTGCCGATGGTGCTGCTTGAGGCCGGGGCGTCCGGCGTGCCCATGGTGGTCACGGACGCTGGCGGGAACCGGGAGATCGTCGAGGATGGGGTGAGCGGGTACGTCGTGCCGCCGGCCGATCCACGTGCCCTCGGCGCCGCGATGTCGCGTCTGGCCCTCGCCGCCCCGAACGCGCGGGCGCGGATGGGGGCCGCAGCGCGCGGGCACGTCGCGGAGGCGTTCGCGCTGGAGACGGTGGCGGATCGGTGGGACGACCTCTACCGGCGGCTTCTGCGGGGCGCGCCGCCGCAGGCGGACGAGCACGTTCGGCCTGAGACAGAAGGAGGTTAATCCCGGTATGCGCAGATCAGCGGAGGCAATTTGAACGAAACCGTCGCAGTGATCGGGCTCGGTTATGTTGGGCTCCCCGTCGCGTTGGGCTTCGCCCGACACTTCCCCACCGTCGGCTTCGACATCGATCGAGCCCGAGTCATGGAGCTCACGGAGGGGCGGGACCGCACCGGTGAGATCGCCGCCGATGTGCTGAAGGCGAGCGCGCTGATCGTCACCACAGACCCCTGCGACCTCGCGGAGTGCACGTTCTACATCGTCACGGTGCCGACGCCCATCGACGACGCGCGGAGGCCGGATCTCCGCGCCATCCACGCGGCCAATCGAACGGTCGGCGCGGTGCTCATGCCCGGCGACGTGGTCGTGTACGAGAGCACGGTGCATCCGGGCGTGACCGAGGACATCTGCGCGCCCGAGCTCGAGGCGGCGTCCGGGCTGCGCTGCGGCGAGGATTTTCACCTGGGCTACTCCCCCGAGCGCATCAACCCCGGCGACAAGGAGCACACGCTGGAGCGGATCACCAAGGTGGTGAGCGGCCAGGACGACGCCACGCTGGAGCGGGTGGCGTCGGCCTACGAGCGCGTCGTCATCGCGGGCGTCCATCGCGCGACGAGCATCCGGGTCGCCGAGGCGGCCAAGGTGATCGAGAACACCCAGCGCGATCTGAACATCGCGTTGATGAACGAGCTGGCGATCGTGTTCGAGCGCATGGGGATTCGTACTGCCGATGTGTTGGCCGCGGCCTGGACCAAGTGGAACTTCCTGCGCTTCACACCGGGACTCGTGGGGGGACACTGCATCGGCGTCGACCCGTACTATCTGACGCACAAGGCCGAACAGCTCGGCTACCACCCGCAGGTGATCCTCGCGGGTCGTCGAATCAATGACGGGATGGGCGCCTATGTCGCGCAGGCCTTGATCAAGGCGATGGCGCTCAGCGGCCACCCGGTGGGCCGGGACTCGCGGGTCGGCGTGATCGGGTTGGCGTTCAAGGAGAACGTGTCGGATCTGCGCAACAGTCGTGTTCCGGAGGTCCTCGCGGAGCTGCGGACCTACAGCGTGCCCCCGCTGATCGCCGACCCCCTGATCGATCCCGCGCAGGCTCGCAACGAGTACGACCTGGACCTGAGCGAGATCGGCGAGCTGCAGAGTCTGCATGCGCTGATTCTCGCGGTGCCGCACGACTGCGTGATGGCCGCGGGGGCCGAGGATCTGTTTGATCGGCTGGTGCCCGGCGGCGTGCTCTACGACGTACGCTCGGTCATCGATCCCGCGGCGGTTCCTGCGGGGTTGACCCTCTACTCTCTGTGACGATTCAGGACCCGAGGCGCTTGAATGTGCGGAATCGCCGGATTCATCTCCTCGTCCCATCGGGATGACGAACGACTCCGCGCTGTCGGCAACGGGATGGCCGACGCGCTGGCTCACAGGGGCCCGGACGGCGCTGGCGTGTGGACCGCCGCAGCGCAGGGAGTAGCGCTCGGGCACCGCAGGCTGTCGGTCCTCGACCTCTCCGAAGCCGGGTCCCAGCCGATGACGTCCGCGAGCGGGCGGTTCACCATCGTCTACAACGGCGAGATCTACTCGTCGCCGCAGATGCGCGCCGCCCTGCCCGACGTTGTGTTCCGCGGCGCCTCCGACACCGAGACGCTCCTGGAGGCGATCGAGGCGTGGGGGCTTGATATGGCGCTGAAACAGAGCGTCGGTATGTTCGCCTTCGCGCTCTGGGATTCCCGCGAAGGGACGCTGCATCTTGTCCGTGATCGGCTGGGCATCAAGCCGCTCTACTACGGTTGGGTCGGCGACGACTTTGTGTTCGGATCGGAGCTGAAGGCGCTGCTCCGACACCCCGACTGGTGCGGCCAGATCGACCGCGACGCCGTCGCCGCGCAGCTGGAGTTCAGCTACATCCCCGCACCCCGCTCGATCTATGAGGGCGTCTACAAGCTGATGCCGGGGACCGGCCTGTCGGTCGTAGGGGTCCCCGACCGCGCGGGCTTCTCACCGTGGCCCCCCGAACGCGGAGAGCGGTCTCGACTGCAGCCGTGGAGCTGGTGGGACGCGCGCGCGGTGTACGCCGCGGGTCTGCGACACCCCTTCTCCGGCACCGAGGCCGACGCGCTGGCGCAGCTCGACGAGCTTCTGCATCGGGTGGTGCGCGATCGACTCGTCTCCGATGTGCCGCTGGGCGCGTTCCTCTCGGGTGGGATCGACTCTTCGATCGTCGTCGCCCTGATGTGCGCCGCTGCCCCCGGCGCGGTGCGGACGTTCTCCATCGGCTTCCACGACGCCGCCGTCAATGAGGCCCCGTACGCTCGGGCGGTGGCGGAGCATCTGGGCACCCGCCACACCGAGCTCTACGTCAGCGCGGCGCGCGCGCTGGCGATGGTCCCGGAGCTGCCGCAGATCTACGATGAACCGTTCTCGGACTCATCGCAGATCCCGACCACGCTGCTGTCGCGCATGACCCGCGATCAGGTCACGGTGGCACTCTCCGGAGACGGCGGGGACGAGGTCTTCTGTGGCTACAACCGCTACGACCTCGTGCCTCGGATCTGGGCGCGGACGCAACACATCCCTCACGGCGTCCGACGCCGACTCGCGGCGGCGCTGATGAGTCTGCCGATCCGCGGCTGGGAGGCGGTGTTTCGACACGGCGCGGCGGTCTTGCCGGAGCGCCTCACCCGCCGCGCCCCTGGCGAGGTGGTCGAGAAGCTCGCCACGTCGATCGGGGCCCGCGATGCAGATACGCTGTACCGGGCCCTCACCCAATCCTGGAGAGACACCCGGTCGCTGGTCCCGGGGAGCCGGCCGGTGCGGACCCCGATGAACGATCCTGCCCTGGCGCTGAACACCGACGATCTCGTCCGCCGCATGATGTACGGCGATCTGTTGGCCTACCTCCCTGACGACATCCTGGTGAAGGTCGATCGCGCGAGCATGTCCGCGTCGTTGGAGGCGCGGGTGCCGCTGCTCGATCACCGCCTGGTCGAGTTCGCCGCCGGACTGCCCGTGTCCTGGTTGAGTCGACACGGTGAGAGCAAGCGTCCGCTGCGGAGGGTGCTGGAGCGCTTCGTGCCCGCGGCGCTGATCGACCGCCCGAAACAGGGCTTCGCGATCCCGCTGGGCGCGTGGCTTCGCGGTCCGCTCCGGGAGTGGGCCGAGGACCTCCTGAACCCCGCCCGGCTCCGTCGAGAGGGCTATCTGGAGGCAGAGCCCATCTCGCGGGCGTGGCGAGACCACGTGGATGGACGACGGGATGGGCGACGCAGGTTGTGGGATGTCTTGATGTTCCAGGCCTGGCTGGATGCGCGATGAGTTACAGAATCTCCTGGGAAGCTCGAACCCACGACACTGTAGTGGCCCTCGGCGGAAGTCTTGATAGACTTCCACCGGCTGTGCTTTGCACAGGGGGATGCAAGCATCCCGGTCCACTTCCCCCTTCCTTGGGGGGGGCGCCCCCCCCCCCCCCCCCACCCGACCCCCCCCACCCCCCCAACAACACCCACACCACAACCCCCCACCCCCCACACCC
>CAYXGP010000241.1:0-11937 GCA_964464515.1 uncultured Enterobacterales bacterium
ACCTCCCCCCGCCGCGGGGGGGGGCGCGGCCCCCCCCCGGCCGCCGGGGCGGCCCCCACCCCCCGAGCCTCGAAGACCATATGAGTCAGCGACGCCCCGGCTCGATCATCACATCCACAAAATCCAACAGGACCGGGTCCAGCTCCCCCAACGTGGCTTCCA
Source organism: uncultured Enterobacterales bacterium (assembly GCA_964464515.1). Taxonomy (GTDB): domain Bacteria; phylum Myxococcota_A; class UBA796; order UBA796; family UBA2385; genus CAYXGP01. Next base: position 163 of record CAYXGP010000241.1, read on the forward strand.
GCGCCTCCTGGTTGACCACGACCAGCGGCTGACTCGGCATCATCGGCGGCAGCTCGCCTGGCGGCGTGCCTCCGCTGATCCGCATCACCAGCTCGGCGGCCTGCTCCCCGACCTGGGTTGGATCGGGTGTGAGTCCCATCAGCGCCCCGGCCTCGACCAGCGTGCGCGAGTAGGCCAGCACGGGCAGCCCGGCCCGCTGACAGCCGTCTCGGAGGAAATGAAAAATCGTGGGCGTGATGATGACGCTGTCAGGAAGCAGCCAGAGCGCGTCGACCTGCTCCCGCAGCCCGGCGAACGCCCGTCGGACCTCGCGCGGTGACTCCACGCGCCGCACGATCACCCGGTACCCGAGCTGTGTGGCGGTCGCGATCGACCTGGCGACCATGGCCCGCTCGTTGCCGTCGGACAGGATGACGCCGATTCGCTCGACCTCCGGGTTGAACAGCTTGAATTGGGCCAGTACTTCCGCGGGGGGGACGGCCATCTCGACACCCGTGACCCGCTCGCCGGTGAGCCCGTACCGCTCGGGCTCGGCCACCATGGCGTACACCACCGGGATGTCGGGCAGCTCGTGGACGGCGACGTACGCGGCCTTGGCGCCCAACGCGAAGATGAGCCGCGGCTCGCGCTCCTCCAGGTGGGCGACGATCCCGCTGGCTTTGCCTCTGTCGCCACGGATGTCGTAGACCGGGGCGTCGAAGTAGGCGCGGAACGCCTCGACCGGGGCGGCGTACTCCTCGAGCGTGTCGCTCTTGAGCACCACGACCTCCGGTCCGGCCAGCGCGACGGCGGCGAGGAGCGCGATCACTTGACCTCCCGGGGGGTGATGAGGAGGGAGTCACCCAGCGCCAGATCGAAGTCATGCGCCCAGGAGCGGGAGCCGTCCGGCGTGCGGATCTCGAGGTGGTGCTGTCCGACTGGGATCTGGCTGCGGCGGAGGGGGGTGTCGCCGATCCGCGCGCCGTCCACCCAGACCTCATAGCCGGAGGCCGCCTCGGGGCGGGAGCTGACCGTGATGTGGGCCATCTGCACCGCCGCCGGGGCCTCGGCGGGCTCCTCTGTCGGGGGCTCCTCTGTCGGGGGCTCTTCAGTTGGGCTCTCTTCAGGTTGGGTCCCTGTCCGCTGAGTCCCTGCCGGTGGCGTCCCTGCTGGTGGCGTCCCTGCTGGGAGGGCTTCCGTAGAGACTGGTGGGGACGCGCCTGCTTCGGTGGTTTCTTGTGGAGCCGTTCGTGTCGCAGACACGGTCGCCGGGCCCTCAACCCTCGGCGCTTCCCGGGTCGTGGGAGCTTCGGTCGTCTCGACGGTCTCTGTCGGCCTGATCCCTGAAGGGGGCTCGGTCGGTGTGTTGTCTCTGCGCCGGGCGGGCGTGTCCGTCACCACCGCGGCGGGTGCGGTCTCGACAGACTCGTCCTTGTTCATCTGCAGGCCGATCCAACCCAACCCCGCGGCGATCATCAGCAGGAGCGCCCCGAACGTCGCGATCACGCCGAAGATCAGCCACTTGCGCCTCGGGGCCGGCTCAGCGACGGTCAGATCGGAGATGGCGGATCGATCGATCGTCGTCGCGGCGTCGAGCTGCGGGGCGTACGAAGCGTCTGTGGGGAGGCCCGGGTGGGCGCGTGTCGGCGCTTCGGCCAGCGTGCCCCCCGTGTCGTCCTGGGGGTCGGTGGTCTGCGGCGGCATCGTCACCCGCGAGATGCTCTGCTCGCTGTAGGCGCGGAGCTTGCCGGTCCACTCCTCGGCGTCTTCGGAGAGGCCGCGGATGAAGGTGCTCAGCTCGGAGCGGGACATCAGCCCGCCGATGGGCTCTGCCGCGGCGATGAGGTCTGCGCGGAGCGCCGCCGCCGAGGGGTAGCGATCTTCACGGATCACCGCCAGCGCGCGTCGGTGGATGCTGTGGAGCATCTCGGGCTGGGGGTGGTCGGGGATTGCGCCCATGCCGGGGATGCGTCCGGCCAGCACCCGGTGCATGATCTGCACCTCCGTCAGCCCGATGAACGGACTGGACCCGGCGATCAGCTCGTGGAGCACCAGCCCCATCGCGTAGATGTCGGCCCGGCCGTCGAGGTCTGCTGCCGCCTCGATCTGCTCGGGGGCCATGTAGGCGAACTTGCCCTTGATGGCGTGGCCCTGGGTCTTCTCCAGGCGGGTCTCCGCCTTGGCGACGCCGAAGTCGATCAGCTTCACCTCGCCGCGCGTGCTGATCATGATGTTGCGCGGATTGACGTCGCGGTGGACGATGCGCATCGGCTGGCCGAAGGTGTCCACCCGCGTATGGGCGTACTCCAACGCTGCGGAGACGTCGGCCAGGATCCGCAGGGTCACGCGGAGCGGCAGCGGCTGCTGCGCCTTGTGCAGTGCGCGCTGCACCCCGCGGAGATCCATCCCCGGGATGTACTCCATCGCCAGGTAGTACTCTTCGTCGTGACGGCCGAAATCGTAGACCTGCGCGATGTTCTCGTGCTGTAGCTCCGCGCTGATCCGGGCCTCGTCCTGGAACATCCGGATGAAGGCGTCGTCGTCGGTGAAGTGCTGATGGATGCGCTTGATCACCACGAAGCGCACGAAACTGGCGTCGTCGACGCTGCGCTGCGCCAGCTCCACAGCGGACATCCCCCCCTCGCCCAGCCGCTCGAGGAGGACGAATGAGCCGTACTGGCGCGGGTACGTCGCTTGAGTCACGGGGGCAGCATATCGCGCGGCCCCCTCCGCGCGGCAGGGTCAGCGCCGCGCGAGCAGCGCGAACTTCAAGTAGAGCCCCTCCGGGTGCTCCATCGCCACCGGGTGATCTGGGGGTTCCTGGGCGGTCCGCAGCCAGCTCCAGCGGCCGCTCCGCGCCAGCCCGTCGCGGATCGCGCGTCGCCATCGCGGCATCGCCAGCCGCGCTGTGCAGGACGCCGTCGCCAGCAACCCGCCGCGCGCCACCATCGCGCCGGTCCGCGTGGCGAGCTTACCGTACACCCGCGCCGCGGCCGACTCCGAGGTCTTCCGTGGAGCGAGCGACGGGGGATCGCAGATCAGCAGCCCCAGCGGCGCTGGCGCTCGCCAGTGGAACGCGTCCGCCGCCTCGAAGCCGTGGCGGTCGGGATCGAGGTCGTTGAGGCGGAAATTCTCGCGGGCGTCGTCGAGGGCCGCGGCGGCGATGTCCACCGTCACCACCCTGCGGGCGCCGCCCAACGCCGCATACACGCTGAAGCCCCCCGTGTACCCGAACAGGTTGACGACGTCGCGCCCCCGCGCCACCTGTCCGATCATCGCGCGGTTGTCGCGCTGGTCCAGGAACAGTCCCGTCTTCTGGCCGACGTACGGACGCACCAGGAAGCGCACGCCCCGCTCCGTGACCACCAGGCGCTCCGGGGCGGTCGGTCCGTGCAGCGTCTCCAGATCCGTGCGGTCCCCATCGACCCGCCGCACCCCGCGGCGGCGCGCGATGCACGTCGCGTCCGTGTTCGCGCTCAGCGCCTCCACCAGCAGCGACAGGTGCGGCTCCCAGCACGCCCCGTACAGCCGCACCACCCGCAGCGGCCCATAGGCGTCCACCACCAGCCCCGGCAGCCCATCGCCGGCCCCCGCGATCAACCGGTAGGCGTCGGTGTCCGCGGGGACCACCGCAGCGCGTAGCGCCGCAGCGGCGCCCACACGCTCGGCGAGCAGATCCCGCAGCGAGCAGGGGTGGCGACCGAGCATCCGCACCGCGATGGCCCCGGTGTCGGACAGCCCGAACCCCACCAACCGTCCCCGCCCGTCGACCAGGCGCACACAGGTGCCCACCGGCGGCCGCTGGCTCTCCCGCGTGCCGGCCTGGATCCCGCTGGCGTAGATCCAAGGGTGGCCGCGAGCGACCGGCCCCACGGTGTCTGCGGTCAGCGTCAGGGACGGGAGGCGCGACATCTTCTCCGGGTAACTCGACCGAATGTCCGGGACCCCGATGCGTCCAGGGGGGTACCGGCGGCGATGCAGCTGCCGACCGAAGATGGAGTGAGACCATGAACCGCATCGCGATCCTCGCCCTCGGCTTCAGCACCGGCTGCGTCGTCAACATCGACGACAACGACGGCCCTCCGTACGACGGCACCAACTCCGCGCCGATCGTCGAGTGGGGCGCCGGCGGCTGCTACTGGGACGGCTACTACTACGACGACATCTGGTGGTTCGAGGCGGATGTCAGCGACTATGACGGGCTGGCCGACGTCAGCGTCGTCTACGCCGACGTCTACGATCGCGCGACCGGCTACTGGGTGGACTCGTTCGAGCTGTACCCGACGTCCAGCGCAGCCACGTGGTTCTCGGACTGGCTGGGCGCGTCCACGTACCTGGACTGCGGCTACGGCGGGTACGAGGTCGATCTGGTGGCGTACGACGTCTTCGACGCGTTCGGCGCGATCACCATCATCCCGGACACCTACAACCTGTACTGAAGGAGAGGGGCTGAGGGTACAGAAACGCCCCCGCGAGACTTGCCAGGAGGGCGCGGCTGGGTTCGGTAGCCACATGCCTGCCGCCCGCCGCCTCCTGATCGCAGAGCTGACGGTGATGGCCGTCGCGATCATCCTGCGCCTCGCCGCCCTCGACGTCTTCGAGTCCACCGCCTGGTCGAGACACCCCGCGGTGGACGCCTACACCTACTGGGACCAGGCGCGCAGGCTCCTCGATGGCCGCGACCCGTTCGCCGACGGCTACTACCAGCCGCCGGCCTACCCGGTGATCCTGGCGTGGTTCTCGCGCTTCACCGACGGCGTGGACCTCGCGGCGATCCGTCGGCTACACCTCGTCCTGGGCGTGCTCACCACCGGCGGGCTCATCGCGCTGGGGCGCCGCGTGGGCGCCGCGCTGGGCTGGCCGCTCGCCGGGGTGGTGGCTGGCGCGCTGTACACGCTCTACCCGACCACCCTGCTGTTCGAGCACGACGTCCTCACGCCCACGATCAGCTCGGCGGCGCTGGTGGGGGCGCTGCTGCTGGCCTGGCCGCCCGCGAGCGCGGCGCGTTCGCTTCTCGGCGGGCTGGCGATGGGGATCGCGGTGGCGGTCCACCCGACGTACCTGCTGGCGGCGGGCGTGCTGGCGGCGGCGCAGGCGTGGGGGCGGCGCTGGGTGGCTGCGTTGGCGTTTGTGGTCGGCGTGGGCGCGCCGATCGCCCCGACGGCCATCGAGAACCTGCAGCGGTTCGGGACGCCCACGTTGGTGAGCCACAACGCGGGGATCAACCTGTACCTGGGCAACAACCCCGGCTGGCGGACCACCGCCTTCCTGCGGCCGGGGCTGCCGTTCCGAAAGCTGGCGCTGGAGGGGGAGCCGCATCGACGCGACGCCGCCGCGCGGGATCGCTACTGGCGGCAGCGCACCTGGGACGAGGCCAGCGCGCACCCGTGGGTGTGGGTCTCCACCGCTGCCACCAAGGCGTACTGGTCGCTACACGACACGGAGATCCCCCGCAACGAGGACTACCGGTGCCGCACCGGCGACGGTCAGGCGCTGCGGTGGCTCCGACGGCTGCCGGTGCGGTACGGCCTGGTGCTCCCGCTGGCGGTGCTCGGCGCGGCGGCGCTGGCGCGGCGACGCCAGGGGGCGCCGACCGGGACAGCGCGGACGGGCGTCTGGCTGATCGCCGCGTGGGTAGCGCTGCATGCGCCGATGGTGCTGTTCCTGGTCGGCGATCGCTATCGGCTGGCGTCGTGGCCGGTGGTGTGCCTGCTGGGCGCCGCGGGGGTGGCGGCGCTGGCGTCGCGCCCGCGCCCGGGGCCGGCCTGGGCGCTGCTGGCGATCCCGATCGTGCTCCCGTGGCTGCCCATCGACCAGCGGACAGCGCGGGATCCCACGCTGTGCAGGTACGCGGAGGGCAACCTGGCGTACATGGAGGGCGACACGGACGCGGCCGCGGCGGCCTACCGCGACGTGCTGGCGGAGCGGCCCGAGGACATGGGCTCGCACAACTGGCTGGCGCATCTGGCGGCGGCCGATCGCCGGTATTCGGTGGCGCTGCGGCACATGGACCGCGTGCTGGCAGGGTTCCCCGATCACTTCCCCAGCCTGAAGTCGGCGGGGAGGTGGGCCGCGCGCAACCGCGAACCCGATCGCGCCATCGGCTACTACGAGCGGGCCTACGCGGTCCCCGGCGATCGCACCAGCACCGGGCTGCGGTTGGTGGGGCTGCTGCTGTCGCGGGGACGAAGCGACGAGGCGTCGCGGATCCTCGACGCTGATCCGAAACTCCAGCGCCGGTACGAGCGCTCGCTGGAGAAGCGTCGGCGAGAGAAAGAAGCGGATCAGGCCGCTCCGAAGCGGCCTCAGGCGCCGATGAGCCCCTGAAGCAGATCGACCACGCGCCGTCGGCGGGCCTTCTTCGCGACGTCGAGCGGGGTCTCGCCCTCGAGGTTGCAGAGGGCGGAGTCTGCGCCGACCGCAAGCAGCGCGGCGACCACGTCGGCGCGGTTGTAGTAGGCGGCGCGGTGCAGGGCCGTCTCGCCGTCGTGCTGGGTGGCGTTCAGATCTGCGCCGGACTCGGCGAGGAAGCGGACGACTTCAGCGTGGCCGCCCTCGGCCGCGGCGATGAGCGGGGTGTTGCTGGAGAAGGCTGAGCGCGCCTCGAGATCGGCGCCGCCCGAGACGAGGACCTCCAGCATGTCCACGCGTCCGCCCTGAGCAGCGGCCACCATGGCGGGGCCCAGGCGGATCCCCGGGGGTGCGCGGCCGAGGAACTGGCGAAACCGCCCCAGGTCGCCCTTGCCGGCGGCGCTGACCACGAGGCCCTGGTAGGTCTCCGCGGGCAGCTCCTGGTCGAGCAGGTAGTCGAGCACGCCGAGCTGTTCTTGAAAATACGCGCGGATCGCGGCGATGCGCAGGGTGCGGGGCTCCACGCCGGAGGCGACGGCTTCTACCACCGCTTCGACGTCCCCGCGATCGATCGCCCACTCGAGCTGGTTGTGCATCGCACGACCTCCACCGCCGGCACGTTAACGCATCAGAGAGACCAGAGGTTCCAGTGTCGACGCAGCCGCATGTCCGTGTGTACAAGACGATGACCTGCGGCTACTGCACCGCAGCGGTACGATTCCTGCGCCGGCGCAAGGGCCTCGAGGTGGAGGTGATCGATCTGACGTTCGAGCCCGAGGCGCGACGCGAGCTCGCGCGCACCACCGGGCAGCGCACCGTCCCGCAGATCTTCATCGGCGAGCACCACGTCGGGGGCTACGACGATCTGCGCTCCCTGGACCAGAGGGGTGAACTTGACCCGCTGTTAACAGGCGTTTGAAGGGCGCTTTCGCTTGCTTATGTAAAACCTTGAAGTGATTTCTTAAAAAAAATCCACATCGCTCTTGACATAGCAAGCCGAAATCGGCTGAAATCGACACACGAAGCGGGACATCCCCTCCCGCCTCTCCTCGAAAGCGTCGGACTTCCCCCGATCCCCGTGTTCTCCGCGCGGGGTGACCTCCTCAGGCTGAACGACGCATACGAGTGCACCGGGGACCCTGAGCCGCCGGAGACGGGACACCTCTCTCCCTCTCTCTCAACTCCCACTCTCGTCTTCGGCGGACGGGGCATCCGGTCGCGCGGGCCCACCAGCCCACCCTCCTCCTCGTCCATCCCAAGGCTCCCCGGTTCTCCGGCGGAGTCGTGGCGCCTCCGTCCCTCCCCGGCGAGGGTGCGTGATCCCCTCACGCCCCTCTCCGCGCCTCCCCGCCACGCCCATGCGCCCCCAACACTTGAGACGCTCCCAACACCTGGGAGCCGCTGCCGGTGGTTCCGCCCGCAGTCCGTCGTCAGAATTCGCCTCAGAGCTGGCGCCACAATTCGGCGGGCTCCGCTACGAGCCGGCCAGCCGCAACGAGCTCCCTGTGGTCGTGCTGACCGCCGCGCTCGACTCGAAGGCCCTGCGCACCAATCTGCGCGATCTGCTGGGCTCCCTCGATCTGCCGCCGCAGGACCCCATGCGTCCCCGCGGCGTGCGCATCGATCTGGCGGATCGCACGCTGGATGTGATGGAGCTGCGCCGACTGTTCCATGTGCTGCGGCTGGAGTTCGACCTCCCCGTCGCGGGCCTGATCTGTTCGGACGCTTGCCTGCGGCGTTACGCCGAGCGCGAGCTGAAGATGCGGGTCTTCGCGCCCCAGCCTGTCGAGCGGCGGCCTGTCGAGCGGCAGTCGGTCGAGCGGCAGCCTGTCGAGCCGCAGCCTGTCAAGCCGCAGTCGCTGCCCCCGCAGCCTGTCGAGCCGCAGTCCGTTACGCCGCAGCCCATCTCCGCGCCCCGCGACGAGTCGCCTGCTGAGTCGCCCGCTGAGTCTGCGCCAGTGGAGACGCCCGCTGAAACGTCGGCCGCGGACGCGGTCGCCGAGGCCAGCCTGGAAGCTCCGGACCGGGAAGCCCCGGTTGATGTTGACTCGCCGGACCATGCTGAGTCTACCGCCGCTGATCACGCAGATACGACAGCCGGCGCCGACGCAGAGCTCACCGCAGAGATCAACCCAGAGATCACCACAGAGATCAACGCAGAGCTCAACACCGAGACCGATGTAGAGACGCCGGAGACGGCCGGCGCAGAAGTGACCGTCGAAGACCCCACGCCCCGGAGCGCTGACCTCGCCGCAGCGAGCGACGCTGATCAGAGCCAGATCGTCGAGAGCAGCCCCATCAAGAGCAGGCCCGTTGAGACAAGCGCCGACACGCCTGCCGGTCCCCGTGACATCGTCACGACGCTGCTGGACGCTGACCTGGATGATCTCGAGGACATGCCGACAGCGCCGGGGACCATCGCGCTGTCCAGGCCCGAGCCCAAGCCGCAGCGCGAGCAACGCGACTCCGGCGATGAGGCGACCGGGCGCCGCGTGAAGGTCATCGAGAAGACGCTGCGCAGCGGTACTCGCGTGCGGTTCCCAGGAGACGTGCTGGTCTACGGCGACGTCAACGCGGGCGCCCACATCGAGGCCGGCGGCAACATCATCGTGCTCGGATCGCTGCGGGGCCTGGCGCATGCCGGCGCCAGCGGCGACGAGAAGGCCCTGGTGGTGAGCTTCGATCTGCGCCCCACGCAGATCCGCATCGCCTCGCTGATCGCGTGCCCGGAAGGCCAGAGCCCCCCTGAGCGTGGACCGCTCTCGTGGGTCCGCTGGAGCCGCGAGCGCACCCGCGCGAGCACGCCGGAGGTGGCACACGTCCGCGACGGCGCCATCGTCCTCGACAACTTCAGCGGCCGCCTTCCAGCCGGCAGCTGACCCTGAGACACCCGGGCCACGGGCCCGAAATTTCCCCGCAACGGAGAGACCTATGAGTGAGTGCATCGTCATCACCTCGGGCAAGGGCGGCGTCGGAAAGACCACAACCACAGCAAACCTCGGCGTGGCCCTCGCGCGTCAGGGAGCGAAGGTTGCGGTCCTGGACGCGGACATCGGCCTGAGAAACCTCGACGTGATTCTCGGCCTGGAGAACCGCATCGTCTACGACCTGGTGCACGTCATCGAGGGCGAGTGCCGGCTGAAGCAGGCGCTGATCCGAGACAAGCGCTTGAAGGGGCTGTACCTGCTGCCTGCGGCGCAGACTCGCGACAAGAACGCGGTCAACCCCAGCCAGATGCGCGGACTGGTGGAGCAGCTCAAGGCCGGCTTCGACTACGTGCTGGTGGACTGCCCCGCCGGCATCGAGCAGGGCTTCAAGAACGCCGTGGCCGGTGCCGACCGGGCGATCATCGTCACCAACCCCGAGGTCAGCTCGATCCGCGACGCCGACCGCATCATCGCCATGGTGGAGGCCGCGGAGCTGCCAGAGCCGCAGCTCGTGATCAATCGGTTTCGGGCCCGGATGGTGTCCGACGGGAACATGATGAATCGCGAGGACATCCTGGAGATCCTGGCAATTCCCCTGGTGGGGACCGTCCCGGAGCACGAGGACATCATCATCTCCGGAAACCGCGGGATGCCAGCGGCGTTCGACGACGAGAGCGTGGTCGGCGAAGCGTACCGGCGGATCGCCCGACGCATCCGCGGTGAAGAGGACGTCCCGGAGCTGGATCTGTCGGGCAACGGCGGCGTCTGGCACACCGTCAAGCGCTGGCTCGGCCTCGCGCCGGTCTGGGAGGTGGCACGATGAAGAACCTGATCAACCGGCTGTTCAGCCGAAGCGACACGTCCAGCAAGGACGACGCCAAGAACCGCCTGAAGTTCCTGCTGATTCACGATCAGGTGGATCTCACGCCGGGGCAGATGGATGCGATGAAGACCGAGATCTTCGAGGTCATCCGTAAGTACGTCGTGATCGATCCCGAGACGACCGACTTCCGCCTGGAGCGGGCGGAGGGGCAGATCGCGCTGGTGTCTTCGGTTTCCGTGCGGAAGGTGGTGCAGCGGAGCCCGGCCGCGTAGGTGGGGGCGTCGCGCGGGGCCGCGGGTATCATGAATCGGATAGGCAGATGTCTTCCCTCGTGATCCGCGACTCCGATGCTCGGCGCCCGCCCCCTCAGTCTCCTGCTCTCGCTCGCCGCGTTCGCGGTGGGCGCTGAAGACGTCGCGCCGGTCGCGCTGCCGTCGTTCGTGTCCGGGGCGCCCCCGGCGCACCTGGCCCCCGAGGAGATCGACCCCGAGCTGGGCTGGCCGATCCTCGATGAGGGCGGCATCCCGCCGGAGCTGGTGGAGATCGCGCGGGCGGTGCGCGATCGCCCGGTCGGCGAGCGGATGTCGGCCATCTCTGAGCCGCTCCTGAACATGCCCTACCTCCAGGACGCGGTGGGGGAGGGGGTCGCGCCGGACATCGATCCCCCCGCGCGGTACGACGCCTTCGACTGCCTGACCTTCGTAGAGGAGGTGCTCGCGCTGGCGCTGCCGGCCGATCCCACCGGGGCGTCGGCGGTCCGGAGAGAGCTGCGGTACGCCCGCGAGGCGGCGCCCAGCTACGAGAACCGCAACCACTTCATGGCGGCGGAGTGGGTCCCGAACAACATCGCCAACGGCTACCTCGTCGACATCACCGCCCAGCTCGGCGAGACATTCCTGCTGCGCAAGGAGGTCACCGCGAAGACCTGGTCGTGGTGGAAGGCGCGGAGCCTGTTCGCGCTGCCGGATCTGCGGCTGCCCATCGGTGAGTACGCGCTCTCGGTCCTCTCGCTGGGCGCCGCGGCCGACGCCATCGATCGTATCCCCGACGGCGCGCTCATCCTCACGGTGCGTCAGAGCCGGCAGTACGTGCCCATCGTGATCACCCACATCGGCTTCAAGATCCCCTCGGAGTCGATGCCGCTGATGCGACACGCCACGAAGATGGGTCAGCGGCCCCGGGTGCGAAACGACCGGCTGCTGTGGTACCTCGATCACGTGCGGTGGTACCACCGGCGACCTGTGGCCGGAGTCATGGTGCTGATGCCGCAGGAGATCGGCCCCCGGCGCTCCGCGGTGATCGCGGGCGAGGAGTGGGCGGCCCACGAGACCGAGCTGGAAGAGCGCGACGCCGAGCGGAACGCGGAGATCGCCGCAGAGGTGGAGCGTCGGCTGGTGATGGGTGACAGCGGGCTGGTGGACGAGCCGGCGCTGTGATTCAGGCCGCTCCAGGGAAAGAAGTCTCCCATGATCGGCGTAAGGCCGCTCCAGAAAAACCCCTATCCACCCTCGGCGCGGATGCGCGTCGCCCCTCGGCTCGCCACGCTCTGGAAGTATCCAGATACGACTGCGAGCGAGGCGAGCCAATGGGCTCGCGCCTCCACGCCGATCATTGGATATCTCTTTTCCTGGAGCGGCCTAAGGGCGGCCCCGCGTGAGGCACGAGTCCACTGGCGTGCGTCGCTCGCTGTCGTAT
>CAYXGP010000242.1:0-11887 GCA_964464515.1 uncultured Enterobacterales bacterium
CCTACAACCCTGAGCGAAACTAACTGTAGTTTGTTTTTCCCCCCCAAAAAACTCCCCCCTGGTAAGCGCGCGGGTTTTGGGCCGGTTCGATGACCGGAGCCGGCCAAGCGGCTTGCGTGTCCGTGAACGACCACAGCCCGGCCCTGACGCTCGTTCCCGTTGTGAAGCGGTCCGCTGTGAAGCAGTCGTCCTGATCCCGCTGTGAAGCAGTCGTGCACCGCGGTTCGTGGAGCCGTGAGCGAAGCGACTCGTGAAACCGTGGCTCCTCCAGAGCGGCTCCGTTGACCGCGAAGCCGTGCTGCCGATCAACCGCGAGACCGTGTTGCTGCGGAACATCATTGCTGCGGAACATCACTGCTACGGAGTCTACCGCTGCCGCGCGACCACCCGGAGCACCTTCGAGATCGGCTGCTGGTGCCGCGCCACCGCCACCAGACGATCGCGGTCGGCCAGCAGGTACTGGGCGCCCGCGTCGGTGCCCGCCGCCGGAGGGGGCGGCCGTCCGCCTCGGGAGATCTGACCGGCCTGCGGCGCGGTGATGGCGCGCACGGGCAGATGCCCCAGCGCCGCCAGCGGGGAGATGAGGTGCGCAGACAGCGCCGCGTGGACCTCTGCGCGGGGCTTCCACTGCACGCGCTCGCCGCCGCGGGTCGGGCGCAGGGCGACCTGCCAGTCCGGGCGGCCCGTGACGATCATGGAGAGCGCCTCCATGCTGAGCGTGTTGGGATCGGCGAACGGGCCGCTGCGCGTCCGGCGGAGGGCGGAGAGGTGCCCGCGGGTGCCCAGCTCAACAGCGATCTCGTCGGCGAGGGCGCGCGCGTAGGTGCCTCGTCCGCACTCGATGCAGACGTCCATCCACTCCGCTGAGCGCGCGCGCAGCGTGACGCCGTCGATTCGAATGGGGCGGGGCTTGGCGCGGACGTCACGCCCCTCGCGGGCGTAGGCGTAGAGGGGGCGGCCGGCGACCTTCACCGCGGAGTGACGCGGGGGCTCCTGCTGGCGGATCCCCTTGAAGCCGGCCAGCACCGCGTTGACGGCGTCGTCGTCGAGCTCTGGGATCGGCACCTCGGTGATGACCGTGCCGGTGGGATCTCCCGTATCGGTCGCTGCGCCCAGCGCGATGCGCGCCTCGTAGACCTTCAGGTTCTCGTCGAGGTACTGGATGAGCCGCGTGGCCGGTCCGAGGGCCAGCGGCAGCACACCGGTGGCGAAGGGGTCCAGCGTGCCGGTGTGCCCGACCTTGCGAACACCCGTCACGGCGCGCACCATGGCGACCACGTCGTGGCTGGTGATGCCCGCGGGCTTGTCGATGACCAGGAAACCCGGGTTCATGCCGGCTCCTCCGGAGTGTCCGCCGCGCGGGTCCGCTCCTGACGGGCGAGGCGGGCGCTGAGATCTTCTGCGGTGTCGAAGTCGCGGTCGATGGCGAACCGCAGCTCCGGGACGTACCGGAGCCGGACGCGGCGGGCGATGCGGGAGCGCAGAAAACCCCCCGCGGAGCTCAGCCCGGCCATGACCGCGTCGCGATCGCCGACGCCGCCCAGCGGCAGGATGTCGATCCACGCGACACGGAGATCGCGGCTGACGCGCACGCTGGTCACGGTGATCGAACCCACGCGGGGATCGGACAGGTCGGCGAGCAGCTCGGTGAGCGCTCCCCGGATCTCGGCGGCCACGCGGCCGGTGCGGCGGTTGTCGGTCATGGCCCGCCCATCTATGGACGGCACCTGATGGTGTCAATGGCGGGGAGCTCCCCACAGGGTCCACCTGTGGCAGGGGACTGCCTGATTGACATCGCCAGGCCCGCGCGCTATTTGCGGCGGCTGAACGGCTCTGCCGTACCCACACAGTCGTCCCCACACAGTCATCCCCACAATGCACCGGCAGGAGCCGACCATGCCCAGCACCAGCCAGCAGACAAGCCACCGTCGCAAGCTCCGTCGCTCCAAGGCCGGCCGCGCCCGCAAGCGCGCGCAGGCGCTGCACGGCACCACCCCTGCGTTCCCGGTGCACACGCCCGAGGCCGACGCCAACGCGCCGAACCAGGCGCGCCCGACGCCCAAGAGCGACTGACTCAGGCAAGAACGACTGACTCGGGGCCCAGAAGGGACTGACTCGGGCCTACCGGCTACCAGCCCCCCGCGCTGCGCCCAGCTCGGTGCACAGACGCACCAACAGGGTGTCGAGCAGCAAGCGGTTGTTGACGTTTCGTGCCAAATCGTCGCGGGTCTGCGTCACGGCTCTGTGGATCGCGCAGATGCCGGCGTCATCCAGGGCCCGCGTCCACGCCGTGATGACATCGACGCGATCGTCATGAAAGAGCGGCCTGCTCTGGCGCGCGGCGAGCGCCCGCACGGTGTCTCGCAGCAGCTCTTCGATGATCTCCAGCACTGTCCGGACGTCGGCCACCACATCGGGTCGCGCGCGACGCTTGCAGAGCGTCTCCCCCCAGGAGAACACGTCGTCGATGGGGCCAGAGATCGCTCTCAGCAGGCCATCACGGAGCGCAGCGCGGGCCTCGCTCCCCTCCGCGAGCGCCAGCGCCCGCCCGGGGCAGCCGTCTGATCGACGAGCCAGCCGCGCCGGGTCAGCGACACCTCGCGCGCGGAGCCACGCCGTCAGCGACTCCTCATCGACGGGGCGAAAGCGGACGAGCAGGCAGCGAGAGCGCACCGTGGGCAGGAGCCGCTGCGGGCGATCGGTGACCAGTATGAAGCCGGTCTGCTGGGGAGGCTCCTCGAGGGTCTTGAGCAGGGCGTTTGCGGCGCTCGTGGTGAGGGCGTCGGCGGGCTCGATGATCACGAAGCGTCGTCGCGCCGCGAAGACGTGCAGGGTCAGCGCGCGGGTGAGCTCGCGGGCCTGACGGACCGAGATGATGGGGGTGGTGCGCTCCGGGTCGAGCCCCACGGTGATGACGTCGGGGTGCTCGCCCGCGGGGATCTTGCGGCAGGGCCAGCAGGCGCCGCAGGGGCGGCTGGAGGCCTCACAGTTGGCACGCGCGGCCAGCCAGAGCGCCGCCTGCGACTTGCCGACACCGGACGGCCCGGCGAACAGCAGACAGGGGTGGAGGGCCTCAGCGTCGGCCAGCTCACCGAGCCGACGTCGGAGATCCGTGTTGCCGGGGAGGCGATCGTCCATCCCGGGACCTCTATCCCGGCCCCGCGTCCCCGCGATGGAGCGGTCCGGATGTTCACCGCTCCCGGTCAAGCGGCGGGACGCTTCACCGTGCGGGGGATAGACGGTGCGGGATGACTCTCCTCCTGCTTGCGCTCGGCTCCGCCCAGACCGCGCATGCCGCGTACTACCACCCCGATCAGGTCGCGGCGGCTAGCGCGGTGTTCGTCTCGTCTGCCGAGAAGATGGCCCCGGCCTTCGAGGCGGCGCAGAAGGAGCTGGGGGTGATCTCGATCGGTCTGGAGCGCCTGGAGCTGGGGGTCACCCTGCTGGGCAGCACGGTCGCTGAGGCTGATCGCGCGCACTTCGAGGCCGCGCGCCGACGAACCGCCGGAGAATTCCTTCAGACGCAGCAGCACGTCGACGTCATCCAGGAGGGCTTCGGGGCGATCTTCTCAGCGGCGCTGGAGCGCGCGCTGGCCGCGGAGACGGAGCCGCTGGTGGAGTGCGGTGTCGTGGCGGGGATCGCCAGCCTCCTGGGCAACAAGCCGAAGTGCGAGGGCGAAGACGCCAACCCGCGCCTCGCCGCGCGCCTCGATGCCGACACCGAGCTCACCGCGGCGGTCACCGAGCTGCTCGGCCGACCGTGGCCTGCCCTCACCCGCCCGAGCGCGGCGATGCAGGTGGTCCCGCTCACCGGCGCGGAGTCCTGGGTCGACGTCTCGGCGATCGCCAGGCGCTTCATCCCCGACGCCATCGAGCGCCATCGCGACGACCTCGATCGCGCGCTCGCACCGCTGGAGGGTACGCTGGATGAAGCGGCCACGCGGGAGGCGGCGTCGCGGCTCCGCGACGACTACGAGCGGCGCATGGCCGCCGACGGGCAGATCCTCTCGACGGCGCTCACCGGAGCGCTCGAGCGGGCAGCTCGCAAGGGTCACATCTCAGGCGGCGTGGGCCTCTGTCCCAACCCACCCGGGCTCGGTGGCTGCGGTGGCGAAGAGGTCACGGCCGACGTCCTCGCGGTGCTCGCCGAAGATCGTCGGTTCGCCAAGGCCACCGACATGCTGAAGTGAACGCGTCCGTGTGAGCCCCAGAAACCCTCGCGCTCGGCTCCCCCAGAGCGCAGATCCTTGGAGACGTTGATGGATCGCACCTCCCCTCCCCCATCCTCCACCGCGTCCGACGCGGATGTCCCGACCGCCGAGAGCGCGCCGCGATCGGCCCGTCGACGGGTGGACATCGGCGAGCTGCGAGTGCCCTTTCAGGAGGTCACGTGCAGCAACGGTGAGCGGATCCGGCTGTACGACACGACCGGTCCGGCGGGCGTCGATCCCAGCAGCGTCGATCCGCATCGCGGCCTGCCGCCCAGGCGGGGGGCGTGGGTCCGCGCGCGTCACGAGCGCGGTGACACCAATTTTTCGCAGATGCACTACGCGCGCCGCGGGGAGATCACCCCCGAGATGCGCTTCGTCGCCATCCGCGAGAACGTCGAGCCGGAATTCGTGCGCTCCGAGATCGCACGCGGCCGGGCCATCATCCCCGCGAATCGCCTGCACACCGAGCTGGAGCCGATGATCATCGGCCGCAACTTCCTGGTGAAGGTCAACGCAAACATCGGCAACTCCGCGGTGGGCAGCTCCATCCCCGAAGAGGTCGAGAAGCTCCGCTGGGCCCTGCGGTGGGGTGCAGACACGGTGATGGACCTGTCCACCGGCGCCGACATCCACGCCACGCGCGAGGCCATCATCCGCAACTCACCGGTGCCCATCGGCACCGTGCCGCTCTACCAGTGCTTGGAGAAGGTCGGGGGCCGTCCCGAGCAGCTCTCGATCGATCTCTTCCTGGAGACCCTGGAGGAGCAGGCCGAGCAGGGGGTCGACTACTTCACCATCCACGCCGGGGTGCGGCTGCGGCACATCCCGCTCACCACCGAGCGGATCACCGGCATCGTCTCGCGCGGCGGCTCGATCATGGCGCAGTGGTGCCTGTCGCATCACAGAGAGAGCTTTCTGTACGAGCACTTCGATCGGATCTGCGAGCTCATGCAGAGATACGACGTCAGCTTCTCGCTGGGCGACGGTCTGCGGCCCGGCTGCATCGCCGACGCCAACGACGCCGCGCAGTTCGCAGAGCTGCATACGCTCGGCGAGCTGACGAAGATCGCCTGGGATCACGACGTCCAGGTGATGATCGAGGGGCCGGGACACGTCCCGTTGGACAAGATCCAGGAGAACATGGACGAGCAGCTCAAGCACTGCTTCGAGGCGCCGTTCTACACGCTCGGTCCGCTCGTGACCGACATCAGCCCCGGGTACGACCACCTGGCGAGCGCCATCGGGGCTGCCGTCATCGGCGCGTCCGGGTGCGCCATGCTCTGCTACGTCACGCCCAAGGAGCACCTCGGGCTGCCCGACAAGGATGACGTAAAGGAGGGGATGATCGCCTACAAGATCGCCGCCCACGCTGCCGATCTCGCCAAGCATCACCCCGGCGCCCAGGACCGCGACGACGCGCTGAGTCGCGCCCGGTTCGAGTTCCGGTGGGAGGACCAGTTCAACCTCTCGATCGATCCCCCGCTGGCCCGCCAGTACCACGACGCCACGCTGCCCGCGCCCGCCGCCAAGAAGGCCCACTTCTGCTCGATGTGTGGGCCTCGGTTCTGCTCGATGGAGATCACGCAGAAGATCCGGCAGATGAACGCACCCGCACCAGACGCGCCCGACGCACCAGCGCCAGAAGAGGTCGAGGAGGGGCTGGCGACCAAGGCGCGGGAGTTCATCGCGGGGGGACAGCAGCTCTACACCGACGCCTCCTGATGCTGAAGAGAGTCAGGGCAGGATACTGATGAGAGCCGCCGCAACTCTCAGAAGAGCTGCCCCCATGCCGTAGACTCCCGCGATCCTGCCCTTCTGACTGTCTTCCGACTTGACCGCCGCCTGAGACAGATCATGTCGAACCCACCAGGCGTTCCGGCGACAAGGCAATCTGATGCATGCAGTTTTTGTTGGTCTTGCTGTGTTTCGGGAGGAGCGTTGGCGGATGACGGCTGAGGAGAAACGGGCAGCGGATGCGGCGTGCGAAGAACCCTCCGAGGGAAATGACTGGATCGCCGACAAGGACTGCGCGGGATTCATCGAATCCCTGAACTCGGGGCGGTGACACCTCCCCAGCTGGCGTCGAGACATGCGACTCGTGGAGTCTTTCGAATCAACGAGTAGGGGCGCTCACCGCTTAGGCCGCTCCAGGAAAAGAGATATCCAATGATCGGCGTGGAGGCGCGAGCCCATTGGCTCGCCTCGCTCGCAGTCGTATCTGGATACTTCCAGAGCGTGGCGAGCCGAGGGGCGACGCGCATCCGCGCCGAGGGTGGATAGGGGTTTTTCTGGAGCGGCCTTACTCGGCAGACTCTCCGCGCTCCAGCAGCCACCGAACCCGCCGCATCAGCGGTCGCAGGCTTCGATGGGTGACCGCGCGGCTGGCCTCTCTCGGCGTGAACCAGGCGACCTCTTCGATTCCCTCTCCGGCAGCGGGCGCGAAGTCTGTTCGTCTCTGCGGAGTCTGCAGCAGGTAGACATGTAGGATCTTGAGTCGGGGATGGCCGGCCGGTGTGGTGAACCCATACCGTACAGAGCCGAGCGGTCGCTCCAGCGAGAGCTCGAGCGGACAACCCATCTCTTCGCGGATCTCGCGGCATGCGGCGCCGAGTGGTGTCTCTCCGGGCTCGAGCTTGCCCTTGGCGATCTCCCAGGTGGTGCCGCTCTGGCGTGAGACCCGGATGAGCGCGAGTCGGGGCCCGTCCGGACCGTTGTAGAGCGGGAGCCCGCCAGCGGACATCTGGATCGCGAACCCATGCTGCAGATTCAGCACGTTCTTGAGCGGGACGGAGTCGGTCTGCCACAGCCCCTGGGCGTTCCGCTCTAATCGGCACCGGGCCCGCCGCGCGCGCGGCACGTCGATGTAGAGGACCACGGGATCGTTGCCCTGCCGGTGCGCGACCTGCCACGCCTGCCCTTCGTGTCGCGAGAAGAAGACCGGTCGCCCGCCGTACACCCGCAGCTGGTCACCGCTGGCGAGGAGCTGGTCCAGCCGGCGCTGCGAGGTCGCGTGGTAGAGGATGTCGGGCAGGTGACCGCTGCGGCCGTCCACAGAGCCCCGGCGTCGCGCGCCGCGATCGTTCGACCCGCGCGCCGGCTCACGCACGACCACCTCACCGGTGCTGTCTCGGCGTGGAGCGTCGCGGTTCTGGACGGAGCGGTTCACGTCGCCTCTTGTGATCCATGAAGATCGACCCTGTGAGGGCCCGACCCGCTGAAGAGTGGAGCCCCCAGATCAGGCGGGGCCCCCGGATCGGGGTGGGTCGCGTCCGTTGATCCTACCACCACCGCGCCGGGCGCGGCGCCCTGCTACTGCAGTGGACCAGCGGCTGCAGTGGACCAGCTACTGCAGTGGATCGGTGGCGTTCTTCCAGAGCGCGTCCGCGCGGTCGGCCGCGGAGCGGGCCATCTGGCAGAGCCAGGACCAGCGCTCCAGGCGTCCTGCGGGGGGCGGCGAGCTGTCGAGGGTCAGCGGGAACCGGGCGCTATCGGTGAAGCGACCGCCGAGGAAGCGGTACATCTCCAACAGCATCCGGCTGGCGCAAGCGCGGTCACCCTGTGCGGCGAGGGCGGGCCCCAGGCCCACCGCGATGCCGTCCAGCGGCGGACTGAGCGGCGGCAGGAGCACCTGGCTGGGCAGGGCGGCGACGTGACTGACGACCTCTGCGAGTGCAGCGACCAGCGGGCGGAAGTCCGGCGAGAGATCCCAGACGGCGTTGGACCACTCGGCCATCGCCGCGCGCTCGCGGGGGTGGAAGCGATCGAGCAGCGCCGCCAGCTGGCCGTCGCCGTGCGCGGCGGCGAGATCTTCGACCCGGCAGGGGCTGGGAAGGGGGTCCGGCAGCGGGCCGTCGGGGGGGCGCAGGCGATCCGTGACGGGCGTGGAGCGGTGATCACCGAGCGTTCGCCCGGCCCGCAGGGCCAGCTCCAGCCGCAGCAGAGGGGGGGCCGGGGCGGCGAACAGCAGGTCGAGCACCGCGGGCTCCAGCACGCAGCCCAGCGCCTGAAGGCCATGGCGGAGCTGCTGGGCGAGGTTGCTCGCGGAGCGACGGGGGTCGCGGAACAGCGCCACGGCCGCCTGGGTGGCGGGATGGACGCCAGTGCCAGCGCGATCGAGGAGGAACCACGAGTCCAGGCCGTCGGGGGTGAGGCTGCAAGCCAGGGGCGCGCTGGACGGCCCGGGCACCACCACCCTGGCGCCGGTCCGGCGCGAGCCCACGCCGCACGAGGCGAGCACAGGGCTCCACAGCAGGGCTGGCCCCTCGACGGTGGCGATGTCGTCGGGATCGCCCACGATCGCCACGTCGAACCGCTGCCCGAAGCTCCGGGAGCGGGACAGGAGCAGGATGCCGGCGACCAGTGTCGACGTGCTGTTGCCGGTGAGGGAGATGGTCACCCGAGCCTCCGCGTACACCGGGCCTATCCCGTCGTCACCGGATGGGGACGACGACGCCCAACCTCCCCCGACCCCAGCGGGTCACAGGCGCCACCATGCGCGGGAGCACGGCGAGCCGGCGCTCGGTGTAGCGCCCGTACCCCGCGGGATTCGGCGCGGCCGGTGGCGGTGTGAGGGGATCGCGATGCGACGAGGCGCGGACGTCGCGCGCGAGGATCTCCCGCGACAGGTGCAGGGCGAGCCCGCCGCGGAACGGCGCGGGCCGCTCCGGAGGGCCCTCACCGAACCAGAACGGCCCGATCACCCCCCGACTCAGTCGCGGCACCTCCACCTCGAGCGCGCCGGTGAGCCAGGCCTGCAGCGCGCTCAGTCGGGAGAGCGTGTGGCGCGCGAGCAGGTGACGGAGCCCCTGGGTGGGGATCACGCGCCCGTCACGCGCGGCGGTGAGCACGTCTGCCGACCAGCCGGGGGGCCCGGAGAGATCGAGCCGCAGCCGCGTGAAGCCTACGGCGGGCAGGTGGCGATCGGCGGCCAGCGTGACGTCCTCGGTCGGCGCGCGACGCCGGATCTGCGCGGTGAGCCGGGACGGCGGGTGGAGTGTCGCGTCGCGCAGATACGCGTGCAGACGCACCCGAGCGGACAGTCGCTCTGCCAGCTCCGGATCCCGGGCGGCGAGCCCGGCCGGCGCCGCGGGCGGCGGCGCGGTGATCGCGGCCTCCGCGGTGGCGCGCGCCAGCCACGCCAGGGCGGGGAGCCCCGTGTCGGGGTCGATCTCCGCGGGCAGCAGGAGCGGCCCGGACAGCGCGGGATCGAGCGCCGCGAAGTGCGCGTCCAGCTCGTGTGGCGCTGGGAAGTCGCGATCGGGGGCCAGCGACCGCAGGGCCGCCCGCAGCGCGCGAAGGTAGGGGCCGGGGGACGGACGCTCCATCGAGGTCTACCCGGCCTCGTGACCGACGGCCTCCACCTCCGCGGCCGCCGCGTCGCGCAGCGCCTGATCGGCCAGCAGCCGGGCGCGATCACCCTCAACCGCCTCCAGCGAGGTGTCCGTGAGCCAGGAGCGCTCGGTCGTACGGGCCTCGAGGTCGGCGCTGATCTCGGGGAGCACCCGCGTGAGGAGATCCTGGGCCTGCGCGATGTAGACGGTGGTGGCGTGCATGGCGGTGTCGAGCTGCTGCAGCGAGTCGCGCAGCTCCGAGACCACCATCGGGGCGTCCGCGGCCATCCCCAGCGCCTGGATACGCCGGCCGGCGGAGCCGACGGAGGCGGTGGCCTGCACCACGCACGCGGCCATGTCTTCGTGGAGTGACAGGACGGTGTCGCGCAGGCTGCGCGCCGGGGCCAGCTCCTGACGACAAAGGGCGGCGCGGGCCCGCTGGAGCTGCACGGCGGTGCTCCGGGTGCGCTCCTCGAACCGCAGGGCGTCGATGCGGCGGGCGTCCAGCCCCATCTCGTCGCCCTCGTCCATCTCGTCGATCTCGGCCTCGATCTCCAGGATGCGCGCCGCGGCCTCCCGCGCGTTGGCCTGCGCAACGGCATGCTCGTCATACAGCTCGTCCACGAAGGCCTGCATCTCCACGGCGCACAGGCGCAGCTCGTCGGCGAACGCCGAGGCCCGCCGCAGCGCCACGTTGGCGACCTCGTAGTGAGACAGAAGCTCCTCGGCGACGGAGCGCCGCTGCAGGAGGGACTGCCGGCGGGCGAAGGTGCGCCGCAGTGACGCCAGCAGCCCCGCCGACTCGGAGGGGGCGACGTCGGCGCCGCGGCGCTGGAGGGTCCCCATTCCGTCCGACAGCTCGCGGCTGACCTCCTGCTGGGTGCGCACCAGGCGACCCACCTGCGCGACCGCAGCGGTCTGCCGATCGGTGAGCGCCTCGCCCCGGGCGATCAAACGGGCGGTGGTGAGCTGTGGTGAACGCGTCTGCTCCGTACCCATTCGTTCCTCGCCCGACCCATCGGGAGTCTGACCATCAGTGTGCTCCGCGCCTCCTGGGGCCGCAACGGTCGGTTGTGGGTCTGACAGCAGTTCCGGTAGGCTGGGTTCCACCGATCTGCGGCGAGCGATTGCCCACACCTTCTCTACTCCACGCGTCACTCGCCGCGACCCTCACCCTGGGGTGCGCCCACGCTCCGCTGCCCGCGGCGCCGGTGCCGGTGGTGACGCCGGACGACGTGGTGATCGATCCCTATGCGGTGTTGACCCCGGAGCCGGTCGGTCCCGACGCGCTGGGGGTCCGGATCAGCGGACCGCCGGGCGCGCTCACGGCGGTGGAGGTGGTCTGTCCGGGAGGGTTCCGGGGGCGGTCGCCGATCCACGCAGCCGCTGGGGGCTCGATGGGGCTCGCCACCGTCGACGGGCTCCCGACGGGGGAGCGCTGCACGCTCCACTTCAAGGGCGGACAGCCCGCGCGGTTCTCCCCGGTCGACGCCGGCGCGGCGATACTGTGCGACATCATCGGCGCCACGGCCACGTGTCGGCCGGACCAGCCCGTATCGGCGGAGTGGGAGGTCGATCCCGATCTGTTGCGGCTGCGGTTTCCGCCGGGCAGCTCTCCTGAGTCGGTGAGCGTGAGCTGTCCCGGGGGCCTGCGTCAGTGGTCACCGCTCATCGACGGGCGCGCGGAGCTCAGCGGGCTTCCGTCCCGCACGAGCTGCGGCGCGGA
This sequence comes from uncultured Enterobacterales bacterium, assembly GCA_964464515.1. Classification (GTDB taxonomy): domain Bacteria; phylum Myxococcota_A; class UBA796; order UBA796; family UBA2385; genus CAYXGP01. The sequence continues at coordinate 11,268 of CAYXGP010000242.1, forward strand.
GTTCCAGCCCGGCGGCGCGACCTACACGCCGATTCACGCCGGGATGCTCGTGGACTGTGTGCGCTCTACCGCTGGAGTCAGCTGCGGGCACCAGCTCGCGCAGCGGGCGGCGACGCCCCAGCCGGTCCCCGCCCCCGTCGGGGGCGGTCGATGTGTGGCTGAGCGGCGTCCCCGGTGTTCGCGTTCTTGAGTTGGTCTGTCCCGACGGAACGCGGGTGCGTGCGGCGCGATCGGGCAGCGGGCGGGTCCGGCTGACCCCGGTCCAGCCGTCTGGGTGTCGGATCGTGTTCAAGGGCGGTCCGCCGGCCCAGTTCGGGCCGATCGTCCCCGGGACTGCGTTGGCTTGCGAGATCATCGGTACGACCGCGACGTGTGCGCAGCGTCCTCTCGTTCCGTGAGCCAGACCGATCCGATCAGGGCTGGTACGATCAGGGTCAACAGACAGTTCCAGTAGAACAGGGCCAGTAGAACAGGACAGGGCCAGTAGAACAGGATTCAGAAGACGTTGAACGGAGTTACCAGCGAGGCCCGCTCCCCTCTCTCGTCGCTCCCCTCCCCTCCAGCGCTGAACCCGTCTTATTCATGAGGGGGGAGGACGGTCCCCGCACGGGAGGCAGCTG
>CAYXGP010000243.1:0-11834 GCA_964464515.1 uncultured Enterobacterales bacterium
CGGGGTTCTCGATGCCGTGCAGCATCATGTTCATGCTGCCGATACGGAGCATGGTGGCGTCGAAGTCGTAGCCGTGAAACATACCGGCGTTGTAGTGACTGCGGAGGTTGGCAGCGCCCAGCATGGCCGCCCGGACATGCTCGGAGGCGGCGACCAGGAACCCGGCGGTGCCGCAGGCCGGATCGCAGATCTTCTCGCTGCGGAGCGGCTTGGGATCGACCATCTGCACCATCATCCTGATGATGTGGCGCGGGGTGCGGAACTGGCCGTTGGTGCCCGCCGTCGTGAGCTTCGAGAGCATGTACTCGTAGAGGTCGCCCTTCGTGTCCCGGTCCTGCATCGGGAGCTCGTCGATCTGCCCGACGACGTTCTCCAGCAGCGCGCCGCTGCCGATCATGAACACGGCGCTCCGCATGTGCCGGGCGTAGGAGGTCGAGCCGTCCGTGCCGCCGAGGGCCTTGATGAACGGGAAGGCCTGATCGCGGACGACGGCCAGCATGGCGTCGGCGTTGCCCATGTTCTTGAACTGCGACCAGCGCATGGCCTGCTGCTGGGGGGAGAAGCGCGGGCTTCGGAGCGGGCGGCCGAGGCGCCGGGCCTTCTTCTCCTTGGCGAGCTCCTCGTCGTCCAGCCGCTTGATGAACAGCAGGTAGGAGATCTGCTCGATGACGGTCAGCGGGTTGCTGATGCCGTTGTTCCAGAAGGTGGTCCACAGACGGTCCACCCGGTTCTTGAGGTCTCCGGTGATCATGCGGCGGTCTCGGGGCTGGTGCTCAGGGATACCCGACGAAGAGACGTCGGAATCCTGTGCGTACCATGCGCGTTCGTCCGCAGCGAGTCACCTGGGTTCAGGAGAGTGTGCTGGGGAGCGCGGCTACGTTGCTCGCAGACTCAACCCACACCTCGAAGTCTTGACGGTGCCACGCGTCCGGAAGGGTGTACACCCACCCAAAGGGTGTATCAGTGGGTGTATGGGGGTTCTGCGCGTCGGGGAGACTCCGCGAAAACCCAGGTTGAAAGTGGAGCCGAGAATCGGACTTGAACCGACGACCTGCTGATTACGAATCAGCTGCTCTACCAGCTGAGCTATCTCGGCGTACTCACTTCGCAGCCCGGCGAGGGCAACCAACCAGACAGGTGACCCGACCGGCGAAGGGCATCTATTCACGACAGGCCCTCCCCGTCAACGCGTGAGATACACTCCCGTCGCACTTCGTCTGGGGCCCGTCCGTGCTTCTCCTCTTCACGCTCGCTCGCTTCGCGATCGCCGGAGACGTCCTCTTGCCGGCATTCTCGGCCCGGACCACCTCGGATCTGTCGGCGGCCGATGAGCTGACCGTGGCGGCCCTGGGAGCCCTGGACCATCGGCGGATATCGCTCCACACCCCGGCCGAGATCGGCGATCGGCTCGGTGAGGTGGGCGAGTCCTGCGCTGAGGACACCCGCTGCCTCGATCTGCTGTGGGCGCATTACCCAGACGCGCGGGTGGCTGTGGTCGGGAGCACGACCTGGATCCACGGTCAGGTGGACGTGTGGGTGCGGATCTATGCTCGGCATGCCGGCGCGCCGATCGAGACGTTGTCCACCGGGCTCGAGCCGACGGGGATCCCGGCGTTCGGCGAGCAGGTGGCGTTCATGGTGGAGCAGGCGCTGGCGTCTGTCCCCGGAGCGCCGTCCGCGGGTACCGTCGCGATTCTGCCCCTGCCTGAAGATCCGGACGCAGATCCGGACTTCGATTCGCCTCCTCCGGAGCCACTGCCTCCTGAGCCGCCGCCTCCTGAGCCGCCGCCTCGTGAGCCACTGCCGCTGGAACCTCTGCCTCCCGAGCCCCTGCCGCCTGCGGATACAGAGCCGCGGTTGGCTGTGGAGCCGGACGAGCCTCCGGTCGCCCCCACGTCAGCGATTCCCATCCTGCCGCCGCGGGCGCAGGCGGCGTATGAAGCGAGCGGAGAGTCGTACGGCGCGTGGGCCGAGAGTGCGCGTCTACGCATCGGCGATCTTCGTCTGGAGGTGACCGCTGCGTTCGCCGGGGGCGATCTGACCCGGCGCTACGACGTCCGCCTCGTCGCTGATCGCGAGGGCGATGCTCTCACGGTGCGCTCGTCGGATCGCTATCGCTACCACGCGTTCGTCACGGGCGTCGGTCCGGCGGCGTCGATCGGGCTGTCCTATACGCCCTCGTGGTGGCTGGACGTGGGGGTTCTGGTCGGCATCCAGCGGGGCGGGCAGCAGCTCACCACCGGCGTGGAGGTCTACGAGGGTGGTCAGTTCGTCGAGGTGATCGACGACTCCGCGGAGGAGATCCGCACCACCCTGGGGCTGATCCAGCCCGCCGCGCGTGTACTGCTCGGGGCCACCGGAGCGTTCAAGCCGTACCTGATGGGCGGGCTGGACGCGCGGATCTACGGCGGCTATCCGGAGCTGCCTCGCGCGGGGGTGACCTACCCGGGGACCTCTCCCGGCGTGAGCCTTGGCCTGCTCACCGGGATCGGAGGCGCGATCGACGGCGCGGGCGCTGTCGGAGGGTTCTTCGAGATCCCCACCAGCCTCATGCTGACGCCGCCGCCGGAGGTCGAGGAGACCGGCATGCTGCTGGGCGTGCCCAAGCAGAACCGCGGCACGGGAATCGTCGTCGCGCTGCGCGCGGGGGTGACCTTCCGGCTGCGCGACGGCTGAGCCTGCTCCTCTCGGGCTTCAGCGGCGCTCCAGGGCCTGCTGCTCCCGGAAGTACGCGATGGTGTGGCCGATGCCTTCGCTGAACTGCACTGTCGGCTCCCACCCGAGCAGCGTGCGCGCCCGCGTGATGTCGGGCTTGCGACGCGTGGGGTCGTCCTTCGGCAGTGGGCGATGCACGATGCCCGCGGGGTTGCTGGTGATCTCGTTGATCTTCTCGGCCAGCTGCAGCATGGTCAGCTCGTAGGGGTTGCCGATGTTGCACGGCTCCACGAGGTCGGACTCCATCAGCTTGATGAGCCCCTCCACCAGATCACTCACGTAGCAGAAGCTGCGGGTCTGGGTGCCGTCGCCGAAGACCGTCAGCGGCTGCCCGCGCAGCGCCTGGTTGACGAACGCCGGGATGACGCGACCGTCGCCGGCCTGCATCCGAGGACCGTAGGTGTTGAAGATGCGGATGATGCGTGTCTGCACGCCCCGGTAGCGGTGGAACGCCATCGTCAGCGCCTCTGCGTAGCGTTTGCCCTCGTCGTAGACGCTGCGGGGCCCGTTGGGGTTGACGTTGCCCCAGTAGCTCTCGACCTGCGGGTGGATCGCGGGGTCGCCGTAGACCTCGCTGGTGCTCGCCATCAAGAACCGCGCGTCGTAGCGCTCGGCGGCCTCCAGGCAGTGCTGCGCGCCGTGGCTGTTCACGTAGAGGGTCGCGAACGGCTGGTTTGCGTAGGCCACCGGGCTCGCGGGGGAGGCCATATGGAAGATCCGATCGAACCGCCCCACGTCCGGCAGGTCATCGCACAGGTCTGCCTCGATGAACGTATAGGCGTCTTCGTCCATCAGGTGCGCGATGTTCGCGCGGGAGCCGGTGCAGAAGTTGTCGACGGCCACAACCTCGTGACCCAGGCAGAGCAACCGCTCGGACAGGTGTGAGGGGATGAAACCGGCGCCTCCGGTGACGATGAACCGCATGAACCCTCCAAGGGCGGGGCTGGGTGGATAGCAGCGCCACTGCGCCTGGGCAATATGGTCCCGGCGACCCGCCTCCCGCCAGTCCTGTCTGGGGCGAGCGCTGCTTCCGGGGCACTCTGCATGGTTATGGATCAGGTTCGACCCACCACAGCACTGATCGATCTCGACGCCCTCGCGGAGAACTTCCGCCAGGTTCGCGGGCACGTGGGGCCGCAGGTGGGCATCGCCTGCGCGGTGAAGGGTGACGCGTATGGACACGGCGCCGTCGCGGTGGCCCGCACGCTGGAGGCCGCCGGCGCCGACTGGTTCGCAGTGGCGCTGGTGGAGGAGGGGATCGCGCTGCGCACCGCCGGGGTCACCCGACCGATCCTCTGCCTGGGCGGGGTGGGGCTCTCAGGGGCAGAGGCGGCGCTGCGCTGGCGTCTCACCCCCGTGGTCTCAAGCCTCGCGGACGCCGAGCTGCTGGACGCCGCCGCCGCCCGGCGCCATGAGCCGGTGGGCATCCACCTGAAGATCGACACCGGGATGGGTCGCCTCGGGGTGCCGCTGCCACGCTGGGGCGACTTCCTCGATCGCCTCGCCGCGTTCCGCTGGCTGCGCGTGGACGGAGCGTGCTCGCATCTCTCCGAGAGCGGCGCCCTCGACGAAGGCGCGCGGGTGCACACCCGCGAGCAGGGGAGGCGCTTCCTCACGGCCGTCCAGGCGGCGCGGGGTCGCGGGTTCCGTCCGGCGCTGCTGCACGTCGCCAATTCCGGTGCGATCCTCACCCGGCCATCGATGGCGCTGGATCTCGTGCGCCCGGGGCTGCTGCTGTACGGCTACAGCCCCATCTCCCCCGAGCCTCCGCTGGCGCTGCGGCCCGTGATGTCGGTGCGCACGCGCGTGCTGCTGGTGCGCGATCTCCCCGCGGGGGTCGGTGTGTCGTACGGGCGCACCTGGCACAGCGCGCGACCCACCCGCCTCGCGACGCTCCCGTTGGGGTACGCCGACGGGTATCCCCGCGCGCTCTCGGGCCACGCGGAGGTGCTGATCGCAGGGCACCGCGCGCCGGTCCGTGGGCGGATCTGCATGGACCTGTGCATGGTCGACGTCACCGATATCCCCGTCGCCGTTCGCCCCGGCGATGCGGTGGTGGTGATGGGCACCGACCAGGGCGAGCGCATCGACGCGTGGGAGCTGGCGACGTGGGCGGGCACCATCCCCTACGAGATCCTCGCGGGGTTCTCGGAGCGCGTGCCGCGCCGCAGCATCACGAACACGCAGACCGCCGCCGGCACCTCGGGATCGAGCGCGCCCCGGGACTGAGCGACCCCCGTATCTCTGCCTTGCTGCGGGTTTGCGGGGGGTGCTATGTGTCCGCGCCCGGCCGCTTTCGCTTTCCGACGCACGGTGAGGCTCGAACAGGCCCGGTGAGTGAGGGATCATGCCCCGCAAGAAAAACGACCGCAGCGACGACCTCGACATCTTCGGTGATGATCTCGCGGACTCCTTCTTCTCTGCCGGCGACGACTCCGGTTTCTGGGACGATGACGCCGTTGAGGCGCTCGACGCGGGGCGCTCCCTGCGCGCCGACGAGCAGGCGCCGGACGGGGCCGCGCAGGCGACGCCGCAGCCGCCCTCCAAGGCGACTCCGAAGGCGCCCCCGCCAGCGACGGCTCGGGCGACTTTGCAGCCCACACCCCGGGCGACGCCGCAGCCCACACCTCGGGCGACGCCGCAGCGGCCCCCGCAGCCCACACCTCGGGCGACGCCGCAGCCGACCCCCATCGCCCCGCCGCAGGCCCGCGAATCCGCGCCGAAGGCCCGCGAGCCCGCGCTGCCCACGCCTCCGCTTCCGCCGGTGCCCGCCCCGGTCGCGGATCCTGCGCTGGACTGGCTGGCCCCCGCCCCCACCGAGGACATCTCCGGCGCTGCAGACCTCGCGACCCAGGACGAGGTGACCGAGATCGCGCCCAGCGCGCCGCCCTCTGAGGTGCACCCCACCATCATCCCCGACCTCGACCCGATCGCCGCGCTGGTCAGTGACGACGATGACGACGCCGTCACGGCGGATAATTTCGTAGACCTTCCCCCGGACGAGACCCTCATCTTCCGTCGGCCGATGCGGCCGAGGCCCGCTCCTGAGTCGCCCTCGGTCCCTGAGGCGCCGGTGGTCCCCGAGCCCCCGGCTCCGCAGGCGGCGCCCGCCAGCGACGCCGCGCCCTCGGAGCTGAACGAGGACTTCTTCTCTGCGCCCGCAGGCGCAGAGAGCGGCAACACCATGTCGCTCTTCCTGAGCGACCCACGCGTCGCTGAGCCGACCGCGCCCCCGGCCATCCCGCTGCCGCCCGCGCCTGAGATCCCCCCCCTGGTACCGCCGCGCCCGCCTGTGCTCCGCGACGGAGTCCCCTCGGCGAAGGTGCGGCAGAGTCCCCGATCGCCTACGCAGGCGCCCGTCGGTGCCCGTCAGCCGTATCGACCGCCGACCGAGCCCGTGGAGCGCTGGCGTGGCGTCGCCCGCGTGCTTGAGGCCGAGGCCCGCGCGGTCACCGACATCGCGCGGCGGGGAGCGCTGTTCGCGGCGGCGGGAGCGATCGCCCGACATCAGGTGGGCGACGACGACGAAGCCCGTCGCCTGTTCGAGCTGGCCCTGGACAACGATCACCAGGACGACGCGCTGTTCCGCGACTACGCCGCCCTCGCCGGGGAGCGGGGGGAATTTCAGCAGTGCCGGGAGCTGCTCGTCCGCCGGGCAGAGCTGCTGAGCGGAGCCTCGGCCGCCGAGGTGTACGTCGACGCGGCGCTCGTGGCGCGCGGCGCGCTGCGCGATCCTGCGGGCGCGCTGGTCCTCATGGAGAAGGCCCTGCGGGTCCACTCGGACGACTGGCTGGCGATGCGCGAGCTGGCGCGGGGCTACCGTGCGGCGCAGCGCTGGCCGGCGCTGGAGAACATCCTCGACCGCATGGCGGGCCTCACTGCGAGCGAGGAGGCTGCGCGGCTGCGCGTCGAGCGCGGGGAGATCCTCGAGCGGCATCTGGAGCGACGCGAGGAGGCGCTGGCCTGCTACCGCGCCGCGATGCGCGACGCCCCCGAGTACACCCCCGGCTTCCTCGCGGCCGAGCGGCTTGCGATGTCGCTGGGCGACACCTCGGCCCTCCAGGAGGTCTACCGGAGGGCCGCCGCGAACGCCACGGGCGCCAGCAAGGCGTTCTGGTTGCTCCGGGTGGCTCGCATGACCACCACAGACGCGCACGCGACCCTCGCGGCCTGGGATGAGGCCGTCGCGGAGCTCGCGGCGGACGACGCCGAGATCCGTCGCGAGCGCCAGGGTGTGCTGCGCCGGCTCGAGCGCTGGGAGGCGCTGGACGCGGCGCTCTCGGAGGAGCAGGACGCGGCGACCGGCACCGAGGCCGCCCTGGTGGGCCTGGAGCGGGCCGATCTGCTCGAGCGGCGGCTCGATCGCCCCGCGGTCGCCGTCGCGGCGCTGCAGGCGGCGCTGCGGGCCGACCCGACCGCCGAACCCGCTGTGGACGGGCTCGCGCGGTTGCTCGGTCGCAGCGGGCAGCACGCGGAGCTGGCAGAGCTGCTGGAGGCGCACGTCGCAGGTCTGCAGGACCGCGCGCGGCGGGTCAACGTGCTGTTCCGTCTCGCCGAGGTCTACGAGGAGCGGCTCGATGAGCTCGCCCGCGCGCAGGCCAGCCACGAGCGCATCCTCGCCATCGTTCCGACCTACCGGCCGTCGCTGGAGGCGCTGGAGCGCATCCACGGTCGCCGGGGTCAGTGGGCAGAGCTGGTCGCCATCATGGAGCAGCGGGCGGCGCTGCTGGATGAGCCGCAAGCGGCGGCGGCGGTGTTCCACCGCGCCGCGGAGATCTGCCGCTACCGCCTCCACGACGCGGGGCGGTCCCGGGTGCTGCTCCACAAGGCGCTGGAGGCGCATGCCTGCCACGCGCCGGCGCTGGAGGATCTCTCGCGGCTCCTCGAGGCCGACGGCGGCTGGCTGGAGCTGGCCGGTCTCCTCTCGCGGGCCGCAGACGCGGCGACCGACACCGACGAGGTGGTGAGCCTGTCGTACCGCGCGGCGCGCCTGTACGCGGATCGAGTCGGCCAGCCCAGCCGGGCGATCGACTGTCTGCGTCAGTGCCTGGAGAACTTCTCCGGATTCCTCCCGGCCTTCTCGTTGCTTCGGGAGCTGCTGGTGGAGGCGGGTGGTTGGACGGAGATCCACGAGCTGCTGCGTCGCGAGGCCGACGCCGCTGCAGATCCGAGACGCCGCCACTGGAAGCTGCTGGCCGCTGCCGCCGCCGCCGAGCGATGTCCCGATCAGCAGCCGGCGGACATCGCCCGCCAGATCCTCTCCGAGAACCCCCGACACGGCGGCGCCCAGCGCATTCTGGAGGGGTGGGCGGTGCGGGGTGGAGACCTCCGCGGGCTCATCGAGATCTACCAGGTCCGCGCGGAGGCCACCGAAGACGAGCGTGAGCGGGCGCGCCTCTCCGCGCGCATCGCGGACGCCGCCAGCCTGTCAGGGGACAGCCTCACCACGATCCAGGCGGTGGCGGAGGTCATGGGCAACGAGGCGGACGATCGCCCGCTGCGTGCGCTGGCGGCGGTCGCTGAAGGGATGGGATTCTGGGAAGAAGCGCGACGAGCGCTGGAGGCCGCCGGAGACCCCGGGGCCCGCGAGATCACCCGCCTCATCGAGAGCCACATGGGCGATCCGCGGACGGTCGAGGCGCGCTGGCGACAGCACCTCTCGGAGTCTCCCGATGACCCCCAGGCGCTGTTTGGTCTGGAGCGCGCGCTGGAGGCGGCGGGCTCCACGGACGGCCTGGCCGGTGTCCACATGGAGCTGGCGGGACTCGCGCCGAGCGCGCAGGTCGCCGCGGTCCACCGACTGCTCGCGGGAAAGCTCTACAGCATGGCCGATCAGGTCGACGCCGCGACGACGGCCTACGCGCAAGCGTACGAGGCGCAGCCCTTCCAGGGCCGCGCGTTCGAGGCGCTGCTTGAGCAGCACATCTCCGTGGACGACGAGCCGGCGGTCCGTGGGCTGGTGGCGCGACTGGGGCCGGCCAATGAGGCCGAGCTGGCGCGCGCGCTGGCCCGGATGGGGCGGCATGCGGCGTCGGCTGCGGCGTGGGCTGCGCTCCTCGATCGGGAGGCGGCGGGCGGCGCGTGGCTGGCGAGCTCGCTCCCTTCGATGCTCGCCCGCGAGGCGGCGCTGGCGGCCGCCGAGGAGTGGCAGGAGCTCTACGACGCCCTCGCGCTGCGGGCGAAGGTGACGGGATCGGCCGACGAGGTCGGCGCCATCAAGCGGCAGCAGCGGTGGATTCTCGCGGAGAAGCTCGCGGAGACCGATCGCGCGTGGGACTACTACCAGCAGCTCTACGCGGATGATCCTTCGGATCGCGAGGTGCTGGAGGCGCTGGCGCGCATCGCCAGCGCACGGGGCGAGCCCGCCCGGGCGCTGACCTACCTGCGCGATCTCTCCGCGACCGCCGTCGGCGACGCGCGCGTGCTCTGTCGGTACGCGTGTCGCATGGCGGAGGTGCACCTGCGCATCGGCGACGTCGCCAACGCGCGCAGCGAGTACCAGCGCGCCCTCGAGCTCCAGCCCGGTGACGCCCGGGCGTTCGAGGGGCTCAAGAAGCTGGCGAAGGAGTCCGGTGACCACCTCACGCTCGCGGGGGTCCTGCAGCGAGAGGCGGAGATCAGCCGCGGCGGGGAGCAGCTCGCACGGTACCGCGAGCTGGCCCGCTTGTGGGAGGAGCCTCTCGAGCGCAGCGAAGACGCCATCGAGGCCTGGAAGAAGGTGCTGGAGCTCGCTCCGGGCGACGCCGAGGCGCTGCGCCAGCTGGTCAGCCTCACCCGCAGTCTCGGGGACTGGCGGCGGTTTACCCTGTACGCAGAGGCGATGGCCTCGCGGCTTGAGGGCGCGGAGCGCACGACCATCCTCTCCGAGGTGGGCGAGGTCTACCTGAACCAGCTCTACTCCGAGGACGACGCCCTTCGATTCCTCGAAGAGGCCACGGCGGGCGCGCACCCCAACCTCGCGGCGGCGCGGCACCTCGAGCAGTTCCACGCCCAACGCGGCGCCTGGGAGCGCGTGGTCGACGCCATCGTGCGGCAGGCCCGCGCCAGCGAGGGGGAGGCGGCGGTCGCGCTGCTCCTCAAGGCCGCCGAGCGCGGGATCGACACCCTGCAGGATCAAGAGGGCGCCGCGCGGATCTACGCGATGGTGCTCGAACGAGATCCAGGCAACGGCGCGGCGCTGCGGCACCTGGGTGAGTTTCTCTACAAGGGCGGCCAGCTGGAGCAGGCCATCGAGATCTTCTCCCGCATGGAGGACGTCGAGCAGGCCCGCGACCTGGACGACTTCTACGTTCAGCTCGAGGTCGCGCTGTACTACTACCGGTACGCCGAGGCGCTGCGTCGACTCGGGCGCGTCGACGACGCCCTTGGGCACTACGAGCAGTGCCTCGCGCTCAACCCCAGTCACCTCCCGTCGCTGGAGTCCCTCGGGCCCATCCTCATTCGACGAGAGCGGTGGGAAGAGGGCGCAAAAATCTACCGTCACATCCTTCGCCTCACGGGCGGGGAGGGGGATCCCCAGCGGCTCTCTCTCACCTACACGAGCCTGGGGACCATCGAGTTCAACCTGGGGCAGCTCACCAAAGCCAAGCGTTGGTTCCAGCAGGCGCTCGATCAGCGGTCCAACGACATCCCCGCGCTCCAGGGGATCGCCCGGGTGTTGTTCGCGCAGGAGGATTGGAGCAGCCTGCTCAACATCTACAACATCATCATCTACCATGCACAGACGCCTGTCGAGGTGGTGGACGCCTACCTGACCAAGGGTTTTGTATTGGACGCTCGGATGGGGCTGCCGGACAAGGCCGCCGCTCACTACGAAAAGAGCCTCGCGTTCGATCCAGCCCAGGCTGGCGTTCTGTTGCGGTTGGCCGAGCTGGGGTTGCGGAGGCAGGAGTGGCCGGAGGCTGCCCGGTTGGCAAACCAGGGGCTCACGCTGGAGGTCCCACGCGGAGAGATCCGCGGGAGCCTGCTGCTGGTCAAGGCGGTCGCCCACGCCTCGTGCGGAGACATGGTCGCCGCGGACGAGAGCTACCGCTCGGCGGTGGAGCACGATCCGGAGCTGCGCACCACGCTCGGAGCAGAGCGGAGCAGTCCCGATGTGTTGCATCGGCACCTCACCCAGCGGCTGCAGGCCACGCTGTAGCTTGTTTTCTTGAGGGGGCTCCTCCGGCCGGCGCGCTGCATCGGTCGGTGCCGTGACTCTGTCGGTGCCGTGAATATGTTGGAGCCGCGATGCCCAACTACCTCGATCACAACGCCACGTCGCCGCCGACAGCGGAGGTCTCTCGGGCGGTCGAGCATGCCCGTCGGCACCTGTGGGCCAACCCTTCGTCTGCCCATGGTCCGGGTAGAGCGGCCGCGATGGCGGTCGATCGCGCCCGCGCGCAGGTCGCGGCCTGGGCCGGTCGCCCGCCGAAGGACGTGACGTTCACCTCGGGCGCCACCGAGGCCAACGCGACCGTTCTCTGCGGCGCCCGAACCTCGGAGCGTCCCCTGGTGGTGACCACGGCCGTCGAGCACCCCAGCGTCCTGGCCTGGGCTGACCGGACGATTCCGGTGGACGGTCGCGGCGTGGTGGAGCTGGCGGCGCTGGCCGCGCTGCTCGATGCCGACGGTCCACGCGTGGCGGTGGTCAGCGCGATGGCGGCAAACAACGAGACCGGTGTGCTCCAGCCCGTAGATGAGATCGCCGGACTCGCCAGGGCCGCGGGGGCGCTCATGCATATCGACGCCGTCCAGCTCCCGGGGCGGGCGCGCTGCGATCTGTCCTGCGCCGACGCGATCACCCTATCTGCACACAAGATCGGCGGACCGCGCGGGGTGGGCGCGCTCATCTCTCGCGTCGAGATCCCGCCCCTGCTCCGTGGTGGGCCGCAGGAGCGGGGTCGGCGCGCCGGCACTCTCAACACACCGGGCATCGCCGGAATGGGGGCGGCCTTTTCCCGGGCTGGTGTGATGGAGGCGGGGGGGCGGGATCTGCTGGAGGCGGCTTGCGTTCGTCTGGGCGGAGAGGTCCTGGGAGCCGGGGCGCCCCCGCTGCCCAACACGCGGTCGGTGGGGATGCCGCCCCCCCGCGATATGCTGGGGATTGCCCGGGGTATGGAGGGGGTCGCCGTGGGCAC